>NZ_MNBL01000047.1 GCF_001879695.1 Nioella sediminis
GCGGCCGCCATCACGGGAACCGTAGCGCGGGCAGATGCGCCCGATCCGGCCATCACCGAGGTACAGCCCTGGGCGCGCTACCTTGGCGAAGGCGTCGATGCGCGGCCCTATGGCTACCCGTCGGAACACGAGGCGCATGTGGTGCGCCGCAACGTGGAATGGCTGACCGCCGATCCGATCTCCTCGGTGAACTTCACCCCGATCCACGAGCTGGACGGGATCATCACCCCCAATGGGCTGTGCTTTGAACGCCATCATGGCGGTATCGCCGAGATTGACCCGGCCCAGTACCGGCTGATGATCAACGGTCTTGTGGACCGCGAACTGGTCTTCACACTGGAAGACATCATGCGCTTCCCCCGTGAAAACCGCGCCTATTTCCTCGAATGCGCGGCAAATTCGGGCATGGAATGGCGCGGCGCGCAGCTCAATGGTTGCCAGTACACCCACGGCATGATCCACAACGTCATGTATACCGGCGTCCGCCTGCGTACCCTGCTGGAAGAGGCCGGTGTGCAACCAGAGGGCGAATGGCTGCTGGCCGAAGGTGCCGATGCCTCGGCCATGACCCGCTCGATCCCGATGGAGAAGGCGCTCGATGACTGCATGGTCGCGTTCAAGATGAACGGCGAGGCGCTGCGGCCTGAACAGGGCTATCCGGTGCGTCTGGTCGTGCCCGGTTGGGAAGGCAACATGTGGGTCAAGTGGCTGCGCCGCCTGGAAGTGGGCGATCAGCCATGGCACCACCGGGAAGAGACCTCGAAATACACCGATCTCTTTGCCGATGGCCGCGCGCGGCGCTTCACCTGGGAAATGGACGCCAAGTCCGTCATCACCAGCCCCAGCCCGCAAAAGCCGATCAGCCACGGCCCCGGCCAGATGGTGCTGACCGGTCTGGCCTGGTCCGGTCGCGGCACCATCCCGCGCGTGGATGTGACGCTGGATGGCGGCATCAACTGGCACGAGGCCCGCATGGACGGCCCCAGCTGGGACAAGTCGCTGCATCGCTTCTACTATGATTTCGAATGGGACGGCTCGCCGATGATCATCCAGAGCCGCGCCCATGACTCGACCGGCTATGTCCAGCCCACAAAGGACGAGCTGCGCGAAGTGCGGGGCGAGAACTCCATCTACCACAATAACGGCATCCAGACCTACGCCGTGGCAGCCGACGGGAGCGTTGAAAATGTCGAAATCGCTTAAGCTTCTCCTGACCGCCGCCACGCTGACGGCCCTTGGGACGGCCGCAAGCGCACAGACCTATGGCCTGGGCCGCGAGGCATTGCCCGAAGAGGTCGCCGCCTGGGATATCGACATTCGCCCCGACGGGCTTGGCCTGCCGGTTGGCTCCGGGTCGGTTCTGGACGGTGAAGACGTGTTCCTGGAGCTTTGCGCGTCCTGCCATGGCGATTTCGCTGAAGGCGCGGGCCGCTGGCCGCCGCTTGCAGGCGGGCATGGCTCGCTTGCGTCGGACGACCCGCTGAAAACGATCGGCTCCTACTGGCCGTATCTGTCGACAGTGTGGGACTACGTGCACCGCGCCATGCCCTTCGGCGACGCGCAGTCGCTGAGTGATGACGAGGTCTACGCGATCACGGCCTTCCTGCTCTACATGAACGATATCGTGCTCGAGGATGACTTTGTCCTGTCGAACGAGAATTTCGGCGATATCGTGATGCCGAATGCCGACGGGTTCTACATGGATGACCGCGAGGAAAGCCCGCTTTGGGGCCCGCGCGAGGTCTGCATGACTGACTGCGCGGAAAGCGTGGAAATCACCATGCGTGCCAATATCCTCGACGTGACGCCCGATGATGCGGCGGCCCGTGAAGCGCGGGAATCCGGTGGCGCAGAGGCCGTGGAAGAAGCCGCGACCGAGGAAGCGGCCGAAGACCCGAATGCCATCGATATGGAACTGGCAGAGGCGGGTGAGGGCCTGTTCCGGCAGTGTTCCAGCTGCCACCAGGTGGGCGACGGGGCGCAGAACCGCACCGGTCCGATCCTGACCGGGATCGTTGGCGCACCGGCCGGGCTTGTCGAAGGCTTCCGGTATTCCAACCCGATGCAGGCGGCTGCCGAAGAGGGGTTGGTCTGGACGCCGGAGGAACTCCATGCCTTCCTCGAAAACCCGCGCGCCTATATGCGCGGCACGCGGATGGCCTTCCGCGGGGTGGCGGATGAGGCGGATCGCGACGCCATCATCGAATACCTCCGGTCGGTGGAATAAGAAGATGGTGCGCAGGGTCCTCCTTCCGATCCTCGCAACCCTCGCCGGGGCCCCTGTGGCCCTGGCGCAAGAGGGCGACGCCGAACGCGGTGCCGTCCTCTTTCGACAATGCAATTCCTGCCATGTGGCAGAGCCGGACGGTCCGTCCCGCACCGGCCCCAATCTCTACGGGGTGCTTGGCCGGACCGCAGGTGCGCTGGAGGGCGTCCGCTATTCCCCGGCGATCCGCGAAGCAGGCGAAGGCGGCCTGATCTGGACCGTGGAAACGCTGGACGGGTTCCTGCAGGATCCGCGCGGCTACATCCCCGGATCCCGCATGAGCTTTCGGGGCCTGCCGGACCTTCAGGACCGAATGGATGTGATCGCCTACCTGACCGGCGACGCGCCTGTGGTACATTCTTCGGAACTAGGGCGCCTGTCGCCCGAAATCTTTACGATCGAAGGCGACGTGGAATACGGGGAATACCTGTCGTCCGAATGCGTGGCCTGCCATAGCGCCAGTGGCAGCGACGAAGGCATTCCGGTGATCACCGGGCTGGAGCCCGAAGCCTTCATCCTCGCCTTGCACGATTATCGCGACGGCCACCGGGAGCATCAGGTGATGACCACGGTGACCGCCAGATTGACCGACGAGGAAATCGCCTCGTTGGCGGCCTATTTCGCCGAACTGGAGGAGTAGGGCCAATGCCCGCTTGGAGGAGCGGGCAGACAAAAGTGGAGTAGGGAGGCTCCGGTATCATGATCAACAGACGTACATTCCTCGGAACCACGGCCGCACTGGCCGGAACACTCGCGGCCCCGGCCGTACTTGGCCAGGCCAGACCGCGCGCGGTCGTGATCGGCGGCGGGGCAGGCGGGGCGACCGCCGCGCGCTACATCGCAAATGACAGCGACGGCATGATCGACGTCACCCTGATCGAGCCAACGCGCCACTACTACACCTGCTTCTTCTCGAACCTCTATCTGGGCGGCTTCCGCACCATTGAATCGCTCGGCCACAGCTATGGCACGCTGGCAGCCGATTACGGCATCAACGTCGTCCATGACTGGGCCACCGGCATCGACCGTGATGCGCGCACCGTGGCGCTGGCGGGTGGTGGATCAGTGCCCTATGACCGGCTGATCGTCAGCCCCGGCATCGACTTCAAGGAGGGCGCCGTGCCCGGCTGGTCCACCGCCGCGCAGAATGCGATGCCCCATGCATACAAGGCGGGATCGCAGACCGAGCTGCTGCGCGCGCAGCTGGAAAACATGCGCGAGGGCGGCACCTTCGCCATGGTCGCGCCGCCCAACCCCTATCGCTGTCCGCCGGGGCCCTATGAGCGGGTCTCGATGGTCGCGCATTACCTCAGCCAGAACAACCCGACGGCGCGGATCCTGATCCTCGACCCGAAGGAAAGCTTCTCGAAACAGGCGCTGTTCGAAGACGGATGGGCCCGCCACTATCCGGGGATGATCGAACGGATCGGCCCCGATTTCGGCGGCGGCAACGTGGAAGTGCGCCCCGAGAGCATGGAAGTGGTCGTCGACGGGCAGGTCGAGGCGGTCGATGTCTGCAATGTCATCCCGGCGATGCAGGCGGGCAGCATCCTGCAAGACGCGGCCCTGACCGAAAGCGATTGGGCCACGGTGATGCCCGCCACCATGCAGTCGGTGATGGATGAAAACATTCATGTCCTGGGCGACTCCGCGCGCCAGGGGGCGATGCCGAAATCGGGCTTTGCCGCCAACAGTCAGGCCAAGGTGGCCGCGATGGCCGTGCGCCATGCGCTGACCGACAGCCGCCTGTTCCCGGCGCGTTTCTCGAACACCTGCTGGTCGCTGATCACCACCGATGACGGCATCAAGGTGGGGGCGACCTACCAGGCGGGCGAGGACCGGATCGAGGCGGTCGATACCTTCGTCAGCCAGCTTGGCGAAAGCGACGAAGTGCGGGCGGAAACCTACCGCGAGTCGCTTGGCTGGTATGACTCCATCACCTCCGACATGTTCGGCTGATGGAACCATTCGGCCTCGCGGCAGGGTGCTGCGGGGCCACTTCATGAACCACGAAAGGATCAGACGATGAAACAGTTTGCACTTGCAGCCGCCCTGGTAGCGGCCACCGCGACCGGCGCATTGGCGCAGCAGGCCGTGACCTATCCTTTCGACGGCAGTTTCGAGGATGCGGCCTTTGGCGTGGAAAGCGCCATCGTGGGCCGGGGTCTGGTGATCGACTACACGAGCCATGTGGGCGAGATGCTGGAACGCACCCGCGAAGATACCGGCAGCGACGTGGTGCTGTTCGACGAGGCGGATATCTACCTGTTCTGCTCGGCCGTCGTGTCGCGCCAGGTGATGGAGGCCGACCCGATGAACATCGCCAATTGCCCCTATGGCATCTTCATTGCCAGCATGGAAGGCGAGGTGATGATCGGTTATCGGGCGATGCCCGAGGAGTCGATGGCCCCGGTGATGGCCTTGCTGGATGAACTGGCGCGCGAGGCAGCCGGTCAATGACATCTGACCGCTACGACAGCATCTTCAGGGCGCAGCTTGACGCCCTGAAGGACGACGGGAACTACCGCATCTTCGCGGAACTGGAACGTCGCTGCGGGGCGTTTCCTCTGGCGAAGAACCACGGGGCGGGGGCCGATGAGGTCACCGTGTGGTGCGGCAATGATTATCTGGGCATGGGCCAGCACCCGCGCGTGTTGCAAGCCATGCACGAGACCGTTGACGCCTGCGGCGCAGGGGCAGGGGGGACGCGCAATATTTCGGGCACCACCCACGCCCATGTGATGCTGGAGCGCGAACTGGCCGACCTGCATGGCAAGGAGGCGGCGCTTCTGTTCACGTCCGGTTACGTGTCGAACTGGGCTTCCTTGGGGACGCTCGGTTCGCGGCTGCCAGGCTGCACGATCCTGTCCGACAGCCTGAACCATGCCTCGATGATCGAAGGCATCCGCCATGCCCGTTGCGACAAACAGATCTGGCGGCACAATGATGTAGAAGATCTGGACCGGCGGTTGTCGGCGCTCGATCCCGATGCGCCCAAGATCGTGGCCTTCGAAAGCGTCTATTCCATGGATGGCGATATCGCGCCGATTGCCGAGATCCTCGACGTGTCCGAGCGGCATGGCGCGATGACCTATCTCGACGAGGTTCATGCAGTTGGTCTCTACGGCCCTCGCGGCGGCGGGATTGCCGAGCGTGAAGGGCTGATGGATCGGGTCACGTTGATCGAGGGCACGCTTGGCAAGGCCTTCGGCGTGGTGGGCGGCTATGTCACCGGGTCGGCCCCGCTGGTCGATTTCATCCGCAGCTTTGCCAGCGGATTTATCTTCACCACCGCCCTGCCGCCCGCGATTGCCGCGGCGGCGACGGAGTCGATCCGGGTTCTGAAAGGGTTCGAAGGCGCGCGGTTGCGGGCGGCGCAGCAAAAACAGGTGGCGCGGCTCAGGGCGCGTCTGGATGCCATGGGCATTCCGCACCAGCCCAACCCGAGCCATATCGTGCCGGTCATGGTCAAGGATCCGGTCAAGTGCAAATGGCTGTCCGATATCCTGCTGGACCGCTACGGGATCTACGTGCAGCCGATCAACTATCCGACCGTGGCCAAGGGCGAGGAGCGGTTGCGTTTCACCCCCTCGCCGCTGCATTCGGACGCGGAGGTCGACCGGCTGGCGGAGGCGCTGCACGATCTTTGGAGCCAATGCGCCCTGGCGCGGGTCGTGGCGTGATCGGATAGCGGAGGATCGCCGCGCATTGCGCGTCGATCCGCGGGGGATCCTCCCCCGCACCCCCTGAGGTATTTTTGCCAAGATGAAAGGGCTAAAGCCCAGATGGAACAGGAGAACGGTCAATGAGCGGGATCACGCGGCGGATGCTGATGGCGGGGGCGGCGGGCCTTGGAGCGGCGATGGCAATGCCGCGTTGGCTGCATGCGTCCATGCAGATCGGGGATTGGCAGCTCGACACGCTGAGCGATGGCAATCTGATGCTGCCGGCGGATTTCATCCTTGGGCCGATGCCGGCCGATGAGGTTGCACCGATCCTTGCGCGCAACGGGATTGCGCCGGGCGAGCCGCTGACGCCGCCCTGCAATGTGACCTTGCTGCGCGGGCAGGGGCGGGTGGTTTTGTTCGATGCAGGGTCCGGACTGGCCTTTCAGCCGTCGGTGGGGGAATTGCCGGACGCGCTTTTTGCGCTTGGGGTCGATCCCGCGGATGTCACGGATGTGGTGTTCACCCATGCCCATCCCGATCATCTCTGGGGCGCGCTGGATGATTTCGACGAGGCGATGTTCTACAATGCCCGCCATTACATGGGTGCGGGCGAATTGGCCTATTGGCGCGATCCAGAGACGGTGAACAGCATCGGCGCGGCACGCCAGGCCTTTGCCATAGGTGCCGCGCGGCGGTTGGAGATCCTGGGGGACATGGTCGAAAGCTTCGATGACGGCAACGAGGTCTTGCCCGGTGTCACCGCCGTGCTGACGCCCGGACATACGCCGGGGCACATGTCCTTTGCCGTGGGCAATGCAATGATCCTGGGAGATGCCATCGGCAACCATCACGTGGGGTTCGAGGCACCGGGGCTGCTGTCGGGGTCGGATCAGGATCAGGCCATGGCGGCCGAAACCCGGCTGACGCTGCTGGATCGGATCGTGGCCGATGACATGACGGTTGTGGGCTTCCACCTGCCCGGCGGTGGCATAGGCCGGGCAGAGCGCATGGACGGGGCCTATCGCTTCGTGCAGGACGGCTGACGCCCATTGACCCCGCCCGCGCCGTCTGAGATGCGGGGGGCATGACCACGCCTTCCGTTTCGGCCCGCATTGTCTTCGACCTCGACGGCACGCTCATCGACAGCGCGCCCGATATTCACGCCATCGCCAATGAGGTGCTGGCCCTGGAAGGCTGCGCGCCGATCACGCTGGAGGAGGCCCGTCGTTTCGTTGGCAACGGCGCTGCGGTTTTCGTGGCGCGGATGCGCTGCGCGCGCGGGCTGCCGGACGCTGCGCAGGAGCGGATGCATGACGCCTTTATCGCGCGCTATGACCGGGCCGTGGGGCGCACCCATCCCTATCCCGGCGTGGCAGCGGCACTGTCAGGTCTGCAGGCGGCAGGGCACCGGTTGGGGATCTGCACCAACAAGCCGATCAAGCCCGCGCTGGCGGTTCTGGCGCATCTGGACCTGGATGGTTGGTTCGGGGCTGTCATTGGCGGCGACAGCCTGATCGTCAAGAAACCCGACCCCGCCCCGTTGGAGGCTGCGTTCGAGGCGCTTGGGCAAGGGCCGATGGTCTATGTGGGCGACAGCGAGGTGGATGCCGAGACCGCCGAGCGGCTCGGTGTGCCCTTCCTGCTGTTCACCGAAGGTTATCGCAAGACGCCCGTGAACAAGCTGCCCCATGCGGCCGCCTTTGATGACTTTGCGCATCTGGGCGGCTTGGTGGACAATCTGCTGAAACGCTAGCCCTCAGCCCTCAGCCCTCAGCCCTCGGGCGCCATGTCCTTCAGCGCGGCCAGAAGCTCTGCGACCTCGCCCTCGGTATTGTAGTGGCACAGCGACACGCGGATGCAGTCGGTCAGGCCCAGAGGGGTCAGCACATTGCCGCTGTAGTGATCGGCCTTGCGCGTATGGGTGCGGATGCCCTGCTGGTTGAGTGCTTCGACCACATCCTCGGACGCATGGCCCGCGACCACGATCGACACCAGCCCCTCGCGCGCCGGGTTGTCTGCGCCTGCAAGGATCGTGATGTGGTCCATATCCCGCAGTCCGGGCAGATTGCCGGTGCCGTTGATCATCGCGTTGGTCAGATGGGTTTCGTAGTCGTGAATGGCGCGGCCCGCCGCTTCGATCCGGTCACGCCGGTCTGTCGCGTCCGACACCTCGCCGCCCAACCAGTCGAAATAGTCGATGACATCCGACATGGTGGCATAGCTGCCCGCATCGCGGGTGCCGAATTCCCACCCCGTTGCAGGAGCGTCGATCAGCATGTCATGGGGCATTTTGCCGAACCGGTCCGAAATCCAGGCGATGCCATAGCCGTGGCGGGAAAACACCTTGTAGGGCGAGATCGCGTAGCCATCGACATCATAGGCACCCAGGTCGAGCTGACCATGGGCGGCGTGCTGAATGCCATCGACGATGATCAGGCAGTCGGGCGACACGGCGCGGATCGCAGCCGAGATCCCCGCCACATCCATCGCCATGCCAGTGACCGGAGAGCCGTGAAGGATCGTGGCAACGGCGACATCGGGCGTCATCCGGGCGGCATAGTCCTCGGGCGTGGTGCGGCCCGTTGCGTTGTCATGGGGGACGTTCACATATGTCAGCCCGGCAATTTCAGCCCAACGGCGCGCGGCGCTGCGGCTGGCGGGATGTTCGATGGACGACCCGATGACCTTGGCCCCCTTGGGCGCATTCACGCAAGCCGTGCGGATCAGGCGGAACAGTAGCTCGGTGCCGCTTTCACCGGCAAAGAACTGTCCCCCCGGCGCGTTCATGAACACTGCGAGATCGGCCTTGGCCTTGTCGATGATCGCCTGCAAACCTTGACCGGCGGGGTTGATCCGGCCCGGATTATCGGGCAGGGCGGCGAACTTGGCCGAGGTCTGAACCACCGAGTTGAGGGTCAGCGCGCCGCCTGCATTTTCGAAAAAGATGCGCGGGCCCTGAAAGGGACAGCTGTCCACATGGGCAAAGCGCGCGCGGATTGCGTCGAGAAGGGCGGGGGTGTCCTGGATCATATCGTCTGTCCTGTCATGGCGCGAGTGACGGTCGCCTTGGTACGTGGCGCGACACCGGGAAGGCGCGGCGAGAAACCGTTTCGGCAATGGAAGACCGGTTTGAAGGCGTGCTGTCAAGCGCAAGCCTTGAGGACAGCAAAAGGGCTGAATGCGTCAGGCGGGCAGTCTATGCGCGTGGATTGGAACAGTCTGTTCCTCTATCGGCGTCAATGGCGATATGGCCGTGAGCCGGGGTTTATTGTTTCCGATATCGAAATGATGAAAGTCATATTGATGCATTATTGAGGAAGCGGAAGCATTGCGATCATTCTCCAATTGTACGCCGAGCATGGGAAGAGCCTTTTATATACGAAAGAGCTGTGAGACATAATTATGGTATTGTTCCGGTCCAAAAGCAGCCATTGCGGCAATCGTGGCCGCAGAGATATTTTCTTCGAATGAAATAGCGAATTTGTCAGTGGAGACACCACAATGCCTGCCCTGACGACAGGCTGCATTCAGCCAGCAGGGTTTTACTGAAGATAAAGATAGCCGCAAGACCCAAGTGCGAATGCTGAAAAGAGAATGAAATGATACGAGCTTTTCTCCTCATCATCTTTTTGACCAGCGGCAGCGCCGCATTGCGCCATGCATTGGACAATGACGCTGTGGCAGAGGGAATTGCCTCAAACCAGAACCTGCAAATTGCGCGCGCGGAACCCGAAGTGGAACGGGCGAGAGTGAGTGTTGCAGTTGCTTCGCGGGCCATTCAATCGGGGTATCAACTGTCCGCGTCCGATCTCGGATGGGTGCGCATGCCCATTGAGTCCGTGTCACCTGATTTTATCCTCGACGGCGATGCATCCGTGTCGGTCGATGAATTGATCGGCCGGATCGCCGCGCGCGACATCGCCGCGGGCGACCCGATCCTGTTGCAAGACCTGCGCGACATGTCCGAACGCAGCCTGTCTGGCAGGCTGCTGCCGGGGATGCGGGCCTTCTCCGTTCTGATCGACCAGGAGGCCATGGCCGGGGGGCTGATCATGCCCGGTGATCGGGTCGATGTGGTCTACACGTTCTACCCCCAGGACTCCGAGACCGCGGCAAGCATGATCATTGCCGCCAATGTCCGGGTTCTTGCGCTGGACGACATGACCGAGTTCGGCCAGCGGGAAGAGCTTTCGGAGGACGAACCGCCGAATGAAAGAAACGCGACGCTGGAACTGTCGCCCGACCAGATCGGCCGTGTATCGGCCGCGGAAGAGGACGGGCGGTTGCGGCTTGCACTGAGGTCTGCCGATGAAATCGCGGGACCGGCACCAGTGAACAGCCCGATCATTCGCGTCAACCGGGGGGGCGTCGTCAGCTTCGAAATGCGATGAACAAACAGCTCGATCCATCAGATTTTCCGGAAACGATCAGGTCGGCCACGGCCCCCGAAAACGCGCTTCTGCCCGCGCTTCGGATCGGGGCCTTTGCAAGGTCCGAACAGGCGATCCGGGAACTCAACCGCGCCAAGGGTGACATTTCGCTCAACCGGACAAGATGGAAGATCCGCACCGGCGATCTCGACACCGCGATCCATGCCTTCACGGAAGAGAAATCCCCCGATCTTCTGATCGTCGAAAGCGGCGATGATCCGGCTGTCTTGCTGCGCAAGCTCGAAACGCTCAGCGTCCATTGCGAAGCGGGAACGCGGGTCATTCTTCTTGGCGCAAGATCCACCTATTCGGCGGATTTCTATCGGAGCGTTGTGAAGATCGGTGTCAGCGATCTGCTGGTATCGCCGCTCAGAGCCAGGCAGGTCATCGAAACGATCAAGGAAATCTACGCGGACTGGTCCGATGTCCGGCTTGGGAAGATAACCGCGTTCATCGGGTCTCGCGGGGCGGGGTCGTCCATGATCGCGCAGAACGTCGCCGCCACCATGTCGCGCGCCATGTCCACGGATGTGCTGCTGGTGGATCTCGATCCGCAATTCGGGACTGTCGGCCTGAATTTCAACGCCAAAAGCACCTACTCCCTGACCGATATCCTCAGGCGGGGCAGCAAGCTGGATGATATCCTGATCGAGCGGATTTCCACCGTGATGCATGACCGGCTGCGTTTGCTGACGGTGGATGCGCGCATGGACAATCGCAGCGAACTGCCAATCAACGCCATTCGCGCCATCCTGAACCTTCCGAATGCGCTGCGCCAGCACGTGGTGCTGGATCTTCCGCCGATCTGGTCCCGCAGGATGCGGACCATCATCCAGCGGGTCGATACCGTGGTCATCACCGCCGAACCCACACTGCGCGGCTTTCGCGATGCGGGGCATCTGGTGCACGCGGTCCGCGCGGCAAGGCCCGACAAGGAGGCACCCACCCTTGTGATCAACAAGCTGCGCGGCGGCAGGGAAAAACATATCAAGACCTCCGAGTTTCAGGACTTCCTGCGCCTGAACACGGTGATGGACGTGCCCTACAACCACAAGCTGGTTAGAAAGTCCCAGGCTGTTGGGCGGTCTGTCTTCGAATGCGATGAAGGTGCCCAGATTTCCCGCAGCCTTCTCAAGATCGCAAAGGCGGTAAACGGCGAGTTGAACATCGGCGATGATCGCAGCATCTGGGATAAAGTGGCGTCCAGGCTATGGAAATGGTGGTAGCGCGGACAGGCGGATTCTGGAGGTCGGAACGGGGCGCCGGTGCTGTCGAGTTTGCGCTGATTGCACCACTGCTGATCCTGATGCTGCTTTCGGCGGCGGATCTGGCCCTCGCGGTCAATCAGCGCATGGTGATGCAGCATATCCTGCGGGTGGGGGCGCAAACCGCCATGGCCGGTGGCAGCCTGTCAGAAGTCGAACGCGCCCTTGAGACGGCGGAAGACACGCTCGCCACGGGCAGAATGTCGGAGCTTTTGGTCAACGAGCCGGTGATCGACTGGCGTTGCGGGACAAGATCGGTCGACCGACGGGACTCCTGCGGACGGGGGCGTGAGCCTTCTGCCGTGTTCGTATTCGCGGCGGGTCTTCCTTTCCGAAGCATCGTGCTCGGGGATCGTCTCGGGATGGATATCGAGGTGGCGCTGGAGCTTGAGGTGCCCCTGACATGGAGCGCGGACGATGATTGATGATCCCTGCGTCAGGACGCGCGGCCCGCGCAAACCGCTGATCGCGGTTCAGGCCTTCAGCCGGTCCGAGAAGGCCGCGGTGTCAGTGGAGTTTGCGCTGGTCGGCCTGCTTGCCATTCCGCTTTTCTTCGGGATTTTCGAGATCGGCAGGGCGTTCTACAACAAGACCACGCTCGACTACCTTGCCGATGAAATCGCGCGGGCGGCGGCGATCCGGCTGGACAGTGTGGCCATCGACACGGCTTTCATGGACGCGGCCATGGACGAGGCGCTGAATGCCGTCGCCATCTTCATAGATCGCGCCGCGTTGGACCGGCGGCTGGTCAGCAACAACGGGGAAACAACACTTGTCCTGAGCTACCCGCACCAATTGCGTGTGCCGATGATCCTGGATGAAACGATCACCCTGACCGCCACGCGGATTCTGCGATGATTCAGTGCGGCGAACCCACTTGTCTCGAAAGTCCCCGCCGCAAAGCCGGTAATATGGCGTTCCGGCAATCGCGGTTCGTGCAGGATGAACGTGGGTCGATGACCACGACGTTTGCCTTGGTAATGCCCTTCCTGATCGGTGGCATTGCCTTCGGGGTGGAGGTGTCAACATGGCTCATGCTGGAGCGGCAAACGCAAAACGCCGCCGACATGGCCGCGTTTTCCGCCGCGGTCAACCTGTCGCTGATGGATGATGAAGAGGATGCGGTCGACCGGGCCGAGCAGGTCGCATTCGGCAGCGGCTTGTCCCGTGATACCGCCGTGGTCGATGTCGAATTCATCAGCCAAACCGGGGTCGCGGTCGAGATTTCGGTTCAGCACCCGCGCTATTTCACCCGGCTCTTTTCCGACAGCGATGTCACGATCCGGGCACGGGCCGTCGCGGATATCGTTGTCGGAGACGCCGCCGCCGCATGCCTGCTGGTGCTCGACAGTCGGAATGACAGCACCTTGGAACTGGACGGCGGGTCGGTGATCGACATGCCCGATTGCGCGATCGAAGTGCATTCCCGCAATGATGACGGGTTGGATATCTCTGGCAGCGCCGAAATCAGCGCTGCCTGCCTTTCGGTCCGGGCCGATGAGGTGGACGACCGGGACGCCGAGCGCGTTTCCGACCTTGGCTGCGGGTCCATCGTGACGGATGCACCGCTGAATGGAGATCTTCCCGAGCGTCTACAGCAGATCGTCGAGCGCGAAGAGGACAGCCTGCGCGACTTCGTCGACGAAGTACCCAGATATCGTGGCGACCGGACAATTCGGGGCGGGGTGCTGACGCCGGAAGACGTCGGGCATCCTAGTGGGATTCCCATGATGCGGTTTGACCGTGACGTGACCCTGAGCGATGAAATCACCCTGATGCCGGGGATCTACATCGTCGATGATGCAGAGCTGCGCACCCGGAACAACACGGTTCTGAATGGTGAGGCGGGGGTCATGTTCTACCTTGTCGATGGTGGCGAGCTCGATTTTCACAGTGGCACCGACGCCAGCTTGCGGGGATTGACCGGTTTCGAAGGATCCATCTTTCAGGATGTCGTGATGCTGAATGACGGCGATGACGAGGAATACACGTTCGAGGCCGGCGAATGGACGGGGATTATCCTGCTGCCCGAGGCGGAGATCGAAATCGGGGGTGGTCGGTCCATTGACGGCTGCTTTCTGTTCGCGGCGCAGAGGTTCCAGATGCAGGGAAATTCGCGCATTGATGTCCTGTGCGAGGACTCGGCCTTCGATCCCAGCCTCTACGCAGGCACCGGGGGCGGTCCGGGATCGGGCGGAAACAACAGCGTGATCTTTCTGGTGGAATGAGCAGAGCCTATTGAAGATCGAGGATGTCGATTGCCGCGGGCGCAAGGATTACGATGAACAGGACAGGAATCAGAAACAGGATCAGCGGCACCCGCAGCCGCGAGGGCAGGGTGGCTGCCTTCTTTTCGGCCGCTGCAATGCGCAGGCGACGGCTTTCTTCGGACAGGTTGCGCAGGGTGGAGCTTAGCGGCATCCCGTAGAATTGCGCCTGAGAGATGGCGCGCGTGGCCTCGCGCACAGCGGGAATGTTGATCCGGCGCCCCATGTTTTCAAGCGCATCGCGGCGGTTCTGAAGAAAGGCCAGCTCGGCCACCGTCAAGGTGAATTCCTGCGCCAATTCCGGCGCGCTGGTGGAAATGTCCCGCGCGACCTTCGACAACGCGGCCTCCAGTCCAAGACCGGCATCGACGCAGAGATAAATCAGGTCAAGTGCATCGGGCCAGTCGCGCCGGATCTTGTCCTGGTACCGAATCCTGAGGTTCTTCAAGGCCAGATCAGGGGCCCAGATCGCGGCCACCCCGCACAGCAGGCTTGCCAGGATGACGGCCGCCGGCGGGCGCTGTGCCATGATCGTTGCATTCAGAAAACCCCATGCCAGCAGCATGGCGATGAACGGTATCGTCACCTTGGCGATGACGAAGATCGACGCGGCACGCGGGGATCGGAGCCCCGCATTGTGAAGGTCCTTTTTCAGACTCGCGAACGAACTGGCCGCATATCGGGCCAGCCGTCGGTTCAGGCGGGTTTTCAGGGGCGGAGTCATCTGGCGGGACTCCGATGCCGCCGCGGGCCCTGTTCCGTTCCGATCTGTCAAGGGCAGTGTCCCCGCAAGATCCTTCATGCGCGCATGAAGCGTATTCGCAAACAGGGCGGGCCAGAAGATGATCAGAATGGCCGAGACATAGGTCACGAGCACGAGAACGATCAGAACCAGATCGGAGAAGAACAGCTCTTGCAGGGTTGCATAATCAGGCATCGAATTTCACCATTTCCTTCATGATGAAGAACCCAAGGCACATGTAGATGGCAGCCCCCGAGATGATCAGCTTGCCCGACACGGTGGTGTAGAACACGCTTAGGTAGTCGGGGTTCAGGAACAGCAGCGCCGCGATGACAATGAAGGGCAGGGCGCCGATGATCAGCGCCGAAGAGCGTGCATCCGCCGTCATGCTGATGATCTTATCTTTCAGTATCCGGCGTTGGCGCAACGTCTCGCTCAGTGTGTTCAGCGTGTCTGCAAGGGACGAACCGGTTACGCTTTGAAGGTTCACGATGGTCACGAAATACTTGATTTCCTGCAACGGCATCCGCTCTGCGAACCGGGTCATGACTTCCGGAACCGAAAGGCCGATTTCCCGTTCCATCTCGATCCGGCGAAACTCGGCGGCTATGGCGGGCGAGGCTTCCTCCGCAATCAGTCGAAACGTGTCCGTCAAGGTCAGACCCGAGCGCAGACTGCGTACCATGGTGTCGATCGCGGCGGGAAATTCGGCGGCAATGAGAGCCCGGCGCCGGGACCGAAGTTGCCCGCGATAGAGCCACGCGCCGCCCAATGCGAACGCACCCCCGATCATCGAAGCGGCAATCCACGAGCCGCCTACGAACAGCATCGTGAGGGTGACAAGGGGAAAGACGATGATGCCGAGGCCCAGATATCGCCGAAAGTCCGGATCCTTCAGCGCAGACATCCGCAGCATCCGTTCGCGATATCTGGATTGCGGTCCGCGCGGGCGACCGGCGGCGTCCGACATCTGGGATGCTTTGCCCGCGGCGGCACCTGCTGGCTGGACACCGAGTGCGTCAAGCCGCCGCCGATATTTCCGCGCGGGGTTGATCCGTTCATGCAGGATGAAAAGGGCCAGGGCACAGATCGCGATCACCCCGGCGACATAGGCCAGATCGGGCCGCAGCGCCGCGAGAATACTGGTCAGACCCTGTTCAACCGGCATGGGCCATATCCTCATGAACTTGCAGCCCGTCCCGCGCGAGGGCGCGCATCAGGTTTCGGGTCTCGCCATATTGTTCGCTGCGCCTGAGGATTTCCCCGACCGGATACGCAAGTGCCCGATGCTGACCGACGATCTTGTCCCCGACCTGTTCGCCATCGGTCCTGAACACGATCAGATTGCGCAGGCGCTGTTCCTGTGGCCCTTCGTCGAGCACTTCGGTCACATGGGTGATGCGGCGACTGCCATCGCGATGGCGCTCCACGTGAATGATGACGTCAATCGACCGCTGGAACATTTCCTGAATGATGTCAGGCCCAAGCGAGCTGAACCCCATGGTCACAAGCGCGGTCATTCTGGACATGGCATCTTCGGGGGAGTTTGCGTGCAATGTGCTCATGGAACCGTCATGCCCGGTATTCATGGCCTGAAGCAGGTCGAAAGCTTCCGGTCCCCGGACCTCGCCCACGATGATGCGGTCTGGCCGCATGCGCAGGCAGTTCCTGACCAGATCCCGCATTGGGATCTGCCCTTTGCCCTCGACATTCGGCGGACGGGTTTCCAGACGTACCACATGCGGCTGCTGCAAGCGCAGCTCGGCGGTATCCTCGCAGGTGACGATGCGCTCGTGTTCCTCGATATATCCGGTCAGGGCATTCAGCATCGTGGTCTTGCCCGACCCTGTTCCGCCAATGATCAGGATGTTGCAGCGGCACCGGGCGAGGATGCGCAGCAATTCGGCCCCGCCCGCGGAAATGACGCCGCGGTTGACCATCTGATCGACCGTCAGAACATCCTGCCGAAACAGCCGGATGGTCAGGGACGGCCCGTTGATGCTGACGGGTGGAATGATCACGTTCACGCGCGATCCATCCTTCAGGCGGGCGTCACAGATCGGGCTGGCCTCATCGACGCGGCGGCCCACCAGGCTGACCATGCTCTGGCAGACGTTCAGCAACTGGTTGGTATCCCGGAACCGGACATCGGTCTTGCGCAGCACGCCGTCGATCTCGACATAGATCGGCTCGGTGCCGTTCACCATGATCTCGGTGATGTTGCCCTGGGTTAGAAACCGTTCCAGCGGCCCGAAGCCGAGCATGTCATCGCTGATTTCGTTCAGCAGCCGCTCTTCCTCTGCGGCGGATACCTTCAGTTTGTCGCTGATGATGATCTCGTCCAGCGCGGCGGCAATCAATGCGCGCCCCTGCGTAATCCCCCCGCGCAGCAACCGCGCGGCGTCGAGTTCTTCGATCAGCCGGGAAAACACCAGTCGGCGCAGATCGCGATAGGCGTCTTCCTGTTCGAGACTTGCATCGTCTTCCGCACTCGAATCGAGGATATCAAACCCACTGGCGGACGGTGTAGTTTCTTGAAATACCCCATTGGGCATTCCGAAACCGGAAGTTGATGAGTTGGAATTCTTCTTGCCAAACATTATTATGGGCCTTTTGGGAAATGATTACGTACCTTCTGATCCGAATGCCCCAACCGGATTGCGAGGCCACGCCAAAAAATGGGTGGCCTCGCATTTTTTTGTTTCACGAAAGCCCGAATGGCGATCCGCAAGATTATTGCAGAGCGGTGCTGATGGCTGTGAAAGCGGTGGTCAGATCCGTTCCCACAGTGCCCAGGATGCCAACGATGGCAACGGCAATCAACGACCCGATCAGGCCATATTCGATTGCGGTTGCTCCGTCTTCGGACGTCATGAAAGTAGTAAGTTTGTTCATCGTATTACCCCCTAAGTGGTAGTTAATTCCCCCAACGCAATTAAGATTGCATGGTGGCACGACCCGTAGAAGTGTACTTGTGTATAAGATTTGGATCGTTTGAAAATTTTAATATCGTTTGGCGCGTTTTTTAATACTTTGGTATATGTCTGCGGCCAAATGGGTTTCTGGCCTCGAAACAGTAAAAAACTACTGTTTCCGACACTGAAAGCGACCAGGTGAATTTCCGCCGAATCCGAATCGAATTAGGGGGCAGGGCATTGCGCAGCGACTCGCTGTCCGGTCAATCCGGCTGTATGGGGAGGCCAGCTATCGACACCTCTTGCAGAAGGATTTCTGTTTGCCCGGACTTTCTGGCGGGGGTCTGCTGTGGCATGGGGAGACCCGCAAATCATTGCGACGGACGGTCATGACAGGACAGATCAGCTCAAAGCAATTTCCTCTGCCACGACCTTTCCTTTGCCGCCGAACATCTTTACGCCCGTGCCGGGGCAAGCTGAAAGCCATGCCTTGACCGCGACGGACGCAAGAGTAACGTCTTCTGCTCCCCCACTCCCTTGTCGTTCAGGCACCCTGCCGCGATTGCTAGATCCTCTGTCCCGTTTCATCGAACAGGTGGAGATGCCGGGAGTCCAGGCTGACGCGTTGAGCGCAGCCCTCTTTCAGGATCACCTGGCCCGGCGTGCGGATCTTCAGGATCTGCTCGCCCAGCATCGCGTTGATGATGGTATAGCTGCCGAGCGGTTCGACTGAGGAAACCGTCACCTCGAAGCTTGGGTTTCCGTCGCTCTCGCCAAGCCAGATGTCCTCTGGCCTGACGCCGAGCGTACCTTCTCTGCCCTTTGGGGGCGCGCCGCTGATTGCAACGCTTTCAGGCAGGATATCGGCTTTGAACTGCGCACCGCGTTCATCGAAGTACCCTTGGAAAAGATTCATCGGCGGTGATCCGATGACCTTGGCGACGGCAAGCGAGCCGGGCCGGCTGTAGACCTCGTCAGGTGTGCCGATTTGCGCGATCTTTCCGTCGATGACGACCGCCACCCGATCCGAGATCGCCATGACCTCCTCCTCGTCATGACTGACATAGACGAATGTCTGGTTGTTTTCCCGTTGCAGCCGCTTCAGTTCCACCCGCATCTCTTCGCGAAGACGCGCATCGAGCGCGGCAATCGGTTCGTCCAGAAGCATGGCCCGGCTATCCGCCGCAAAAGCCCGGCCAAGCGCGATCCGCTGGCGTTCGCCGCCCGACATCTGCGCGGGGTTCTTGTGCAGGATGTGACTGACATGAAGAACCTCGGATACGAAATCCAGCCGTTCTGCAATCTCGCGCTCCGATGCGCCGCGTTCCCTGAGCGGGAAGATGATGTTCTCGCGTCCTGTCATATGCGGAAAAAGCGCGAGGTTCTGGAACACCATGGAAATGCCGCGCTCGGCGACATCCATACCCGCACCATCGCGACCCGATAGCACTACTTGCCCTTCATCCGGTTGCAACAGGCCCAGGATCAGCTTGAGGATTGAGGTCTTGCCGGTCGATGGCGGCCCGAAGATGCCGAAGAATTCTCCCTGCTCCACCGTCATGCTGATTGGGCCGAGCGTGAATTCAGGATAGGTCTTCACCGCGTTTGTGATTTCAATCGCCGTCATGGTTCAGCGGCCTCCCAGCCGTCGGCCCGAGTCTAGGTCAAAGGCCATGCTTGCATCGGAGGGCAGGAAGAACGGAACGTCATCGCCCACCTCCAGTTGTGCTTGATCGTCGAATGCGAGGAACATGGTTTCCTGAACCTGGAGGTATGCGAGCCGCTTTGGCCCCACCCGTTCCAGAACCTCGACCTTGCCGTGCATCGTGATGTCGGTCGGGCAACGCTGGTCACCGAAATAGATGTCCTGCGGGCGGATCCCGAAAGATCCGCTGTGAACCCTGGCATCGCTGGTGAAATCCGCCCGCACCTTCCCGGCAAGCGGGATCTCGGCCCCGCCATGCAGCATCAGGTGCAGTTCCCCGCGCTCTTCCCGCAACTCGCCGTCAACAAGGTTCATGCGCGGGCTGCCGACAAAATTGGCGACGAAGCGGTTTTGCGGATCGTTGTAGATGTCCAGCGGCGCGCCGTATTGCATCAGCTTGCCCTGGTCGATGATCGCGATTTTGTCGGCAAGGCTCATCGCTTCGATCTGGTCATGGGTAACGTAGATCATCGTCTGGCCGAACTCGTGTTGCAGCACCTTCAGCTCGGCCCGCATGTAGGCGCGGAAGCCTGCGTCGAGGTTGGAGAGCGGCTCGTCCAGCAGGAAAATCCGCGGCTCCACGATGGCCGAGCGCCCGATGGCGAGCTTCTGCATCTCGTTCACCGAAAGGCTGGAGGCAGGCTGATCGAGCCTGTGCGCGATGCTCATCCGGTCGGCCATGGCCCTGACGCGCCGGTCGATCTCGGAGCGGTCGACCTTCTTGACCTCCAGCCCGTAGGACAGGTTTTTGTAAACGCTGAGATGGGTGAAAATCGCATAGTTCTGGAACACGAAGCCGATATTGCGATCCTGGATGCGGATGCGGCTCAGGTCCTGACCGTCGAAACGGATTGCCCCTTCGGTGACGTCCTCCAGCCCGGCGATCATGTTCATCGTTGTCGTCTTGCCGCAGCCCGAAGGCCCCAGCAGCGCGACGAACTCGCCTTCCTCGATGTCGATGGAGATATCGTCAACGGCGGTGAAGTCGCCAAAGCGTTTGGTAACGTTCTGTATTTGAATGGATGACATCTTGGCCCCCCTATTTCTTGGCCATCAAGGACAGGCCCTTCATCGCAAGCATGCTGAGCGCAATCAGGATCGACAGCCCCATGGTCGCCACATAGGCCCATTCCAGCTCGCCGAAGGTCTGGTTGTAGAGGAAGACCGAGATCGTTTCCGTCTGCACACCCGGACCGCCATTGGTCATGATGAAAACCAGGTCGAAGATCTTGAAACACTCGACCGCGCGCAGGACGAGCGCGATGATGATGACGGTCTTCATGCGCGGCAGGATGATCTTGACGAAGTTCTGCCAGTTCGACCCGCCAAGCAACCGCGCGGCAAGAAGCTGGTCGGACGGCACCCCCAGCATCCCCGCCAGCAGGATCAGGAACATCAGCGGCGTCCATTGCCAAATATCCGCGATGATGACCGAGATCATCGCCCGGTTCACATCGGTCAGCCACGAGAACTCGGGCGGCAGGCCGAGATGGTCATTGATCGGCCCGGTGCCCTGAAAGAGCAGGAAGAACATCAACCCAACCACGGCGGGCACGATCATCATCGGTGTCAGCATGATCGAGTAGAACAGTTTGCGGCCGGGAAACTGGTCGATGAACAGATAGGCCAGTGCCATGCCAAGGAAGAACTGCGCGGGCACGGCCACGATCATGATCAGCACCGTGCGCCAAAGCGCCCCCCAGAACCGGGGGTCGGTGACCATGTACCAATAGTTCTCGCCCCAGTTGAACACCTCCCAGGCCTGGTACCAGGGAATGCCTTCCAGCGGTGTCCACCAGGTGAACGACAGGTAAAGCTGCATGAGCAGGGGAAAGACCACGATGAAGACAAGCAGCAGCAGGGTCGGCAGGACGAACCAGAAGCCCATTTTCTGACCGTCGCGGGCAACGCGGGTCCAGTAACCCGCTTTGGCGTGGGTGTTGCTGATTTCGGGTGCTGTTTGATCGGTCATTGCTTGAGTGCTCCGAATGTCAGGCCGCGCACCAGGTGTTTCTGGATCATCAGGCCGAAGATGACGGGCGGGATGGCGGCGATCACGCCGAGGGCGGCTTTCATGCCGTACATCTGCCCGCCCATGGCCGAGGTCAGGGTTGCCATGTAGACAGGCAGCGTCACCCAGTCCCTCTGGGTCAGCAGAAGCGCCAGAAGATAGTCGGACCAGTTCAGGATGAAGACGAAGAGCGCACAGGTTGCGAGCCCCGGCTTCACGATGGGCAGGGTGATCCGGTAGAACACCCGCCAATAGGAACAGCCCGCCACGCGCGCGGCGTCCTCGATCTCGACCGGCACCTCCTCGAAGAAGGTTTTCATCAGCCAGAATGCGAAGGGCAGGGTGACGATGCCGTAAATCAGGCTCAGCCCCCACCAGGTATCTACTGCCCCCAGAAACGACCACATCACCATGACCGGGATCATCACCGCAAGCGGCGGGAAGAGACGCAGTTGCAGGACCGAAAGGGGCAGCGACTGCGCAAGGCCGAAACGCACCACCGCATAAGATGACAGGGTTCCGCAGACGACCGCGACAAGGGTGCCCATGATCGACGTCACAAGGCTGGCGATCAGCGGCCCCACGATGGTCCGGTCGAGAGAAACCACCAGCCCCTCGGCCCGGCCAAAGAAGATGAACTCGAAATTCTGAAGCGTCGGGTTCTCGGGGAACCATGTCAGCCCCGCGACGGTTGTCCATTCCGGGTGAGGTTTGAACGCCATCGTGACCATCCACAAAAGCGGATAGAGCACGACCGCGCATGCGAGCAGAACGAAGAAGTATTTGAGCGCCATCGCGCCCGCTGACGGTTTCACGAGCCTATCCCCCGCTTGTTGCGTGCCGTGTCAGGCGGGCCCGATCTTTGCCGGGCCCGCCGCATGTCTGGAAAAAGCGAAGCGCTACGCCTCGTCGACGATGGTCGGCCAGGTTTCGCGGCTGGCGAGGATGGCCTCCTCGATCCCGTTGCGCCGCTGGCGCCGGATGATCCGCTCCCATTGGCTCTGGGCTGCGTCCATCGCCTCACGCGGGGTTTTCTGCCCGGTGATCGCGGCCTGAAGCTCATCATCCAGAGCATTGTCGAGCGCGGTCTGCCCGGCAAAGTTGATCGACGGAACCGAGCGGGCGATGGTCGCCGGGATCGTTTCCATGGAGTATTGCTGGTAGGTCGATGCAACCAGCGGTTCCCGGAAGTTCGCCTGCTGCATCGGGTCGAAATAGCCGCCCGGATTGCCCGCCATCCAGGTATAGGTGCGGGTGGACGACAGCCATTGCAGGAACAGATAGGCGGCTTCAGGGTATTGCGACTGCGACGAGACCCAGGCGGTGATGTGGTAGTACAGAACCGACCGACGGTTGATCTGGTCGCCGAAGCGACGCCCGACCGGCAGATGGCTGTCGATCATACCTGTTGCAGCGGAACGCGGCGTACCGTCGGGGTTATACCCGTCCCCGAACTTCACGAGGTTGGTGTAGATCGCCGTATGGGGAATGCGCAGGTTCCACATCTGATCATAGGCTTCGGCGAAGGTGTAGGTCAGCGCATCGGGCGGCGTCCAGTCGAAGGAGCGCACATGCTCTTCCGCGCACTGGATGCCCAGTTCGGTGTTCAACTGAGGGTTGGCGTCCTCATCGAAGAAATGGAAGTTCGGGAAGTCCATCGAGGCAAAACGCGCATAGAACGTCGCCAGCCCCCAAAACGGGCTCATCAGGTTGCCGTTGCCATACATGGTGCCATAACCGAAATCCTTGCCGGTGAAGAATTCGGAAATCCGGTCCACCTCTTCCCAGGTGTTCGGCACAGCCAGTTCGTGCCCGGTTTCCGTCAGGAAGGCGTCCTGAACCTCGGGCATCTCATAGATGCCGCGCAGGTAGAACCAGGTCTGGAAATCGCCGTCGAGCGACACCGAGTAATAGTCACCGGCATAGGTATAGAGCAGCTGCTCCATCTCAGGCGTCGGCGTGCCCCGCTCCGGGTCGCCCCAGTCGGGCTGGTACTGCGCCACGAAGTTGGAACAGTTGACCGCACCGCCGGACGACACGAGATCGCCGGTGGAATTCCACGGTCCAGTGTAGATGTCATAAGATCCGGCTTGCGTCGTGACGTCCTGCATGACCTTGGTGAAGATGTCTTCGGCCGGAAAACCGACAATGTCGATCTCGATGCCGGTTTCGCGTTCCCATACTTCCTTGACCGACGGCGCCCCGTCGGGGAACGGCCGGGTGATCTGGCCGATGGCCCCGTCCGTCAGCAGCATGGTCAGGCGTTCGGGGACTCGGCCAGCTGCACGCAGCGCCCGGATACCCTCGATTGCACGGCCTTCGGACATCGTGCCGTTGTACTGGAACCTCTCGGCGCCATCAAAACCCGTGGGACCACCGGTCATGCCTGCGGCGAATTCCTGCGCGCTGGCGGGCGCGGCCATGAAATTGCCCAGCATTCCCATGCTGCCAGCGGCTGCCATGGTCGCCGAAGAGCTTTTCAGGAACTGGCGGCGAGATGGGTGAAGTAGTTTGGGTGTTCTGAATGACATGATCTTCCTCCCTTTTGGACATTCAAAGTCGAAGTCACAAAGGAGAAAGCAACGAACGTGCCATTCGGGGAGGGTGGGCGCAATATTATTGCGTCACGTCATCCCCTAAGAAACGATATGTTCAGGTAAATCAGCCACTTCAACCTTGCCGCTGTCACAGAGCGCAAGGCAAAGCTCGAAGACGTTCATCATTTCCCGGATGTTGCCTGGCCAGTGGTAGGCGGCCAGCACGTCCTCGGCTTCTTTCGAGAACCGCAACGGCCCGTCCGGCGAAACAACGCTGGAAATTTGTTTGATGATCCAGTGCTTGTCTTCACGATCTCGCAAGGCTGGAATCGATAAGACGACGCCATTCAGACGATAATACAGATCCTGACGGAACTGCCCGGCATCCACGAGGGCCTTGAGATTCCTGTGGGATGCCGACACGACGCGAATATCGACCGGCACGGGCTTGGTTGCCCCGACGGCCATGACCTCTTTCTCGGCCAGAACCCGGAGCAGCCGTGCCTGAAGCGCCAGCGGCATATCGCCTATCTCATCGAGGAACAAAGTGCCCCCGTTGGCTTGCTCGATCAGCCCTTTCTTGCCCTTGGCATTCGCGCCGGTAAACGAATTGGGCGCATAGCCAAAGAGCTCGCTTTCGATCAACGCCTCAGGCAGTGCGGCGCAGTTGATCGCTATAAACGGCCCCTTCTTCTTGCGCGCCTCGTGCAGGGCCTTGGCGACGAATTCCTTTCCGACCCCGGTTTCCCCTTCGAGGATGATGCTGATCTGCTTGTCAACGATCCGCGCGGCCTTTCCGGCCAACGCCTGCATACGGCTGTCTCCGCCATGAATCCGCGCGAGTGCTTCTGGCAGTTGTGGACGTGACGTCGCCGGCTCGGGTCTGACCGGCGCGCGCACATCGGCAAACATGATCTGGCCATCGGCCATCTCGATGGCCTGTTCACCGGGTGTTTCCGCCCCCATAAGACGCGGGATGTCATTGAAATCGAAATCGAACACGTCTTCAAACGGCTTGCCGACAAAGCCCTGCACACTCTTCCAGCTCTGACCAATGGTTTTGGCAAAAAGGCGGTGTGCCCCGTGGGTCAACCCCGAAATCGTTCCGTCTGCAGCGATCGAAACCGCACAGTTCGGATCGACGCCCAGGAACTCCGACGTCCGGTTCAGCCGCAATATCCAGTCGGACTTGCGGGAATTCATCAGGTTGGCCAGTTCGATCCGGCGCACACAGGATTTGACCACTTCCAGAGTCAGCGCCTGTGAGTATTTCTCGCTTGGCGACATCAACAGCGACACGTCAAGCACCCCGATGGGAGAGCCATCGGAATGGTAGATCGGGGCTGCGGTGCAACTGAGCGGTGTGTGCGCCATGTCGAAGTGATCGGTCTGATGGATCGTCAAAGCCTCGCCCGAAGCCAGACAGGCGCCGACCCCGCATGTTCCGGCGTTTTCTTCCGACCATTCGGACCCGATATATAACCCGGCCCGTTTGAGTTCGCGGTCGACCTTTTCGTCACCGATGAAATCGACGGTCACCCCCTTGGCATCGGTCAACAGCAGCACGTAACCCATGGAGTTCACCCGTCGATACAGGTCCTCCATCCCGAACCGGGCAATCGACAACAGGTCCTCGGCCTCTTGCTGATGCTGGCGCAGGGCTTTCTCAGGCAGAATCCGAGCTTCGCCCTTGTGTTCGGGGTCAAGCTTGTGGTCGTTCAGGCAGCGCAGCCAGGATTCGACAACCACGGCATCGCGCGTGGTTTGCTTGCCTTCCGAAGCGTCAACGATTTCCCGAACGTGATGTTCAAATGCACGAGATTGATCCATGTCTCCGCTCCTCCCAAAGCGTCGAACAACCTGGAGGTCATCGGCTCCCTCTCAGGTTGTGCATTTTTTAACCGTTTTCTCTTAAAAGTGCTAATCCTTTCGAGATCTGAGAACGTGGAGAAGCCGCGAACGCCTGCTCGCGACTTCCGGCACCTTTCTGCATCCAAGGCATCACAGTCCGGCCAGCACCGCCTCTGCGCCGGAAACAGACACGGCCGTGGCGTCGGGTTCGATCGCGCAGCTTTCCACCACGCCATCTCTGATGACAGCTGCATAGCGTTGCGTTCGCATCCCAAGACCCAGTTCGGTCAGATCCAGGATCTGGTCGGCATCTTTCGTGAAACCCAGACTGCCATCGGCAACAAATGTCAGCACGCCCTCAGGGTCCATCTGGTCCGCCCAGGCCTTTGCAACGAAAAAGTCGTTCGGCACCAGAATGATGACCTCATCAACGCCCTTTGCTTTCAGGCGCGCAAGGTTCTGGACATACCCCGGCACGTGATCATCCGAGCAGGGCGGGGTAAACGCCCCGACCAATGCAACCAGAACAAGTGTCTTGCCGGTCGACCGTTCGGAAAGGTCGATCTGGACGATTTCACCGCCCACGAATTGCTGCACCGGCGTTGTGGGTATCGTTGATCCTGTTTCCATCGGAAACTCCCTGAAGTGTTGGATGTCGTCAAAGGTTATCAAAGGCATCAAGCGCTTTTGCGGCGTAAACCGTGCCGGGGCCGCCCGACATTTCGATGGTCACGGCCAGCACCTCGACAAGGGTGTCGCGACTGGCGCCATGGGTTTTCGCTTCGTTGACGTGGTAGAGGATGCAATCCTCACAGCCCCGTGCCGCTGCAATGGCTACAGCGATACACTCCTTCATGGCTGACGAGATACTTCCCTCTCGAACAGCGGTATCGCCCAGACCCTTGAAGGCCAGCATGGTTTTCTGATCGGCTTTGAAGAGGCCCATCAATCGTTTGTTGGTCTCGGCCAGTTTTTCCTTGTGTGTGCTCATCTTGTCTTTCCATGGGAATAGGCCCGCCCGGCGGGAGGGGACCGGGCGGGCGGGGATGGGGTCAGAGCTGTTCCTTGATCAGCTCGTTGACCCGGGACGCGTTTTCCATCATCACCATATGCCCGGCATCAGCGACCACGGTGACCTTCGCACCTGTGATGGCAGCGGCGTGGGAGTTCGGGATAACCGCGTCGGCCTCTCCCCAGACGACCTGAATCGGGAGATCCAGGCTGCTCAGACCGTCAGCGATGCCGACAGCTTGTTTGCCATCCGAAAACAGATTGCCCCTGAGCGTATCAAGGAACGCCTGCACGCCATCGAGGCGCTTGTATTTCAGCAGATCGTCCACCATCGAACGGCTCACGAGGCTCTGATCCGCAAAAAGGTGCTTCAGGGTTGGTTTGAGTTCCTTGCGGTTGGCGGCAGACACGAACCCGTCGATATAGTCCGAATTGATCTCGTTCCCGAGACCGGCAGAGCAGATCAGCGTCAGCGATGCGACGCGTCCTCCGTGATCAATTGCGGTTTGCCCTGAAACGAGCCCCCCCATCGAATGCCCAACCAGATGGGCCTTATCGATCAAGAGGTGATCCATCAGTTGAATCACCGCTTCGACCATTGTGCCAAGGCCCGGGTTATCGATGGATTTGACCGATCCGCCATGTCCGGGCAGGTCAAGTGCATAGACCGGGGCGTCCGCAGCGATTGCGTCGATGTTGAAGAGCCAGTTGTCGCTGTCTCCGCCAAAGCCATGGATCAGGATCACAGGCGTGCCGTCACCGTCGCGCGACGCATAGCGGATGCGGCCCACCCCCAGCTCTGCAATCTCATGCGTGGGCGCTTCGTCCTCATCCTCTTCGATCACGGGCATTTCGAATGCGCCGATATAGGCGTCGATCTCGGAATCCGAGACCGACGCCGGCGCCAGGACACCCAAAAGAGCCTGAACCGGATAAATCTCTCCGGCTATCCCGACGCATCTGCGCAGGAGGCCACCATCGGCGGCCTCCACGACATTTGCGATCTTATCGGTTTCGACATCCATGATCTCGTCGCCGGGTTTGATCTCTGTACCTTCCTCGACATGCCAGGCGGCGAGGGTGCCTTCCCGCATGGAAAGGCCCCATTTTGGCATGAGGATCGGCGTTATCAGATCGCTCATCCGTTCACGCCCCCATGGTCTTGCGCACCGCCGCCGCGATGCGGTCGGGCGACGGGATGTAGAGGTCTTCCAGCGCGGGCGAGAACGGAACCGGCGAATGCGGAGCTGTCACCATCTCGATTGGCGCTTTCAGCGCTCCGAACGCATCCTGGGCCACGTTTGCCGAGATGTCGGTGGCGATGGAACAACGCGGGTTCGCCTCGTCGACGCAGACCAAACGGCCGGTATTTTCGACGCTTTCGATGACCGTATCCATGTCGATCGGGCTGAGCGTGCGCAGGTCGATCACCTCGACGTCGATGCCTTCTTTCTTCAGGGTCTCGGCAGCAGCCAGCGAATTGGGCACCATCAGGCCATAGGTCACGATGGTCACGTCGCTGCCTTCGCGGGCGATGCTCGCTTCACCGAAGGGGATGGCATAGGGCTCCTCCGGCACATCGCATTCGGAGGCGTAGAGGTTCTTGTGCTCCAGGAAGATCACCGGGTCGTTGTCGCGGATCGCCTGGATCAGAAGGCCCTTGGTGTCATAGGCGTTGGACGGACAGACCACCTTCAGACCCGGAATATGGGTGAAGATCGGGGTCAGCATCTGGCTGTGCTGCGCCGCCGCGCGGAAACCCGCGCCGCACATGGCCCGGATCACCACCGGCGTTTCGGCCTTGCCGCCGAACATGTAGCGGAACTTGGCTGCCTGGTTGTAGATCTGGTCCAGGCAGACGCCCATGAAATCGATGAACATCAGCTCCGCCACCGGGCGCAGCCCGCAGGTCGCCGCGCCGATGGCCGCGCCGACATAAGCGCTTTCCGACAGCGGCGTGTCGATCATCTGCTTGGGGTGCTTGTGGTAAAGCCCTTTCGAGACCCCCAGAACCCCGCCCCAGGCGTCATCCTCGCCCGCCGCACCAGCGCCGCCGACGATATCCTCGCCCATCATGATCACCGTGGGGTCGCGGGTCATCTCCTGATCCAGCGCCTCGTTGATCGCGTCTTTCATGCTCAATGTACGTGCCATTTTCTATCTCCTTTCCTTGTCAGCGCGTGTCAGTAGGACACGTACACGTCGGTCGTCAGGTCTGCGGGGGTGGGCAGCGGCGCGGCCTTGGCCTCGGCCACCGCGTCCTCGATCAGGGTCATGACCTCGGCGTCGATGGCGTCGAGCTCGGCGTCGTTCAGAACACCCGCCTCGGTCACCTTGGCGCGGAAGATCTTGAGACAATCGCGGTTCTTGCGGTTGTCCTCGTTCTCGCCCGGGGCGCGGTAGGTCTGCGCATCGCCTTCGAAATGGCCGAAGAAGCGGATCATCTTGCATTCCAGCAGGGTCGGCCCGCCGCCTTCACGCGCACGCTTCACGACCTCGCCCGCCGCTTCGTAGACGGCGAAGAAATCGGTGCCGTCCACGGTGATGCCCGGCATGCCGAAACCGGTCGCACGGTCGACATAGCTGTCGGACGCCACCGCGTAGTCTACCGAGGTCGATTCCGCGTAGCCGTTGTTTTCCACCACGAAGATCGCCGGCAGGTTCCAGATCGCGGCCAGGTTCATCGATTCCAGCACCGTGCCCTGGTTCGAGGCACCGTCACCGAAGAAGGTGATGCCCACACCGTCATGGCCCAGCTTCTGGGCCGCCAGCGCGGCACCGCAGACCAGCGGCGCACCGGCGCCGAGGATGCCGTTGGCGCCCATCATGCCCTTGGACAGGTCGGCGATATGCATCGATCCGCCCTTGCCCGCGCAGGAGCCGGTGGCCTTGCCGTAGATCTCGGCCATCATGCCTTTCACATCCACGCCCTTTGCGATGCAATGGCCGTGGCCCCGGTGGGTCGAGGCGATGCGGTCATGATCCTGCAAATGCATCATGATGCCGACGCCCGCGGCCTCTTCGCCTGCATAAAGATGGACGAAACCGGGGATGTCCCCGCGGCCGAAATCGACATGCAGGCGTTCTTCGAATTCCCGGATCGTTTTCATCCGGCGATAGGCTTCCAGAAGCCCGTCTTTTTCCAGTGGGAACGGGTTGCTCATGAGGTCCTCCCTTATGATTGAGCGGTGCGCAGCGCCTCTGACGCGGCGCGGGTGTGAAGCCCGTGCCTGGCCGCATAGGCCATGCAATCGGGCACGTTGACGGTGCGGAACGCATCGGCCTGAAGCCGGATGCTGACATCGTCGATTTCGCTGAAGGTCAGTTCCCGTTCCCCATCGAGTGCAAAGGACCCGGCGGAAACGCTTGGCAGATAGACCTCGTTGGGAACAACCTTCTCGATAGCCCCGATGCCGACCTCTTCGATCAGGCCCGGCGCAATGGGGGCGGTCAGACGCAAGTTTGCGGTCTCAAGCGGTAGAAGTCGTACCCTTCGCCCCTCGGGTGCCTGCCGATCAAGCGGTGCTAGAAGCCCTACGATGGAGGACATGCCGATACCGTCAGGCCGGCCGAAGGTGACAAACAGGTCGCGGAAGTTCGCCGTCTTCCAGATGGCGCGGGCACCGATGAAGCGCTCGGAAACGACGGCCACATCGACAAGTGCGATCTCGCGCTGATCGTTCACGCGGACTTCCAGCCGCTTGTTGTAGGCAAAGGCGTGCTCGCAGGGCACTTGTCCCGTTACCGCCAGACCGACCGCCAGTCCGGTGATGGTCGGTTCGCGCAACTCTGGAAAAGCGTTGTTGGTGCCGGTGGACACGCCCGCAATCGGCGTATTGCCGCATTTGGACACAACCACCCGATTGGTTCCGTCACCGCCCAGAACAACAATCGCTCCGACACCCTGATCGTGCATCTGGCGGGCGGCTTCCGCGCTATCCTCGGAGGTGCAGGTGACCGGCATGTCCAGATAGCTGACGCGGGGAAACCGAACGTGACCCATGCGGTTTTCGCGGTCGATGACGCGCATCAGCTGAGTTCGGATCCCACCGTTTTCCGGCATGATCACCACCTCTTCAACGCCCGTCGCCATCAGCCCAGTCATCATCCGGAGCACGATATTGGCCCGGTCGTTGATTGGCAGATTGCCCGCATGGCTGACGATCCGGCGAATGTCGCGGGCAGAGACAGGATTTGCGATGATGCCAACTTTGGTCACGAGTGATGCCTCCCTTTCAATGAGAGAAAGCAACGTTTGTGCCAATTGAGTTTCGAATTAATCTCGTCGCCACCTGTGCGCAGGGCTAGATGCCGAGCGCAAGCAAAGGTTGCTTTGCGACTGCGCGGATACGCTCTTCCTCTACCATGCTGGCAAAGGATTTGAGCGGCGCCCGGCAGACCGCTCGCCGCATTCGAGACTTCTGGATGCTTGTGGAGGCGGAATGCGGATGAATTTCTCAAAGGCCCAAATCGGCCTGACTCATCACCGGCATTCATGCGGAAAGACCCCGAGCGCAGGCTCCGGGTCTTTCAATGTTTCAGGATGCGGCGGCAACCGCACGCGCTGTCAGAACCTGAACCAGGTTCGCGCGATAGCTTCCATCGCCATGCAGGTCGCTGATCATCCCTTGCGACCTGACTGACAGCCCGCCAATCGCATCTGCTGTAAAATCAGACGACAATGACGTTTCGGCGTCTGTCCATCGGAATACGCCCTCTTCCGAGGCACCCGTTACGGCAACGCGCACGCCTTCCGCGAATTGCGCAACGAACACGCCCACCAGGGCAAAGCGCGAGGCAGGTTGCGCGAATTTCTGGTAATTCGCCGCCCGCGGGATCGGGAAGGTGATCGAGGTGATGACCTCGCCCGCATCAAGGGCCGTAGCGAACAGGCCCTGAAAATAGTCGTCGGCCGCAATGTCGCGCGTGTTGGTCGAGATGATTGCCCCCGTTCCAAGCACCGCCGCCGGATAACATGCCGCAGGGTCGTTATTGGCAAGGCTGCCGCCGATGGTGCCCCGATGACGGACCGCAGGGTCACCGATCCGGCCCGCCAGATCGCAAAGAGCGGGGAAGGCGGATCGCAACGCTGCGTGCCCTGCCACCTCTGCATGGGTGGTCATGGCGCCTATAGTGGCTGCGCCGTCGGTTATTGATATCCCGCGAAGCTCTTCTGCGCGCGAAATATCGACGAGGTCCGAGGGCGCGGCCAGTCGTGCCTTCATCGTGGGCAACAGCGTCTGACCGCCAGCAAGCAGCGCCCCGTCTTCGGCAGATGACAGAAGGCTCGCGGCCTCTGCTGCCGTTATGGCAGCGTGATAGTTGGTACTGTGCATTGTAACCTCCCTTATTCAGCGGCGACTTTGGCGCTGTTCAGCGCGGCCCAGACCTTGGCCGGGGTGGCCGGCATGCTCAGATCGTTGTTGCCAATTGCATCGGTGATCGCGTTGATGACCGCCGGTGGTGTGCCGATGGCCCCGGCCTCCCCACAGCCTTTCATGCCAAGGGGGTTGGTCGTGCAGGGGGTTGAGTGGTGCAGGACATCGAAGTCCGGCAGATCGTCGGCCCGAGGCATTGCGTAGTCCATATAGGACGCCGACAATTGCTGGCCGTCTTCGCTGTAACGCACTTCCTCCAGCATGGCCTGCCCGACACCCTGAGCGATGCCACCATGAACCTGGCCTTCGACAATCATCGGGTTGATGATGGTTCCAAAGTCATCCGACGCGACGAATTTCAGGATCTCGGTCTTGCCGGTCTGCGGGTCGACCTCCACCTCGCAGATGAAGCAGCCCATCGGGAAGGTGAAGTTCAGCGGGTCGTAGAACGCCCCTTCCTTCAGACCGGGTTCCATGCCCTCGGGCAGGTTGTGGCCGGTATAGGCCGCGAGGCCGACCTCGTGCCAGGCGAGAACCTTGTTGGTTCCGTCGACTTTGACCTGTCCGTCCTCGATCACGATATCGGCTTCCGACGCTTCGAGCAGATGCGCCGCCAGTTTCCTGATCTTGACCTCGAGCTTGTCGAGCGCCTTGACGATGGCCGACATGCCCACCGGGCCGGAGCGCGACCCATAGGTGCCCATGCCGAACTGGACCTTGTCGGTGTCGCCATGCACGATCTGCACGGTATCAATCGGCACCCCGAAACGATCGGCCACGACTTGCGCGAATGTGGTTTCGTGCCCTTGCCCGTGGCTGTGCGACCCGGTCAGAACCTCGATCGTGCCGACGGGGTTCATCCGCACCTCGGCGCTTTCCCAAAGGCCGACACCCGCCCCAAGCGACCCGACAGCAGCCGACGGCGCGATGCCGCAAGCCTCGATATAGCAGGACATGCCGATACCACGCAGTTTGCCGCGCATTGCGCTTTCAGCCTTGCGGGCGCCGAACCCGGCCCAGTCGGCGGCAACCATCGCCTGACGCATATTGCCTTCGAAATCGCCGGAGTCGTAGTTCATGATCACCGGCGTCTGATGCGGAAACTCGCGAATGAAGTTGATGTTGCGCAGATCCGCAGGATCCTTGCCCAGCTCTCGCGCGGCTGTCTCGATCATGCGTTCCACAAGATAAGAGGCTTCCGGTCGTCCCGCACCGCGATAGGCATCGACAGGCACCGTGTTGGTATAGACACCCAGAACCTCGCAATAGATGTTCGGGATATTGTAGGTGCCCGACAGCAGCGTCGCATAGAGATAGGTCGGAACCGCGCTGGAGAAGAGCGACATATAGGCCCCGAAATTGGCCTTGGTCGAGACCTTGAAGCCGACGATCCTGCCATCCTGATCGAAGCCCATCCGCGCTTTGGTCACATGATCCCGACCGTGTGCATCCGTCAGGAAGGCCTCGGTCCGGTCGGAGGTCCATTTGACAGAGCGATTGGTCTTCATCGACGCCCAGAGACAGGCGATCTCTTCGGGATAGATGTAGATCTTGGATCCAAAGCCGCCGCCCACATCGGGCGCAATAACGCGCAGCTTGTGTTCCGGCGCAACGTTATAGAACGCGCTTAACACCAGACGCGCCACATGCGGGTTCTGACTGGTTGTATAGAGCGTATAGTGATCCTCGGCATCGTCATAGATGGCCACGGCTGAACGCGGCTCCATCGGGTTCGGCGACAGACGGTTATTGGTGATGTCCATCTCGGTGATATGCGCAGCATCCGCCAATGCGGCCTCGGTGGCGTCATTCTCTCCGATCTCCCAGTCATAGACGATGTTGCCCGGGGCGTTTTCGTGGATCTGCGGGGCGCCATCAGCAAGCGCTGCCGCGAGACTGGCCGCAACCGGCAGTTCCTCGTAGTCGATCTCGACGGCCTCTGCCGCCGCGCGGGCCTGGGCATTGGTTTCGGCAATCACGATCGCCACCGCGTCGCCCACATAGCGGGTCTTTTCCGTGGCAAGCGCCGACCAGGCGCCCATGTTCATCGGGCTGCCATCCTTGGAGGTGATCGCCCATCCGCAGATGATATTGCCGATCCCGTCCCCGGTCAGTTCCGCGCCGTTGAGAATGGCAATGACGCCATCCATGGCCTCGGCCGCACTCGTGTCCATGTTGTTGACCCGCGCATGGGCATGCGGCGAGCGCACGAAGGCCGCGTAGGCCTGGTTTTCCATGCGGATATCGTCGGTGTATTTTCCCTTGCCGGTCGTGAAGCGCTTGTCTTCCTTGCGCTTGACTGCGGCACCAATCCCTTGGCTCATCAGATGACCCTCCCTTACATCTCGCCAGCGGCCTGGCTGATGGATTTCACGATGTTGTGGTACCCGGTGCAGCGGCAGATATTGCCTTCCAGCTCGTGCCGGATTGCAGCCTCATCAAGCGTTTTGCCCTCGGCCTTGTAGCGGTTGACCATGTCGATCCCGCTCATGATCATGCCCGGCGTGCAGAAGCCGCATTGCAGACCGTGATTGTCGTTGAAGGCCTTTTGCATCGGATGCAGCCCCCCGTTGGCGACGCCTTCGATCGTTGTCACCTCGGCCCCGTCTGCTGCCGCTGCCAGCATCGTGCAGGATTTCACGGCCTTGCCATCGACATGGACAACACAAGCCCCGCATTGCGACGTGTCACAGCCCACATGCGTGCCGGTCAGGCGCAGGGTTTCGCGAATGAACTCGACGAGCAGCATGTTGTCTGCTACGTCTCCGCCAACCGGTTTCCCGTTAACGGTCATCTTTATCTCGGACATCAGATCCTCCCTTGATCCATTGGGTCTGCGAAGCGCCGATCAGCTCACAAGCCTGTTCAGCCACCCCTTCTTTTTCTGTGCCGGTGATGCGATGTCGTCGGGGCCTTCGATCTCAACCTGAAGGTTTGCAAAGAACTGATCGGCCATTTTCTTGGCGAATCCGTCAATTATGCGCGACCCAAGCTGTGCGAGCTTGCCCCCGACTTTCGCCTCGACATGATAGTGAAGTACGGTGCAATCGCCGTCCTCTTCGAGATGCACCCTTGCTCCGCCCCTGGCGAAACCGGCGGCGCCGCCCTTGCCTTCGCCGTCCAGTGTCAAGCTTTTGGGCGGGACCATGTCGGACAGTCTTACCAAGCCCACGAAGGTCGCTTTGACCGGTCCGACTTTCTGAACCACGGTCGCCTCGAACCCCGTTTCGGGTGAGCCAGACATCTCGGTGCACCCCGGAACGCAGGCTTTCAGGCAATCAGCTGACAGTATCGCGTTCCAGACATCGGCTCTGGGCGCCGCGATTTTCCTCGATCCGGTAAGGTCCATGAGTCGACTTCCCTCCACTTGTCCTGTATCTGCAAGCAACAAACATGCCAGTAATTGACATCAGGCTTTGACGGATGCCCTTGAAACAGGTCCAGCAGCAGACACAGGTGCAAAAACTGGCATTGACCCAGACGATGCGGACGTCTCTGTCATTGCTGGCTATGGACCAGGAAGAGGCCGCCAAACTCATCGAGCGCGAACAAGGCAGAAATGCGTTTCTCCGATCGGTCCCGTCGATCCCCGTCAAAAGCGCCGCTCATCACGAGGAGATCGAAAGGCCGGAGGAGCAGAGCCGGACGGACGCACTCCTTCACCAGGTCGGGCTGATCAAACTATCCACAAGACAGGCGCATCTTGCCGAAGGTCTTGTGCATAGCCTCGATCACCGTGGCTTTCTGGCTGACACACCCCAGGAGATTGCAGGGTATCTTGAGTGCGGCCTTGATGAATTGATGGACCTCGTCGCAAAGCTTCAAAGAGAAGTGGAACCCGCCGGAGTTTTCGCGTGGTCGCTGGCGGATTGCTTTCGATTGCAGCTCGAGGCCAGAAACCGCTTTGATCCGCTGATCGAGAGGCTGCTTGAACGGCTGGACTTGATCGCGAGCAAAGACGTCGCGGCAATCTGCGCTGAATGCGGCGTCGACGAGGAAGACGCGGTCGACATGCTGGAGGATATCCGTGGCCTCAACCCCGCCCCACTGGGGCATCAACCCGATCCGGTCACGACAGAGCAGGCGCCGGATCTTCTGATCCATCAGGATGATGATGGAGGTTTCACGGTCGCGCTGAACGAAGCCGCGATGCCCACACTCCTTGTAGATGACGCGCTGTTTTCGACGACGATGGCGGCAGAGACCGATGACAGGGCTCAAGTCTACTATCGGGACTGCTATCGGGAAGCGGGAAACCTGGTCCGCGCCATGCAGAAACGTGCCAATACGATCCTCGCCATCGGCACCGCACTCGCCCGGCATCAGGAAAAGTTCATCAGAACCGGACGTGACCGTGACAGGCAACCTTTGACGATGGCTCAGCTTGCCTCGGAGATCGGCGTCAACAAGAGCACGATCAGCAGGGCCATGTCCGGTTGCAGCATCAGGACGGATCGCGGAACCCATGCTGCCACGGCATTCCTTGCACGGCCGCTAAACGAACAGGAGTCCGGACGAACCCGGGAACAGGCCCTTCAGCGTCTCAAGCTGCTGATCGCAACCGAGAACGCGCGAAACCCTCTCTCAGACGAGGATCTTGCCGGGCAACTGAAGAAGGCTGGCATGCCAATGTCCCGTCGGACTGTGGCCAAGTACCGAGCCCTGCTCGCAATACCCGGCGCGTATGAACGGCGTCGAAAGCAAGCTTGAGTGTCCCTTGCAGAGTCGGCTTTCGGCGCCACGCGTCATAGACGCTCATGAAGCGAGAAAGCGGACAATCCGGATTGGAATGCCGTCGAACTGTGGGCCCAATTGTGGGCATCACACCGTCGGATCAAGACAGTTCAAGGATCTTCGATATGTTCTGTCAGTATGGCGGAGAGACAGGGATTCGAACCCTGGAGACGGTCTCCCGCCTACACACTTTCCAGGCGTGCGCCTTCGACCACTCGGCCACCTCTCCGTGCCGGGCGGAGATAGCGCAAGGACCGGGCCGGGTGCAAGGGGGCTTGTCGCATGCAGGGCAAAAAAATGTGACAGCGTGATCAGCCGATGGGCAGGTGCCCCAGATGCGACGCGCATCCGGTCAGGGCGGCATAATCGTCCTGCACCACGGCCACGCCGAACTGCTCCATGAAGCCTGTGAACCGGCCTTTGCCCCGGAACGCGTCGGCAAATCCGAGAGGAGCCAGCCAGGGCGTGATCGCGCGGGCCATGCCGCCGATTAGGTAGATACCGCCGAAGGGCAGGTGGATGAGCGCGAGGTCGCCCATGACAGTGCCCATCAACTCGATGAAGAGCCGTGCGGTCTCGGTGGCCTTGGGGTCGCCCTGCGACAGGCGGGAAATGATCTCGACCCCTTCCAGATCCTCACCATGAAGATGCCGGTGAACCCGGACGAATCCGCCGCCTGACAGCGCGTCCTCGACGGCGGCGAATCCGTGACGGGGTTCCATCGCTTCAGCCAGCGCCGCAAGGGCAGGGGTGTGGCGCGGCATGGTGATATGGCCGCATTCCGAGGGCGGCACGAAGCGCCCGCCCGACGTGTCATAGACCGGGGCCGCGTTGAACCCGGTGCCAAGCCCCACCACCAGCTTGGCCGCATGACGCATGGCATCGGGTTGCGGCAGCAGGCGGGCGAGGTCGTCTTCTTCCAGATGGCCAAGCGCGTGGCCCTGTGCCTGAAGGTCATTCAGAACCGCCAGCTTACGGGCACCCGTAACGGCCCCCAGCCCCTCTCGATCCACCCGCCAGTCCAGATTGGTCATCTGCCCCACGCCGTCGCGCACCGGCCCGGCAATGGCCACACAGGCCCCGGTCAGGGCACCGGGCTGCATTTCCTCGATATAACGTGCCAGATGCGTGTCCAGCCCGGATACCCCGGCATTGGAATAGCGCCGCACCGTGTCGCGCTGCACCTCGAAGCCACGGGCCAGCGCCACGCGGGTATTGGTGCCACCGATATCGGCCACGAGCGAGATGTCACGGTGCATGGGCAGGATCCCCCTGGTTAGCGCAAACGCTGCGCGAGGGCGTGATAGGATGCTTTGGGCGTTCTCTTCAAGCTTTCGAAGTCCACATGGACCAGTCCGAAGCGTTTTTCATAGCCAAGCGCCCATTCGTAATTGTCCATCAGCGACCAGATGAAATAGCCGCGCAGGTCCACGCCCTCGGCCATGGCGCGGCGGCAGGCGTCCAGATGCGCGTCGATATAGGCCAGCCGTTCGGGGTCGGTCACCGTGCCATCCACCAGCATATCCGCATTCGCCATGCCGTTTTCGGTCACGTAGATCGGCAGGTTGGGCACCAGATCGGCGGTGCGTTTGAGGAAGTGGTAGAGCCCGTCGGGGAAAATCTCCCACCCCATCTGGGTCTTGGGCAGGGGGCCGTCGAGTTCTGCCAGCGCGGGCCAGGGGCCGGGGGCAGGGGCGATGTTCTTGCGGGTATAGTAGTTCAGCCCGATCCAATCGAGCGGCTGGCCGATGGTGGCGAAATCATCCTGCCAGCCGTCGGGCAGATGCGGTTCCAGACCCGCCAGCGCTTCCGCAGGGTAAGCGCCTTTGAAAATACCTTCCAGAAAGAAGCGGTTGTAATAGGCGTCATAGGTGGCGGCGGCGCGGGCGGCCTCTCGGCTGTCATCCACCGGGTTGGCCCACTCCATGTTGAAGACACCGCCGAGGTTCGCCATCCCCAAGCCCCGCATCACCTCGATTGACCGGCCATGGGACAGCAACACATGATGCATGGCGCGGGCGGTGGCGCGGATATCGCGCAGGCCAGGGGCGTGATGGCCCAGGAAGTGGCTCAGCCAGCCGACGCACCACGGTTCATTGATCGGGGCGGCAGACCAGACCCGGTCCCCGATCCGGCCCATGACGATTTCCGTGAAATCCGCGAACCAGCCCGCGATATCGCGGTTGCGCCAGCCGCCCCGGTCGGCCAAGGGCTGCGGCAACTCCCAGTGATAGAGCGTCGCGGCAGGTTTCAGCCCGCGTTCCAGCAACCCGTCCACCAGCCGATCATAGAAATCGAGCCCCTCCGGGTTGGGCCTGCCCGTGCCTTCCGGCATCACCCGCGCCCAGGAGGTCGAGAAGCGGTAAACATCGACGTTGAGGGCGCTCAGCAGATCGAGGTCTTCGTCCATCCGGTGATAATGGTCACAGGCTCGCCCCCCATGTTCGGCGCGAACCACATTGCCGGGCGTGGCTGCGAAGCTGTCCCAATGAGTGGGGCCTGCGCCGCCATAGTCATGCCCTTCGATCTGATAGGCCGAGGTCGCGGCCCCGAAGAGGAAGCCCTCGGGGAAATCCTGGCGTGTCCATGTCATGTTGTCAGCTTTCTTGCGGGGCAGGGCCGGTGGATCGGCCCAGCATCAGTTCGGCTTCCAGAAGGTGATGGCGCGGGGTGCGGGCAGGGTCTTCGATCAGCTCCAGCAGCGTGTTCGCCGCGATCCGCCCCGCTTCGCGCACAGAGGACCGTGTGGCGGTGAAGATCGGCACGTCCTTGCCATTGCCCAGATAGCTCAGCTCGTCGTCATGGGTGATGACGCTGACATCGCGGCCCATCTTCAGATCTGCCTCCTCCAGCGCGCGACGCACCCCGATGGCGGAAATCAGCGAGGATACCAGAAAGGCCGTCGGCGGAGTGTGCCCGGCCAACATCCGGCGGGCGGTGTCATAGCCATAGTGCTCGGTCATCTCGTCGCTGGCCCCAAGCGCCGGGTCAGCTGCCAGCCCTCGTTCACGCAGGGCCTTTTCATAGCCCTGACGGCGGCGAATGGCGAAATCCATGTCTTCCAGCCCGTTGACCAGGGCGATCCGACGATGGCCCAGATCCAGCAGCAGTTCTGTCGCCCGCGAAAAGGCGCGGCGGTTGTTCACATCCACCCAGGAATAATCGCTGTCCTCGGCAGAGGCCCGGCCATGCACCACGAAGGGCAGGTCCAGGTCCTGCAACAGCTTGATCCGCCGTTCATTGGCACGGGGGCCGTGGATGACGATGCCGTCGACGGTCTTTTTCTGGGCAAGGCTGCGATAGGTGGCATCCTCGGCGTCATCGGGCACGATCGACAGGGTCATATCGTAGCCCGCCTTGGCGTAGGCTTCACCGGCACCGGCGATGAAGTCGGAGAAGACCGGGTTCATCATCTCGTGCCGGGTCGAGATCGGGATGACATGGCCAATCATGTGGGCGCGGCCCGTGGCCAGGCTGCGGGCGCGGGTATTGGGGCGGTAATTGTGGCGATGCGCGGCATCCTGCACCCGCTTGCGTGTGGCCTCGCTAACCTCCGGATAGCCGTTCAGGGCCCGGCTGACCGTGGTCTGCGACAGGCCGAGGGATTCGGACAGTTGTTTGAGGTTCATAGCCAAGAGGGCACCCAAAGCGCTTTCAAACTTTGGGCAGTATCCCCGAAAATCCGGGGCTGTCAAAGGCGAATTCCACAAGCCAAGCATGAGTTTTCGGCCGTGTGCGCCCTCTTTTTGTGCGGATTCCACAATCCTCATTGACAGAAAACCGGGAATCGCGGATGCCTAGAGAGGTGTCAAAGCGCTTTGGAAACGTAGGTACTGCGTTCCAATCAACCGGGGCTTCGGCCCATTCTGGGAGGAAACCATGAAGAAATCGTTACTCGCCGGCGCCGCAGCGCTGGCTCTTACCGCAGGTATGGCGCAGGCCGACGGGCATATGATGTTCGCGCCCGGCGAAGGCGCCTTCAACTGGGACAGCTTCACCGCCTTTGCAGACGGCAATGACCTGTCCGGTCAGACCCTGTCGATCACCGGCCCCTGGATCGGCCCCGACGCCGAACTGGTCGAAAGCATCCTGGCCTATTTCGAGGAAGCGACCGGTGCGACGGTGAACTATTCCGGCTCCGACAGCTTCGAGCAGGATATCGTGATCGCCACGCAGGCGGGCAGCGCGCCCAATATCGCCGTGTTCCCGCAGCCGGGTCTGGCCGCTGACATGGCCTCTCGCGGGCTGCTGACGCCGCTGGCCGATGGCACTGCTGACTGGGTGTCTGCCAACTACGCGGCAGGGGATTCCTGGGTCGATCTGGGCACCTATGCAGGCCCCGATGGGGACGAGGCGCTTTATGGGTTCTTCTACAAGGTCGACCTGAAATCGCTGGTCTGGTACAGCCCCGAAGCCTTCGACGAGGCCGGCTATGACATCCCGACCTCGATGGAAGAGCTGATGGCTCTGACCGACCAGATCGTCGCCGATGGCGGCACGCCCTGGTGCATCGGTCTGGGCTCGGGTGCCGCCACCGGCTGGCCCGCGACCGACTGGGTCGAAGACCTGCTGCTGCGCACGCAGCCTGCCGATGTCTATGATGGCTGGGTGACGAACGAGATCCCCTTCACCGATGAACGTATCGTCGGCGCGATCGAGGCTTTCGGCCATTTCGCCCGCAATGATGCCTATGTGAACGGGGGTGCCAGCGCCGTCGCCACCACCGACTTCCGCGACAGCCCTGCGGGCCTCTTCTCCTATCCGCCGGAATGCTACATGCACCGTCAGGCGTCGTTCATCCCCACCTTCTTCCCCGAAGGCGCGGATGCGGACTTCTTCTACTTCCCGTCCTATGAGGAAGGCGATCTTGGCAACCCGGTGCTTGGCGCGGGCACGCTTTGGGCGATCACCGATGACGCCCCGGCGGCCCATGTCTTCATGGAGTTCCTGCAAACCCCCATCGCGCATGAGTTGTGGATGGCACAGTCGGGATTCCTGACCCCGCATAGCGGCGTTAACCTCGACGTGTTCCCGTCCGACGCGCAGCGCGCGATGAACGAGATCCTTCTGGGCGCGACCACCTTCCGCTTCGACGGGTCCGACCTGATGCCGGGCGAGATCGGCGCAGGCGCGTTCTGGACCGGTATGGTCGACTACACCTCTGGTGCCGACGCCGCAGATGTGGCGCAGGCGATCCAGGACCGTTGGGACTCGATGCAGTAACACCTGCTGGTCCGGGCCGCATCCGCGCGGCCCGGACCGCTTCAGACCTGATGTCGGGAGGGCAAGGTCATGTCACCGCTTTTGCAGGGTGTGATTACCATCGTCGTGGGCGTGTTCGGTTGCGTGGGCTATTTCTACGCCGCGAACCTGATCCTCGACAAAGTAATCTTTCCGCCCCGTGGCCCCCAGGCGGGTCGCAATATCAACCGCGCCACCGCCGTCCGGCCTTGGCTGTTCCTGTTTCCGGCAATCTTCGCCCTGTCGCTCTATCTGGTCTACCCGGTGATCGGCAGCCTGTGGCGCTCGATGCATAACCGAGCCGGGGATGAGTTCATCGGACTCGACAATTACGGGTTTCTGTTTGGTGACCCGGAGTTCCTTCAGGCCCTTCTGAACAACGCACTCTGGGCGCTTGTCGTGCCCGCTGCCGCGACCTTTCTGGGCCTGCTGGTGGCACAACTGACCGACCGGCTGTCTTGGGGCAACATCGCCAAGTCGCTCATTTTCATGCCGATGGCGATCTCTTTCGTGGGGGCCTCGCTGATCTGGAAATTCGTTTACGCGGGCGATCCCGATATCGGCATCATCAACGCCCTGCGCGACGTGATCGGGCTTGACCCGATGGACCCGGTGCAGGTGCCGTTCTGGAACAACTTCTTCCTGATGGCGATCCTTGTCTGGATCCAGACCGGATTCGCCATGGTGATCCTGTCGGCCGCCCTGCGCGGTATTCCCGAAGAAACGGTCGAGGCCGCGATCATCGACGGGGCGAACCCGTTCCAGCTGTTTTTCAAGATCAAGGTGCCGCAGATCATGGGCACCATCGTGGTGGTCTGGACGACGATCACCATCCTCGTGCTCAAGGTGTTCGACATCGTCTACACGATGACCGGCGGCAATTTCGGCACCCAGATCCTGCCAAGCTACATGATGAGCTTCATGTTCCGCGATGACGGGCGGGCGACCGCCGTGGCCGTTGTGATCATGATCGTGGTGCTTCCCGTGATGATCTGGAACATCCGCCAGGCCCAGAAGGAGATGCGCTGATGGAGAATATCGCTGGCAAAAGCTCTGGCCTGAAATGGGCCGTCAACATCTCCGTGGCGCTTCTGGTGATTGCGTGGCTGATCCCGACTGTCGGGCTCTTCGTGTCATCCTTCCGCGACCGTGACCAGATCACCGCATCGGGCTGGTGGAACGCGCCGTTTTCGGTGGAACTGACTTACCGCACCCGCGCCAATGACGGCGAGCCTATGCAAGAGGGCGATCTGTGGGTCGTCGAGGGCAATATCTTCGCCACCTCTGAAGTGGCCGAGGCCTTTGCCAATGGCGAGGCGTCCATCACCGCCTTTGGCGTCACCGGTCGTGAACCGACCGCTTATCCGGCCGGGACCGAGGGCGAGACCCGCGATGGCGGCACGCTGACGGTCAATGCCGATGGTAGCTACCGGTACACGACGGCGGAAACGCCCGATGACCGGGGCCTGCGCATCTATTTCGGGGCCGCGACGCCGCCGGATTTCACGATGGACAACTACCTGACCATCCTGACCGCGCAAACCACCGAAGAGCGTGAAGAAGCCTATGCCGAGGGTCAGAGTTTCTGGGAAATCCTGTCGGACGAAAACGGCGTCTTCCGCAACTTCATCAACACTTTCACGGTCACGATCCCCTCGACCGTCATCCCGATCCTGATCGCGGCCTTCGCGGCTTATGCGCTGGCCTGGATGGATTTTCCGGGGCGTGGCCTGCTGATTGCCTGCATCGTCGGCCTTCTGGTGGTGCCCCTGCAATTGGCGCTTGTGCCGCTGCTGAACCTGCACAACCAGATCGGCATCGGGCAGAGCTTCGTCGGCATCTGGCTCGCCCATACCGGGTTCGGCCTGCCGCTGGCGATCTATCTTTTGCGCAACTACATGGTCGGGCTGCCGCGCGACATCATTGAAAGCGCCAAGGTCGATGGGGCCACCGATTTCCAGATCTTCACCAAGATCATCCTGCCGTTGAGCTTCCCCGCGCTGGCCAGTTTCGCCATCTTCCAGTTCCTCTGGACATGGAACGATCTGCTGGTCGCCAAGGTTTTCCTGCCCTCCGACGACGCTTCCAAGGTCATGACCGTGCGCATTGCCGATGACCTGCTCGGCTCTCGCGGTGGCGACTGGGGCATTCTGGCGGCGGCGGCCTTCGTGTCCATCGCGGTGCCGGTCCTCGTCTTCTTCACCATGCAACGTTACCTCGTGCGCGGCCTTCTGGCTGGCTCGGTCAAATAAAGGGCATCAAGACCCATGAACCTCATGCAAGACATGACCCCTGCCCATGCGGCCTCTGTCGATAAGGACTGGTGGCGGGGGGCGGTGATCTACCAGATCTATCCGCGCAGCTTTCAGGACAGCAATGGCGACGGCATCGGCGATCTGTCGGGGATCATCCACCGGCTGGACCATATCGCGCGGCTCGGCGTCGATGCGATCTGGATTTCACCCTTCTTCCGCTCGCCCATGCTGGACTTCGGCTATGACGTCTCGGATTACCGCGATGTCGACCCGATGTTCGGCTCACTCGGCGATTTCGATGCGCTGATCAAGCGTGCCCATGATCTGGGGCTGAAAGTGCTGATCGACCTTGTGATCAGCCACACCTCGGATCAGCACGCCTGGTTTCAGGAAAGCCGCCAGAGCCGCGACAACGCGCGCGCCGACTGGTATGTCTGGGCCGATGCCAAGCCTGATGGCACACCGCCCAACAACTGGCTGTCCATTTTCGGCGGTTCCGCCTGGGAATGGGATGGCGAACGGATGCAGTATTACCTGCATAATTTCCTGTCCGAACAGCCTGACCTGAACCTGCACAACCCGGATGTGCAGGATGCCCTGCTGGATGTGGTGCGCTTCTGGCTGGAACGCGGGGTCGATGGCTTCCGTCTGGATACGATCAACTTCTATTTCCACGACAAGGAATTGCGCGACAACCCCGCGCTGGCGCCAGAGGCCCGCAACGCCACCATCGCGCCAGAGGTGAACCCCTATAACTGGCAGGATCACCTTTACGACAAGAACCAGCCGGAGAACCTGGAATTCCTGCGCCGCTTCCGTGCTGTGATGGATGAGTTCGATGCCGTCGCCGTGGGCGAGGTGGGTGACGCGCAATACGGGCTGGAGATTCAGGCCGAGTACACATCGGGCGGCGACAAGGTGCAGATGTGCTATTCCTTCGAATTCCTGTCCGGGGTTTCGCCCACAGCGGAACGGGTGGGCGAGGTGCTGACCCGATATGAGGGGGCAATTGGCGACGGATGGGCCTGTTGGGCCTTTTCCAACCACGATGTCGTGCGCCATGCCAGCCGGTGGGCCCTGTCGGAAGCCGCGCAACGGGCCTATGCGGCGCTGCTGCTTTCCTTGCGCGGCTCTGCCTGTCTCTATCAGGGCGAGGAACTGGGCCTGACAGAAGCCTATGTGCCGTTCGAGCACCTGCAGGACCCCTACGGCATCCGCTTCTGGCCCAAGTTCAAGGGGCGCGACGGGTGCCGCACGCCGATGCCCTGGGTCACCGACAACGCCAATGGCGGGTTCACGGAAGGCAAGCCGTGGTTGCCCGTCGCGGTCGAACACCTGTCTCACTCCGTCTCCGCTCAGGAGGGCAAGGCCGATAGCGTGCTGGCCTTCTACCGCCGCATGATCCGCTTCCGCACGTCCGAGCCGGCCTTGGCAAAGGGCGATTTCACCCTGCTGACGGCAGCGGATGGCATCCTGTCCTTCACCCGCCAGCACGCGGGCCGTACGGTCCTGTGCATTTTCAACCTGTCGGACAGCCCGCGGGATATCGACATGCCCGATGGTGACTGGACCCCGCTTGCCGCGCCCTTCGATGGCACCCTTCAGACCCTCGGGCCCTGGCAGGCCCTTTATGCAGCACAGGAGAGCTCCGATGGCTGATCTCATCCTCAAGGACGTCGTCAAATCCTATGGCGATGTGAATGTCCTCAATGACATCAATCTCGATATCAAGACGGGCGAACTGATCGTCTTCGTCGGCCCTTCCGGGTGCGGGAAATCCACGCTTCTGCGGATGATTGCGGGGCTGGAGAAGATCACCGATGGCACCCTGTCGATTGACGGAGAGCCGATGAACGACGTGCCGCCCGCGCAGCGCGGCATTGCGATGGTGTTCCAGTCCTACGCGCTTTACCCGCATATGACGGTGCGCGAGAATATGGCCTTTGCCCTGCGCATCGCGGGCAAGTCGAAGGACGAAATCGACAGCGCCGTCAACGCCGCCGCCGACAAGCTGCAACTGACAGATTATCTGGACCGGCTGCCCAAGGCGCTGTCTGGCGGTCAGCGGCAGCGTGTGGCGATTGGCCGGGCCATTGTGCGCGATCCGAAGGTGTATCTCTTCGATGAACCGCTGTCCAACCTCGATGCGGCGCTTCGCGTGGCCACCCGGATCGAGATCGCGCAGCTGAAGGAACAGATGCCCGACTCGACCATGATCTACGTGACCCATGACCAGGTGGAGGCGATGACGCTGGCCAGCCGGATCGTGGTGCTGGCCAACAAGGGCATCGCGCAGGTTGGCAGCCCGCTGGAGCTTTACGAGCGCCCCCGGTCCACCTTCGTGGCCCAGTTCATCGGCAGCCCGGCGATGAACCTGCTGGCGGGCAAGATCGTCGGCACCGGAGAGGTCACGACGCTGGAACTGGCCGACGGGGCAGGGCGCATCACCTCGAATTACCCCTCGGTTGAGGCGGATATGGGGGCCGAGGTTGAAGTTGGCATTCGGCCCGAGGATATGGTGCAGACGGACTCTCCCGACTACGCCTTTGCGGGGACGGTCGATATCACCGAGGCGCTTGGGGAAGTAACTCAGCTCTACTTCTCGGTGCCGAGTGCCAATCATGACACCGATACGGTCATCGCCAAGTTGCAGGGGATCCATCAGGGATTGCGCGGCACCCGCGTCACCATGAGTGCGGCCCCGGAAAAGGTGCATGTCTTCCGCGATGGTGTGTCGCTGCACTACCGGTAATTGGTTCCTCCCGCGCCCGGCACGGCGCGACAGAAACGACGTTGCGTCTTGATTGACGCGGCGTCGTTTCCTTTCGTAATTGAACGCGTGTTCAATTTATCAGGGAGGCAGCCATGGACATCGCAACCGCACAGGTGATCGTGACAGGCGGGGCCAGCGGGCTAGGGGCCGCGACGGCGGCATATCTGGCCGGGGCAGGGGCATCGGTCACGGTTTTTGACCGCGATGCGACCAAGGGGGCCGAGATGGCTGCAACCCCCGGCATCAGCTTCGCCGAGGTCGATGTGACCAGCGAAGACAGCGTTGCGGCAGGTGTGGCACATGCAGTTGCGCAGATGGGCGGCATCACCGCCGTGGTGAACTGCGCGGGCATCGTGACTGGCGCCAAGACGGTCGGATCGAAAGGCCCGTTTCCGCTCGACGCCTTTCAGCGTACCATCGACATAAACCTTGTGGGGGCCTTCAACGTGGCGCGGATGGCCGCGGTCGAGATGTCGAAGAACGCGCCCAATGAAGACGGCGAACGCGGGGTGATCGTCAACACCGCCTCCATCGCCGCATTTGACGGCCAGAAAGGGCAGGCGGCCTATTCGGCCTCCAAGGCGGGTGTGGCCGGTCTGTCCCTGCCCATGGCGCGCGATATGGGCGCGATCGGCATCCGGGCGAACGCGATTGCGCCGGGGCTGTTCCTGACGCCGATGCTGGAAAGCCTCGGGCCCGAGATGATGGCAGAGCTTGCCAGCGACGTGATCTTCCCGCGCCGTCTGGGTAACCCGCAGGAGTTCGCGCGGCTGGCCCGGTTCATGATCGAGATGCCGTATCTCAATGGTGAAACCATCCGTCTCGACGGGGCGCTGCGCCTGCCATAGGGTCTGGGGGTAGCTGCCCTTACGGACCTTTTTGGAATGACCCCAGTTCTGACCATCACCCTGAACCCGGCCGTGGACCTCGATACCTCCACCGCCGAGGTGCGCCCCGGCCCCAAGCTGCGCTGCTCCACGCCGAGGCTCGATCCCGGCGGAGGCGGCCTCAACGTCTCGCGCGCCATGGCGGAACTGGGAGGCGAAAGCCTGGCGCTGGTGGCGGCGGGCGGTGGCATGGGCGTGGTTCTGGCCAAGCTGCTGGCGGGCACCGGTCTGCCGGTTCGCATCATCGAAGCCCCGGGTGAAACCCGCCAGAGCGTTGCGGTGATCGAAGACGGGACCGGCAAGCAGTTCCGGTTCATCTTTCCGGGACCGGAATGGTCCGAGAATGATATCGCGAAAGCCGAGTCCGAGATCGCCGAGGTCATTCCCGAGGGCGGGCTGGTGGTGTTGTCCGGCAGCCACCCGCCGGGATTTCCCGACGATTACCCCGCCCGTCTGGTGGCGATGTGTTCAAAGCTTAATGCCCGGCTGATCCTTGACACCTCCGGCGCCGCGCTTCGGGCATTGCAGGCGGGGCGCATCGCGGGTCTGGACGTGCTGAGGCTGGATCATGAAGAGGCGCAGGAGCTTGCGGCGCGGGCCTTGCCGACCGCGCAGGACAGCGCCGATTTCGCGCAAACGCTTGTGCGGGGCGGGGTGGCGCGGGTCGTGGTGCTGGCGCGTGGGGCGGATGGTTCCATCCTCGCGACGGATCGGGACCGCTGGCTGTCCCATGCCGCCGATGTGCCGGTGCGCTCCAAGACCGGCGCGGGCGACAGTTTCGTAGCGGGCTTCACGCTGGCCCTGTCCCAGAGTGCGGCTTTACCGGACTGTCTGCAACGGGGCATGGCGGCGGCAAGTGCCGCGGTGATGACGGAAGCGACGCGTCTTTGCGAACGCTCTGATGCGGAACGGCTGATCGCGGAATGTCCGGTGGAGCGGATCTGACAAGAAAAAACCGGCCCTGATGGCCGGCTCTTTCCTGTCCCTCAGGATCGTATGGCCACCCCTTGGGCGACGTGGCCGCAAACCTGTCAGCCGCCCCAGGAGCGGACCGGGCCGCAATCCATATGGGTGAAATTGGAGCCGGAATAGCGCCCGACGCCGCCTGCGGAACAGGATTCCGCCGCAGCGGCAACTTGCCGGACGGAGCGTCCCTCGATCCGCAGGTCGGCAGCCTGTCCCTGCATGTGCAGCGAATTGCGCGCGACGCCGGAAGACCGGGCACGCAGCATGGCATTGGTGGAGGGCGACCGATACCCGGACAACAGCAGATAGGGTTGGCCAGTTTCCAGCAAGTTGTGGGATGCGGCCATGATGTCCAGCGTGCGCGGGTCGATATCATGGGCTTCGTCAACGCGCCAGTCGCGCATGAAATAGGAGATTTCTTCGACCGCAGGCCGGATATAGTCGCCATCAATCCAGTAAACCATGTCGAGGGTTTCACCGGTCCGCGCGGAATACATGCGCAGCTTGCGATAGTCGCCGCCGCCACGAAGGATCCCGAAAGCGTTTGCCGCATAGGGGGCGGCAGCAACCGTGGTGGCCGCGAATACCCCAAGCAGCGACCGCCGCGTCATCGTCGGATTCGTCATAAGATTTGCCCCGTCCTTCTGCCCGTTCCGTCCAGTGTCACTTTTCCGTGACTTGTTACATGTCCATCCCCAGCTGTGCGTTTTATGACACAATTGAAACTTTCTTGAAAGTCTCAAGTCGGGGCGTCCCACCAGTATGGTGGCCTGTCGGCAGAAATCCGCCAAAAAGGCGTTGATTCCGGGGATATTGGCCGATTCTTCGGCAGGCGTTGCACCGTGGGCACGTCGTATTTTTCAAGTAACTATCAGGAACATCTTTCGAAATTGTGAATGGACTCTGCCTTGTCGGACAGGTCATCTAGACTTCACACACACGTGATCCGCGCGCAATCAGGTGACCCATGACAAAAAAGCCTTTTCTTCCGTCCATGCTGCCAATTCTGGCGGCCATCCTTTCGATCTCGCTGCTGGTTCCTGCCCCCGCTTCGGCGCTGGTCACGGCCTTCCGTCAGGCCATTGCCGAGGGTGTGGCCGAGCACGAGGACATGGCCGAATTCTACCGTGAACGGGCATTCGAGCCGATCTGGACCCGCACCGAGGATGCGGCGCGGCGCAATGCGCTGCTGATGGCACTGGAAGGGGCCGCCAATCACGGGCTGCCCGCTGGCCGCTACGACCCGGACGCCCTGCGCGCTGCCTTCATGGATGCAGACAACCCCTACAGCCGGGGTCAGGCAGAGATCATGGCGTCCGCCATGTTCCTGCGCTACGCCCATGACGTGCAGTCGGGCATTCTCGATCCCGGCGAGGTCGTGCGCGAGATCCATCGCGACCTGCCGCGCCGCGACCCGACGGACCTGTTGCAATCCCTCGTCGATGCCGACCCCTACGAGGTGATGCGCGCCCTGCCGCCCGCGCACCCTGAATACCTGCGCCTTCAGCGCGAATTGCTGCGCCTGACCCGCATGGCCAACGAAGGCGGATGGGGGGCGTCCGTCAATGGCGGTCGTCTGGAACTGGGCGACCGTGGTCAATCCGTGGTGCAATTGCGCGACCGGCTGATCCGCATGGGCTATATGGAACGCTCGGCCACCGCCGTGTTCGATGCGGACATGGAGGCCGCCGTTCAGCGCTTCCAGTCCGCGCATGGGCTGCTGGCAGACGGCGTTGCGGGGTCTTCGACCATCGAAGAGGTCAATATCGGGCTCGATACCCGCCTGCGTCAGGTCATTCTGGCGATGGAACGCCAGCGCTGGTTGAACTGGGAAGACCCGGAGCGCGGCAGCCGTCACGTTCTGGTGAACATCCCCGACTACCACGCCTATGTGATCGACAATGAAGAGGTCACCTTCGAGACCCGCGTCGTGGTGGGCGCGACCCCGTCGAACCGCGTGACGCCCGAGTTTTCCGACACCATGGAGCATATGGTGATCAACCCGAGCTGGTATGTGCCGCGCTCGATCACCATCGGGGAATACCTGCCGCAGATGCAGGCCAACCCCGCCGCTGCCGGTCATTTGGAGCTGCTGCAAGGCGGCCGTCAGGTCAGCCGGGCGGGCATTGACTTCAGCCAGTACACCGCCTCGACCTTCCCCTTCGACCTGCGTCAGGGACCGGGGCCGGGCAATGCGCTTGGGCGGGTGAAGTTCATGTTCCCGAACCGTCACAACATCTATCTGCACGATACGCCGTCGCGGAACCTCTTCGCCCGCGAAACCCGCGCCTACAGCCATGGCTGCGTCCGGGTTCATCGTCCGCTGGAACTGGCCTATCACCTGCTGGCCCGTCAGGAATCGCAGCCGCAAAGCTATTTCGACCGCATCCTGCATTCCGGTCAGGAAACGCAGGTTGATCTGGTTCAGCAGATCCCGGTGCATATCGTCTACTGGACGGCCTTCGTGACGCCAGAGGGCGAGCTGAACTTCCGCCGCGACATCTATGGGCGGGACCGTGCCCTGTGGAATGCGATGGAACAGGCCGGGGTGGAACTCCCGATCGTGGCCAGCTAAAGCTTTCGCAGCAACCCTCGCTGCGGAGCACGATCATGGCGCTGACCATTGGAAAGATTGCCGAGGCTCTTGGGGCCTCGGCTTTCGGCAATCTGGACCTGGAGATTGACGGCCTGTCGGAACCGGCCCTTGCTGGCCCCCGGCAGCTCGCCCTTGCCATGTCGCCTGCCTATGCGGAGGGTCTGGCAGACGGGCAGGCGAAGGCTGCGGTGTTGGGGCCGGACATGGATTGGCAGGCCTACGCACTGGAGGCCGCCATCGTGGTGCCGCGCCCGCGATATGCGCTGGCCGGTCTGACCGCCGCGCTGGATCCGGGGCCCGAGATTGCGCCCGGCATTCATCCGATGGCTGTGATCCACGAAAGCGCCACCATCGGCATCGGTGCGGCCATCGGCCCGTTCGTCATGATCGGACGCGGCGCGGTGATCGGCGCGCGGGCCCGTATCGCCAGTCATGTCTCTGTCGCGGAACTGGCCCATATTGGCGACGATGCGTTGCTGATGCAGGGGGTGCGTGTGGGCAGCCGGGTCCATATCGGGGATCGCTTCATCGCCCATCCGGGTGCGGTGATCGGTGGTGACGGCATGTCCTTCGTGACACCGGAGAAATCCACCGTGGAACAGGTGCGCGAGTCCATGGGCCAGGCCCAGGCCGTGGATCAAAGCTGGACCCGCATTCATTCACTCGGGTCCGTTCGCGTCGGCAATGACGTCGAGATCGGCTGCAATGCCTGTATCGACAAGGGCACCATCCGGGATACGCAGATCGGGGATGGCTGCAAGTTCGACAACCTCGTTCATGTCGCGCATAACGTACAGGTCGGGCGCGATTGCCTCTTTGCCGCGCAGACCGGGGTGGCGGGATCGACCACCATTGGGGACCGGGCCGTTTTCGGCGGCCAGGTCGGTGTGGCCGACAATCTGACCGTTGGCAGCGACGTGATCGCTGGCGGGGCCACCAAGATCCTGTCCAATGTGCCCGCAGGCCGCGCGGTTCTGGGCTATCCTGCGGTCAAGATGGAAACGCATGTGGAAAGCTACAAGGCGCTGCGTCGCCTGCCGCGTCTGGCCAAGACTGTCGCGGAGTTGCAGAAAGCCGTTTCAAAACTCTCGGGCAATGACTAAGTCAGCCGCAGGCGCGGTAGCAGGGATTACGAAGCCATGACGGACGTTGCAGAAAAGGTCATCGGGATCATCGCTGAGCAGGCGGTTCTCGATGTCGAGGACGTAAAGCCCGAGGCAACATTGGAGGATCTGGGGATCGATTCCCTCGGCCTCGTGGAAAGCATTTTCGCCATCGAGGAAGCCTTCGATATTCAGGTGCCCTTCAATGCCAACGAACCCGATGCGGGCGATTTCGACATTTCCAGCGTAGCGGCGATCATCAAGGCGGTTGAGGGCCTCGTGGCCGACGCGGCATGAAACGGGTTGTCATTACCGGGCAGGGCACGATCAACGCCCTCGGGGCCAATGTGGCTGCCACCAAGGAAGCCATGCGCGAGGGCCGCTGCGGCATCGGCGAGCTGGAAATGCGCGACCTTGACCGGCTGTCAGTTCGGATCGGCGGCCAGATCAAGGATTACGATCCAGAGGCGCTGTTCAACCGCCAGCAGATCTCGCTTTATGACCGGTTCACTCAGTTCACCCTGATTTCCGCGCGCGAGGCCATTGCGCAATCCGGGCTGGTCTTCAGCGGCGAGCTTGCGGCGCGGTCCGGCGTGGTTCTGGGCACCTCGGGTGGGGGGATGCAGACGCTCGACGAGAATTACCGCTCGGTCTACGAGGACGGCAAGAACCGGGTGCATCCTTTCGTGGTGCCCAAGCTGATGAACAACGCCGCCGCCAGCCATGTAAGCATGGAGTTCAACCTCAAGGGCCCCAGTTTCACCGTCGCCACCGCCTGCGCCTCGTCCAATCACGCGATGGGGCAGGCCTTCAACATGATCCGGTGGGGCATGGCCCCGGTAATGATCACCGGCGGGTCGGAATCGATGCTGTGTTTCGGCGGCGTGAAGGCGTGGGAGGGCCTGCGAGTCATGTCGCGCGATGCCTGTCGGCCGTTCAGCGCCAATCGCAACGGCATGGTGCAGGGCGAGGGCGCGGCGGTCTTCGTCTTCGAGGAGTATGAGCACGCGAAGGCGCGCGGGGCCGAGATACTGGCCGAGGTGGTGGGTTTCGCCATGACCTCGGACGCCGCCGATATCGTGATGCCGTCGAAACAGGGCGCGGCGCGGGCCATTTCCGGCGCGCTGCGCGACGCGCGGCTGAACCCCGAGGACGTGTGCTACATCAACGCCCACGGCACCGGCACGGCGGCCAATGACAAGGTGGAATGCGCGGCGGTGGCCGATGTGTTCGGGCATCACGCCGATGAGTTGATGATCTCCTCCACCAAGTCCATGCATGGCCACCTGATCGGCGGCACTGGCGCGGTGGAGCTGCTGGCCTGCATCATGGCGCTGACCGACGGGGTGATCGCGCCGACGATCAATTACGAGGAACCGGACCCGGAATGTGCGCTGGACGTGGTGCCGAACGTGGCGCGCGAGGCAGAGGTCGGCGCGGTCCTGTCCAACGCCTTCGCTTTCGGCGGTCTCAACGCGGTTCTGGCGCTGCGCAAGGCGATCTGAGCCGACATCCAATAGGGAAAGGCCCGCCACGGATCTGTCCGGGCGGGCCTTTGTCTTGTGGTCGGACAGGTCCGGTTACTCGGTCGCGGCACCGTCTTCCTCTGCAGCAGCTGCTGCTGCGGCGGCCTGCAACTGGGCGATCACCTCTTCATTATAGGCTTCCAGCGCCTCGAATCCGGCGGTGAAGCCGGACAGCGAGAGTGTCAACGGAACGACCTGATCGGGCGCCTGAAGCGGCACGATGGCAATCCGCGCTTCGCTTCCGGCGCGGAATGCCTGTACATCGGCACCGGTCAGGCCAAGGCGGACATAACAGCCGATCGGCTGGCAGAAGCTGAACGGATAGACCCGCGCCTGACCGCTATCCACGGCCATGCGCAACTGGCCTGTCAGAAGCGTGTCCAGAGGCGTCACGATGGTGGCCCCTGCCATCAGTTCCCCTTCGTCGGGAACATCGAACAGGTTGAACTCTGCGACGGAGTTGCCCTGTGCATCCACCAGAAGCTGGTAAAGCTGGCAGGGATCGGGTTGCCCCTCTGGCGAAACGATGCAGCGCATGTCCCAGTCACCGAAGGTTTCGCGGCTATAGGCAGAGCCGACCTCGGGCTGGCCAAGCGACAGACCAGCCTGTTCTGCGGCCGAAGGGGTGTCGGAATCGGTGGCTTCCTGCGCGGCCAGGGGGAAGGCAAGGCCAGCGGCCAGAAGTGCTGCGGTCAGGGAAAGGGTTTTCATCAAAGCGCCTCGTCTGTCTTCGTGTGAACAGGGTGTTTGGCAAATGGCTAGCACGCGGGCGGGGCGCTGTCAGGGGCAATTTTCCGCCAAGCGCCGGTTTCCGCCAATTGCCACGCAGGTTTCCGGCACGGGCGGCGGCCAAACAAAAAGGGCCCAACAACGGGGCCCTTTTCAGTATCTTTTTTCTCTCCCTGTCGGACTGGCCGACTTTCTGGCCCGAACGCTAGGACAGGTGCGCGCGGTCGTCAACAGGGTAATTTACGTTTTTGGTCCGTTTTTCGGACCATTTCGGGAACACCGCCACCGACGCGGAAAAAACCGCGCCGGGGAAAGCCGGCGCGGCCAGTCAACAGGGAGGAAAACCATGGCCTCGGGGTCAACCGGCGGCAAACTTGCCGGGGCCATGATGAGGAGACTGGCACAGGATGGTTAAGATTGTATTGTGCGGGGCGAAGAATTTAAGACAGGGGCAGATCATGTCGGACAGCATTTTCATTGGCGGCGGTGGTGAAGACTACGGGGTGGCGCAGCACATGCTGCTTAAATACGCCAACCGGCACGGGCTGATCGCGGGGGCAACCGGAACCGGCAAGACCGTGACATTGCAGATTCTGGCTGAAAGCTTCTCCGCCAATGGCGTGCCGGTCTTCCTGTCCGACGTGAAGGGCGATCTGTCGGGACTTGGCGCGGCAGGCAGCGAAAGCTTCAAACTGCATGACGCCTTCATGGACCGCGCGGGCCGGATCGGGTTTGCCGACTACGCCTATCGCGCCTTCCCGGTGACCTTCTGGGATCTCTATGGCGAGGCCGGTCATCCGGTGCGCACGACGATTTCGGAAATGGGGCCGCTGCTGATCTCACGCCTTCTGGAACTGTCCGAGGCGCAGGAGGGTATTCTGAACATCGCCTTCCGGGTTGCTGACGAACAGGGGCTGGCGCTCTTGGACCTCAAGGACCTGCAATCGCTGCTGGTCTGGGTAGGCGAGAATCGCAAGACGCTCAGTTTGCGCTACGGCAATGTCTCCACCGCCTCGATCGGCGCCATCCAGCGGCGGCTTCTGGTGCTGGAGGGGCAGGGGGGCGACAAGCTCTTTGGCGAACCGGCGCTGGACCTCGCCGATATCATGAAAACGGACGCGGACGGGCTGGGGCGGATCAATATCCTGGCAGCTGACAAGCTGATGGGGTCACCACGGCTTTATGCGACTTTCCTGTTGTGGCTGCTGTCGGAACTGTTCGAGGAACTGCCCGAGGTGGGCGACCCCGACAAGCCGAAACTCGTCTTCTTCTTCGACGAGGCGCATCTGCTGTTCGACGACGCGCCCAAGGCGCTGGTCGACAAGGTGGAACAGGTGGCGCGGCTGATCCGGTCCAAGGGCGTCGGCGTCTATTTCATCACCCAGAACCCGGCCGACGTGCCTGAGGATGTGCTGGGACAGCTTGGCAACCGGGTCCAACACGCGCTGCGCGCCTATACCGCGAAGGACCGCCGCGATCTGCGGCAGGCCGCCGAGAATTATCGCGACAACCCGGCTTTCGATATCGAAGACGCGATCCGGGAAGTGGGCGTGGGTGAGGCCGTGACCTCGATGCTGGAGCGCAAGGGCATCCCCGGCATGGCGGAACGCACGCTCATTCGCCCGCCCTCGTCGCAACTGGGGCCGATGGCCGATGCGATGCGCGCAGGCCTGATCGCGACCTCACCCATTGCCGGGAAATACGAGGCCCAGGTGGATCGGGAAAGCGCCTTCGAGATCCTGCAGGCGCGCGCCGAAGCCGCTGCGCGGGAGGCGGAAGAGGCGGAGGCGGTCGAGGAAGAGACCGAGAGCGTGGCAGAGCGCGAATACCGCGCCGGACGGCGCTATTCCGGCAATCGCGTGGGCCGGTCCAGTTCGCGGGTGTCCCGACAGGCGCCTGCCGAGGAACAACCGCGCCGCCGGTCGTCTTCGAGGCGCAGCGATTCGGTCGGCACGGCCTTCGCCAAGAGCTTTGCCCGGCAACTGGGCACCCAATCGGGCCGTGCGGTGGTGCGGGGCATTCTGGGGGGGCTCTTTCGCGGGAGATAAGCGGTTTCGCCGCCTGCCGGCGTCGACCCGGGAACGGCCCGGCTCGACCCCCGCTTGCGCGGGGGCACTCACCCGTGCCGTGTTGCCACGGAGATGTGGCGGGGATCGGGCTTGACCTGATGCGGAGACGCCGGTTGCCGCGTCGGAAGCCTCCGGCGGAGGTATTTGGGCCAAGATGAAGGGGCAGTGCGGCAGGCGGTCACGGAGGCGTGTGTGGCGGACGGTTGGGCTTGGCGGTCGGGCATGGCTGCTCTAGGTTGACAGGCATGATCGTAGAGCTTGGACATTTCACCCTCATTCTCGCCTTTGCCGTCTCGATCTTCCAGACGGTGGTGCCCCTTGTCGGGGCCCATAAGGGCTGGCCCGAATGGATGGCCGCCGCTGCCCCCGCCGCGAGCGCGCAATTCCTTCTGACGGCCGTCAGCTTCGGCGCGCTGACCTTTGCATTCGTGACCTCCGATTTCTCGGTGGCGCTGGTAACCGCGAATTCACATACGCTGAAGCCACTGCTCTACAAGATCACCGGGGTCTGGGGAAATCATGAGGGCTCGCTGCTGCTTTGGGTGTTGATCCTGACCCTGTTCGGGGCCATGGCCGCGTGGTTCGGGGGCAACCTGCCGCCGCGTCTGCGCGCGCGGGTTCTGGGGGTGCAAAGCAGCATCGGCGTGGCCTTCTTCGCCTTTATCCTGTTTACCTCGAACCCGTTCCTGCGGCTGGAAAGCCCGCCGATGAATGGGGGCGATCTGAACCCGCTCTTGCAGGATCCCGGCCTGGCCTTTCATCCGCCCTTTCTCTACCTGGGCTATGTGGGCCTCAGCATGGCGTTTTCCTTTGCGGTCGCCGCCCTGCTGGAGGGCCGTGTGGATGCCGCCTGGGGCCGGTGGGTGCGGCCCTGGACATTGGCCGCCTGGCTGTTCCTGACCATCGGCATCGGGCTTGGGTCCTGGTGGGCCTATTACGAGCTTGGCTGGGGTGGCTTCTGGTTCTGGGATCCCGTTGAAAACGCCAGCTTCATGCCCTGGCTGATCTCGGCGGCCTTGCTGCATTCGGCTATCGTGGTGGAAAAGCGCGAGGCGCTGAAAAGCTGGACGATCCTTCTGGCGATCCTGGCCTTCGGCTTCTCGCTCATTGGCACCTTCATCGTGCGCTCGGGCGTTATCACCTCTGTTCATGCCTTTGCAAATGACCCGGAGCGCGGCGTGTTCATTCTGTTCATCCTGGCGTTCTTCATGGGCGGGGCTTTCCTGCTATTTGCCCTGCGGGCAGGCGCGATGGAGGCCAAGGGCGTGTTCGGTCTTGTCAGTCGCGAAAGCGCACTTGTGCTGAACAATGTGCTTCTGGCTGTGTCCTGTTTCGTTGTCTTCATTGGAACGATCTGGCCGCTTCTGTCCGAGATGTTCTTTGACCGGACCCTGTCGGTCGGGCCGCCCTTTTTCAACGCGGCCTTCTCGCCCTTTGTCTTCGTTCTGGCCGTGGCGCTGCCGATCGGCTCGGTGATGCCGTGGAAACGGGCCAGTATCGGACGGGCCATGCGTCAGCAGATGCCGGCGGCCGTGCTGGCCTTGGCGGGCGGGTTGCTGGCCTATGCCGTCTTTACCGGGCATTCGGCCATCGGACCGGTGTTCATCGCGCTGGCGGTCTGGCTGGTGGCCGGGGCGGTCGTCGACCTGTTCACCCGTACCGGGCGCGGGGCGCTTGGGGCGCGTCTGTCCCGCCTGACCCGGCTGCCGCGGGCGGATTGGGGCAAGGCGGTGGCGCATGCGGGCTTTGGGCTGACACTGTTTGGCGTCGCCGCCCTGACCACCTATGAATCGGAGGACATCCGTATTGCCCGGCTCGGCGAAGCCTTCGACGTCGGCCCCTACGAGATCACCCTGGCCGCCGTGAGAGAGCATGAGGGGCCGAACTATATCGCCCTGATGGGAACCGTCGAAGTGGCACGGGACGGAGACGTGGTGTCCACCCTGCATCCCGAGCGGCGCTTCTATCCGGTGGCGGGCATGCCCACGACCGAGGCGGCCATCGACAATGGCGTGTCCCGCGATGTCTATGTCGTTCTTGGCGAACCGCAGCAGGGGGGCTTCGCCCTGCGCACCTATATCAAGCCCTGGGCAAACTGGATCTGGGGCGGGTCGATCATCATGGCGCTTGGCGGGCTGCTGTCCCTGTCAGACCGGCGATACCGGGTTGCGGCCGGAGCACGCCGTCAGGCCGAACCGAAGGGAGTGCCCGCGGAATGAAGCGGCTCTTGCTGATACTGTGCCTGTTGGCCTCCCCGCTTTGGGCGGTCGAACCGGATGAAATGCTGGCCGATCCGGTCCTTGAGGAACGGGCAAGGGACATCTCGGCCGGGCTGCGCTGCGTGGTCTGTCGCAACGAATCGATCGACGAAAGCAATGCGGACCTGGCGCGGGATCTGCGGCTCTTGGTGCGCGAACGGCTGGTCGAGGGCGACAGCGATGACGAGGTTGTGGACTATATCGTCGAGCGCTATGGCGAATACGTTCTGCTCAGGCCGACGCTGACCGGGTCTAACCTGGTATTGTGGCTGGCGGGGCCGGGCATGGCGCTGATCGGTCTGGGGCTGGCCTTCGGATATCTTCGCAGCCAGTCACGGCGGAAAGCCGAGGGAGAGGCCGCTCCGACCGGGCTCTCTGATGCGGAGCAGGCGCGGCTGCGGCAGATCATGGAAGACTGACGCCGCGTTGCCCTTCCGGTCGGGCGGCTTGGCCCTTATCTGTCAGGGCGATTGCGCAAGACCGAGGGAATGCACGGCCATGGACTACCAGACACTTACCAGCGATTTGCACGACGGCGTTGCTGTCATTACCCTGCGGCGTCCGGATGTGATGAACTCCTTCAACACCCAGATGCGGGCCGAGCTGTGCCACGCGGTTCAGATGGCGGGACAAGCAGCGCGCGTGGGCGTTATCACGGGGGAGGGGCGTGCCTTTTCCGCCGGGCAGGATCTGGGCGATACCGGCAATCTCAACGATCTGAACCTCGAAAAACTTCTGCGCGATGAATATTCCCCGATCCTGCGCGCCATTGCAGAGGTGCCGATTCCGATCATCGCGGCGGTGAACGGGGTCGCGGCGGGCGCGGGGGCCAATATCGCGCTGGCCTGTGACGTGGTGATCGCGGCGGAAAGCGCATCCTTCATGCAGGCGTTTTCCAAGATCGGGCTGATCCCCGACGCGGGCGGCACCTATACGCTGCCGCGCAAGGTTGGCTTTGCCAAGGCCATGGGGTTGGCGCTCTTTGCCGAAAAGCTCTCTGCACGCGAGGCCGATGAGATGGGGCTGATCTGGGAAGCGGTGGACGATGCCAGCTTCGAGGCGCATTGGCGGGCTCGCGCGCAGCATCTGGCAAGCGGCCCGACACAGGCCTTTTCCCGGATCAAACAGGCGATGCGGGACAGTCTTGGCAACGATCTTGAGGACCAGCTGATGCTGGAGGCCCGGCTGCAAGGTCAGGCCGGCAAGTCCCGCGATTTCAAGGAAGGGGTTCTGGCGTTTCTGGAAAAGCGACCGGCGCATTTCGAGGGACGGTAATCACCGGGCGCGGGGAAGGCTTTTGCAAAAGCCTTTCAAGGATCTTGCAAGATCCTTCCACCGTCCGGTTCGGACGTATTGAACGATTGTCAGAGGCCGCGCTTCAGTCGGGCCGAGCGACCGCCCCGTCGCTTCTGGATCAGGTTTTGGCGCCCCGGCAGCTCCGCCATGATGCGGCGGCGATCCTCGGGCGACATGCGGCTCCAGGCCCCGATTTCGTCGATGGAGCGCAGGCAGCCGGTGCACAGCCGCGCCTCGGGATGCACCACGCAGATCTTCACGCAGGGGCTTTCGATCTCGTCGCGTTTCCAGACCTGATCCGTCATCCATCGGCACCTTTCAAATGGGCCAGCCTGTCCAGCACCCCTTGCAGGATAAACCCGGCGGCAACATGGTCGATCACCTCTGCGCGACGTTTTCGGGACGTATCCGCCTCCAACAGTGCCCGTTCGGCGGCCACGGTGGACAGGCGTTCATCCCAGAAAGAGATGGGCATATCCACCAGCCGGTCCAGATTGCGGGCAAAGGCGCGGGTGGCCTGGGCGCGCGGCCCCTCTGTGCCATCCATGTTCATTGGCAAGCCAAGTACAAGACCGCCAACAGACCGATGCGACAGGATCTTCTGCAAGGCCGCAGCATCCTGGGTGAATTTCACCCTGCGGATGGTTTCCAGCGGCGTCGAGACGCTGAGGAACGGGTCGGATACGGCCACGCCGATGGTCTTGGTGCCAAGATCGAGCCCGGCAAGGGCGCGCATGGGCGGCAGGGCGGCGGCAAACGCCGCAACATCTTCGAAGATCACTCGTCAGGCTCCCGCAGGGGGGCGTCGTCCGGCAAGGGCGTATCGCCGGCTGCATCAAGCGGCGCACCCGCTGCACGGATGATTTCAAGCGCCGCATCGGACCGTGCAAAGGCGGACAGGGCCTCCTGGTAGATCGGCCGCGCCCGGTCCGGTTGCCCCAGCACGATATAGGCAGAGATCAGCCGCGCCCATTCCTCTGGCGTGCCGCCCTCGTTGGCCAGTCGTTCCGAAAGGCCCGCAACCATGCTCTCGATCATCGCCTGACGATCCGCTGCCGACATCGCGCCTGCGGCCTCGATGTCCTCGGCAGTTGGGCCAGGCTGGTTGGGCAGGGGCGGCTGCGGCAGTTGTTCGACCGAGATGTCATCGCCCGCCATGGCCGCGACAATCTCGATCTGTTCACGAATGGCGGTCAGCCAGGGTGCGTCGGGCTCGCTGTCGGCCAAGAGGTTACGCCAGATCGGATAGCCCAGATCGGGGCGGCCCTGTTGGGCATACATCAGCCCGACGTAATAGCGCGCGGCACCGTTCATGCGATCTTCCTGCAGGACGCTGTTCAGCAGCGCCTCGGCCTCCGGCGAGACATAGCCACCGGCGGCCATGAACATCATCTCGGCCAGGTCCAGCCGATGCTGCGCCGTGGCCTCGTCCCCCAAGACCTCGATCAGGTGCGCCTGTGCCGTTCGGGCCGCGACATAGTTGCCAACGCGCGCCTCCTCGAAGGCCAGTAGGCGCAGCCCCTCCGGTTCATCGGGATGGTCCTGCATGGTTTCACGCAGTTCCGCCACCAGTTCGGCGCGGCGCGGGTCCGGGTCTTCGCGAGTCTGGCTGGGGGCGCCCGCCTCTGCCTCCGCTTGGGTCGGTCGTTCGGCGCGGGCCTGTTCGACGAGGGATATTCGCGTCTCGATCGGCAGGTCCGGGTAGCCCGGCGCACCGATGATGTTATAGAGCCAGAAGGCCCCCGCAATCACCACGGCAACGCCTGCCACGACGGCAATACGCTGCGGACGCCCGGCATGTGCCTCCGCTGTCTGGGCCTGCAACGCGCGGTCGGCCTCCAGCACCCGGCGGGCGACCTCTGTGCGGGTGCGTTCGGCCTCGTCCTCGGTCAGAACCCCACGCGCCAGGTCCTTGTCGATCTCGCGCAACTGGTCACGATAAATCTGCAGATCATAGGCCGCCGCCGGATCGGCTGCGTCACGAGACCGCCACGCGGCCATGACCAGCGCCGCGCCGATCAGCAAAGACAGAAGCCCTGCCAGCATCCAGAAACCCATGATCCCTCCGCGCTTAACCTTCTGGACACATCTATACACCGCAAGGCCGTATCAAAAGCCCCAAACCGGCCCGAAAAGCGACATCCCCCTGCGCGCCTTGTCGCATTTTCCTTGCGAAATGCCGCCGGGGGGTGGACCGGATCGGGCGCAATCCAGCATGTAGTTCGGGCACGCAGCCGTCGGGGATTACCATGCGCCGTTATTCCGCCTTTGCCATCGCCCGCGAAGCCGCCCGCTACCATCAGGGATGGGAACGGGCCTGGGCCTCGCCTGAGCCAAAAAAGTCCTACGATGCGATCATCGTGGGGGCGGGGGGGCACGGGCTCGCCACCGCCTTCTACCTGGGCAAGAACTTCGGGATCACCAATGTGGCGGTGATCGAAAAGGGCTGGCTCGGCGGCGGCAATACGGGCCGCAACACCACCATCATCCGCTCGAACTACCTGCAGGACGCCTCGGCCGCGATCTATGAAAAGGCGCGTGGTCTGTATGAGACGATGAGCCAGGACCTGAACTACAACGTCATGTTCAGCCCCCGCGGCGTCATCATGCTGGCCCAGACCCATCACGAGGTGCGCGGCTATCAGCGCACGGCGCACGCGAACGCGCTGCAGGGGGTGAAGACCGAGTTCATCTCGCCGCAGCGGGTCAAGGAAATCGTGCCGATCATCAATCTCGACGGGCCGCGCTACCCGGTTCTGGGCGGGCTCTGGCAGGCGCGCGGCGGTACCGCCCGGCATGACGCCGTGGCCTGGGGCTACGCGCGGGCCTGTTCCGACATGGGCATGGACATCATCCAGAAAACCGAAGTGACAGGTGTGCGCAAGGAAAACGGCGCAGTCGTGGGCGTTGAGACCTCGCGCGGCTTCATCGGCACCAAGAAACTGGGCATCGTCGTGGCGGGCCATTCCGGCGTGCTGGCCGATATGGCGGGCTTCCGGCTGCCCATTGAATCCGTGGCGCTGCAGGCGCTGGTGTCCGAACCCATCAAGCCCTGCATGGATTGCGTCGTGATGGCCAACACCGTGCATGGCTATATGAGCCAGTCGGACAAGGGCGAGATGGTCATTGGCGGCGGTGCCGACGGCTACAACAACTACACGCAGCGCGGGTCGTTCCACCATATCGAGGAAACCGTGCGCGCCCTCGTGGAAACCTTCCCGATGATCAGCCGCCTCAAGCAGCTGCGCCAGTGGGGCGGGATCGTGGACATGACCGGCGACCGTTCACCCATCCTGTCGAAAACCCCGGTGGAGGGCGTCTTCATCAACTGCGGATGGGGCACCGGCGGCTTCAAGGCGATCCCGGGCTCAGGCTGGGGCTTTGCTGAACTGATGGCGCGCGGCTACTCGCCGCTGACCGCCGAGTTTGGCCTCAACCGTTTCAAGGAAGGCCGCTTCATCGACGAGAGCGTCGCGGCCGGGGTGGCGCACTGATGGTCGGCAGGAAGAATTTTCTGGAAAATTCTTCGGGTCGAAAATTCTTCCAGAAGAATTTTCCTGCGCCCGGATCGGAAACCGAAGTAATCTACAAGGGGAAGAGCGAGACATGCTGATCCTGGAATGCCCCTGCTGCGGCGTGATGGCCGATGAAACCGAGCTTGCCCCCGGTGGCGAGGCGCATCTCAAGCGCTACGGCCCCGGCTCCTCGGACGAGGATTTCGAGGGCTACCTCTTCCACCGCGTGAACCCCAAGGGCGTGCATTTTGAACGCTGGCGGCACGCGAATGGCTGCGGCAAGTGGTTCCTCGCGGCCCGCTGCACGAACACGCTGGAGGTCTTTGCCACCTATTCGGCCCAGACCCCGGAACCGCCCCAACACGTCATTGACGCCATCCGCGCCAAGCGCCCCGACTGGAGCATTGAGGCATGAGCACCCGTCTGTCTTCCGGCGGTCGCCTGATCGACCGCAGCGCCGCCCGCGACTTCACCTTCAACGGCAAGCGCCTGACCGGTTACGCCGGTGATACGCTGGCCTCGGCGCTTTTGGCCAATGGTCAGACGCTGATGGGCCGGTCGTTCAAATATCACCGTCCGCGCGGCGTCGTCGCCTCGGGCGCGGAAGAACCCAATGCGCTGATGGGCATCGGCAAGGGATCGCGGTTCGAGCCGAACCAGCGCGCCACCACAACCGAGCTTTTCGACGGGCTGGAAGCGGAAAGCCAGAACCACTGGCCGAGCCTGGAATTCGATGTGGGTGCCGTGAATAACAGCCTCTACAAGTTTTTCCCGGCGGGGTTCTACTACAAGACCTTCATGTTCCCGCGCCCGGCATGGAAGCATCTGTTTGAACCCATTGTCCGCCACTCCGCCGGACTGGGCAAAGCCCCCAAGGACCGCGACGCGGATCGGTACGAGCATTTCTATGCCTTCGTCGATGTGATGATCGTGGGCGGTGGCATTGCAGGGCTACAAGCGGCACTGACCGCAGGTGCCACCGGCGCACGGGTTCTGCTGGTGGAACAAACCGCCCATTGGGGGGGACGTGCCCCCGTGGACGGGGTCGAGATCGACGGCCAGCCTGCTGATCAATGGATCAAGAACGCCCTGCAAACCCTCGAAGGCATGGACAATGTCCGGGTGCGCAGCCGTACCATGGCCTCTGGCGTTTATGACCACGGCTATGTTCTGGCCTATGAACGTCTGACCGACCATGCGCCGGAGATGGATGGCCCGCGCCACCGCCTGTGGCGCATCCGTGCCAAGCAGGTCATCACCGCAACCGGCGCGCTGGAACGGCCCCTGTCTTTCGCAGGCAACGACATTCCGGGCGTCATGCTGGCCTCTGCCGTGCGCGATTATGTGGTGAACTGGGGGGTCAGCCCCGGCGACCGTACCGTTGTGGTGACCAACAACGACGACGCCTATCGCACCGCGCTGGCGCTGCACGGGGCCGGTCTGGCCGTGCCCGCCATCGTGGACGCCCGCGCCACCGTGACCGGCGACCTGGCGGAAGCCGCCCGTGCCGCTGGCATCCGGGTGCTGACCGGCACCGGCATCGCCTCTGTAAAGGGCAAGAAAGCCGTGACCGGTGTAACCCTTTGTGCCCAAGCTGGCGAGGGCGCGGTGACCGAGGAGATTGCCTGCGAGGCGGTCGCCATGTCCGGCGGCTGGTCACCGGTGGTGCATCTGTGGTCTCATTGCGGTGGCAAGCTGACCTGGGACGCGGAACAGGCCTGTTTCCGCCCCGACCATGACCGCGCGCCCACCAGCCATGACGGCAAGCCCTTCGTGACGGCCGCCGGGGCCGCTGATGGTGTGCTTGGCTCTGCCGATGCGCTGGCCTCCGGCAGCAATGCGGCGGTTGCCGTGGCCCAGGCCCTTGGCCTTTCCGCCACCGCCTCCGCACCGTCCGCCAACGATCCGCATGAAACCCCGTTGGAGCCTGTCTGGATCATGCCGCAGGGCGCAGGCCCCGCCAAGCGCATGAAGATGTGGCTCGACTATCAGAACGACGTGAAGGTCTCGGACGTGCGGCTTGCTGCGCAGGAAGGCTATGAAAGCGTTGAACATACCAAGCGCTACACCACGCTCGGCATGGCGACGGATCAGGGGAAGCTCAGCAATATCAACGGTCTGGCGACCCTTGCCTCGGCGCTGAACGATGAGATCCCGAATGTGGGCACCACCACGTTCCGCCCGCCCTATACCCCCATTTCCATGGGGGCCATCGCGGGCGAGGCGCGTGGGGACGTGTTCCAGCCGCTGCGCCGCACGCCGATGCATGCCTGGCACGAGGAACAGGGCGCTTATATGGAGCCCGTGGGCCATTGGCGCCGGCCCTACTGCTACCCGAAAGCTGGCGAAACCCACGAACAAGCGGTCCACCGCGAGGTTCTGGCGACCCGCAACAGCCTTGGCCTGCTCGATGCCTCGACCCTTGGCAAGATCATCGTCAAGGGCCCCGATGCGGGCCGCTTCATGGACATGCTCTACACCAACATGATGAGCACCCTGAAGCCCGGCAAATGCCGCTATGGCCTGATGTGCAACGAAAACGGCTTCCTGATGGATGACGGCGTCGTGGCGCGGATCGACGAAGATACCTTCCTTGTCCACACCACCTCGGGCGGGGCGGAGCATACTCACGCCCATATGGAAGACTGGCTGCAATGCGAATGGTGGGACTGGAAGGTCCATACCGTCAACGTGACCGAGCAATATGCGCAGGTCGCCGTTGTCGGACCCAATGCGCGGAAACTGCTGGAAAAACTGGGCACGGATATGGACCTATCGGCCGAGGCGCTGCCCTTCATGGGGTGGGCTGAGGGCAAGATCGGCGGCTTCAACACCCGCGTCTTCCGTATCTCCTTCTCGGGCGAGCTCAGCTTCGAGATTGCCGTTCCCGCCAGCCAGGGCCGCGCCTTCTGGGACGCGCTGCATGCGGCAGGTGCGGAATGGAACGCCACCGCGTACGGCACCGAGGCGCTTCACATCATGCGGGCCGAGAAGGGCTTCATCATGATCGGCGATGAAACCGATGGCACCGTGATCCCGCAGGATCTGGGGCTTGGATGGGCGATCTCGAAGAAGAAAGAAGACTACCTGGGCAAACGCGCGCAGGAACGCAGCCATATGACCGATCCGACCCGCTGGAAACTGGTGGGGCTGGAAACGGTGGATGGCTCGGTCATTCCCGATGGCTCCTACGCCGTGGCCTCTGGCACCAATGCCAATGGGCAGGGCAATACCCAGGGCCGGATCACCTCGACCTATCATTCGCCCACTCTGGGCAAGGGCATCGCCATGGGGCTGGTTCTGAACGGGCCGGACCGGATGGGCGAAGTGATCGAGTTCAACAAGGTGGATGGCACCACGGTGCCCGCGAAAATCGTGAACCCGGTGTTCTACGACCCGGACGGGGAGAAGCAGAATGTCTGAAGTGAGCGCATTGATGGGCGCGGTGGCCGAAGGCCGGACCCGTGTTGAAGAGGCGGGGCTTGCCGGGATGATCACCCTGCGCGGGGATCTTGCCAGCGCCAAGCTGATTGCCGCCGTGACCGGCCTTGCGGGCGTCGAGATGCCCGGCCAGCGGGAGATCAAAGCGGGCGATGACAAGGCGGTGGCCTGGATGTCGCGTGACGAGCTGTTGATCATGGTGCCCCATGAGGAGGCGGAGGCCGCCGTCGCTATGCTGTCCACCGCTCTGGCGGGCGAGCATGCGACCGTCGCCAATGTCTCGGATGCGCGCGCTCTGTTCCGGGTGGACGGGCCCCATGCGCGGGAAGCGATTGCCAAACTGGCACCTGCCGATCTGCATCCCGACAGCTTTGGTCCCGGTGAAATGCGCCGCACCCGCATGGCGCAGGTGCCTGCGGCGATCTGGCAAAGCGGGGACGACCAGTTTTCGGTCATCTGTTTCCGGTCCGTGGCGCAGTACGTGTTCGACCTGCTGGCGCTGTCTGCCAAGGACGGCTCGGAAGTCGGATATTTCTGAGCCTGACGGTTGGGTTGGGGAAGCGGTTTCGAAACCGCTTTGTCACGCGCATTCGAATGCGCGTTGAAAAGGGCCTTCGAAGGCCCTTTCTTCATGGCGCTTCGAAGCGCCATCCCGCCCATCGGCAAGGGGAGAGCGCATCGGTCGGGACCGGTCACCTGCATTTGCGCAGGTGAAAAACCTGACCGAAACGCTTGACCAACCGGGGCTTGGGCCTCAGGTAGAGGGTATCTGACTTCCCACGCGAACAAGAGGGGCCCTTACAATGGCTTTTGAACTTCCCGACCTACCCTACGCTCATGACGCGCTGGCCGATCTCGGCATGTCCGCCGAGACGCTGGAATACCACCACGACCTGCACCACAAGGCCTATGTCGACAACGGCAACAAGCTGATTGCCGGGACCGAGTGGGAAAACAAGTCGATGGAAGAGATCATCACCGGCACCTACAACGCCTCTGCCGTTGCGCAGAACGGTATCTTCAACAACATCAGCCAGCTGTGGAACCACAACCAGTTCTGGGAAATGATGGGCCCCGGCGAAAGTGCCATGCCGGGCGAGTTGGAAGCGGCCCTGACCGAGAACTTCGGCTCGGTCGACGAGTTCAAGTCGCAGTTTGCCGCCGCGGGCGCGGGCCAGTTCGGCTCTGGCTGGTGCTGGCTGGTGAAGAACGCCGACGGCTCGCTGGCCGTGACCAAGACCGAGAACGGTGTGAACCCGCTCTGCTTCGGCCAGACTGCACTGCTTGGCTGTGACGTGTGGGAACATTCCTACTACATCGACTTCCGCAACAAGCGCCCGGCCTACCTCGACAACTTCCTGAACAAGCTGGTGAACTGGGAAAACGTCGCGGCACGCCTCGCCGGCTGATCGGCCTTCTGGACAATCAGACACATGCGAACCCGCCGGTGATCTTCACCGGCGGGTTTTTCCGTGCTGACAAGAATACCGGTGCTGCTTGACCATATTCGGCCCTCGTGAAAGGGGTAGGATAAGATCGACGGGGACAGAATGGCCATGACCGAGATGCAAAAGGGTATCCTGGCCCTGATTCTGGCCTGTGCCATCTGGGGGCTGGCGCCGATCTTCTACAGGGAGCTGTCTCATGTCGCGCCGTCAGAGGTGTTGGTCCATCGTACCGTCTGGTCCTTTGTCAGCTTTGGCCTTGTCCTGGCCCTTCAAGGCCGATTCGGCGAGATCCGGACCGGGTTTGGCGACAAGCGACAGTTGGGGATTTCCTGTTTTTCATCGCTGACCATCTCGCTCAACTGGTTCATCTTCATTTTTGCCATTGGCGCGGGCCGGGCGCTGGAGGCGTCCATCGGCTACTACATCTACCCGCTGGTCGCGGTGGTGATCGGGCTTGTAGTGCTACGCGAGAGACTGAGCCGCGCTCAGGGGGTGGCGGTCGGGCTTGCCACGCTGGCGGTGCTGGTCCTGACGGCCGGGCTTGGCGTCACGCCGTGGATCAGCCTCGTTCTGGCGGTCAGCTTTGCCACCTACGGGCTGCTCAAACGCTGGATCGACGCAGGCCCGGTGGTGTCGGTGACGCTGGAAACCCTGCTGCTGACGCCCTTTGCCCTGGCGTTTCTGGCAATCTGGGGGCAGGGCGCGTTTTTCTGGGGCTGGTGGGAGGCGCTGCTGCTGATCCTCTGCGGCCCCGTCACGGCGGTGCCGCTCATTCTGTTTTCCTACGCGGCCAAGCGCGTGCCGATGTCGTCCATGGGGCTCATTCAGTACCTGAACCCGACGCTGCAATTCCTCGTGGCCTGGCTGGTCCTGCTGGAGCCGGTCTCCCACTGGCACGCCATTGCCCTGCCGATGATCTGGCTGGCGCTGGCGCTATACAGCTGGTCGGTGCTCAGCCCTTCTGCGCGCGGTAGAGCCCGGACATGAGCGCGGGCACGTCATCCACGATCTGAAAGAAGTCCAGCAGGCTGGAATCGGCAAAGCCCTGGCCGACGATATGGGTCAGAAGATCGCTTAGCTTTTCCCAGTAACCTGCGGAGTTCAGAAGGAAAATCGGCTTTGAATGCAGGCCGAGCTGGCGCCATGTCAGCACTTCGAAGAACTCGTCCAGCGATCCGGCACCGCCCGGCAGCACCACGATGGCATCGGCATTCATCACCATGACTTTCTTGCGCTCATGCATGGTTTCGGTGACGATGAACGTATCCAGATCGCGCTTGCCGACCTCCATGTTCAGCAGGTGCTCTGGAATCACCCCGAACGTGCCGCCACCCGCCGCCATGGCCGCCCGCGCGACGATGCCCATCAGCCCCACATCGCCCGCACCGTAGACGAGCCGCATGCCACCCTCGGCCAGCGCCGTTCCAAGCGCTTCGGCATCCTCGGCATAGCGCGGCGAGGAACCGGCACGAGAGCCACAGTAGACACAAACGGAATAGGACATGGGTGAACCTGACTTGATGGTGTTTTGACCCGTGATAGACCTGTTGCTAAGGTCATACAACTGCACCGGCATGTGGGGACGTGCCGGGGCCTGAGGGGAGAGCAGATATGGCAGCTTCGGCAGGGTCCGGACTTGGACTAGGCACGGTTGCGGCGGGGGTGGCTGTCGCCGCCGTGGTCGGCGTGGTCGGCTATCAGGTCATCTTTGCACCCGGGCCAGACCCGGTGGCGGAAGATGTGCCCCAAGGTATCGCAAGCGATCCGGTGGCGGTGCCCGATCCCGATGTGACCGACCCGGACGTGGAGGTCGCAGCCGAGACCCCGACAGCCGCGACCCCGGCAGAGCCTGACATCCTGCCCGACCTCATCGCCCCGCGCTTCGACCTGGTTCGCGTGGATGCCGCCGGAGGGGCGCTGATTGCCGGTCAGGCCGAAAGCAATGCGGAACTGCGCCTGCTGCTTGACGGGCAGGAAATCCATCTTGCTAGCAGCGATGCGGGCGGAGATTTCGTGGCGATGTTCGATATTCCACCGTCCGAATTGCCACGCATCCTGAGCCTTGAGATGCTGATGGAGGATGGCTCGGTTCTGGTGTCGGAACAAAGCGTCATCATCTCGCCGACCCTGCGCCCCGTCGGCGCGGCCACCGGTGTCGAGGTTGCTGAAGCCGACGCAACCGGCCCGGACGTGCCCGACGACAGTGGCATGACCGAGATTGCCATGGCGTCAGAGCCCGACACGCCCCCGGCCAGCGGCACCACACCTCTTGCCCCTGCCACGCCCGATCTTCCTGAACAGACCGGCATTGCGGCTGGCGGCGAAGTCGGCACCGCACCGGGCAGCGAAAACGGCACCGAGGTCGCGGACTCCGTAGCGGACGAGACGCCAGCAGGCGGGTCCCAGCAACCTGCGGCGCTTGCGGAGGAGTCCGGTGGCGCCGGCGAATCCGACCTGGAAATCGCGTCGCTGGAGATCGAGGAAAGCTCTGGCGGTGGCCTGAGCCGCGGCTTGCAGCCGGGAAATGCGGCGACGGTCACGGAAAATGCCGGTGCCGCCGATGCCCAGTCCAGCGGGGCCGGTCCTGAAGAGCCGACACAGGCGGCTGCGGGCGATACCCTGCAGGTGACCCTTGAAACCGCCAATGCGCCCCTACCGGACGCGGGCGACGGGGTTGGGCCGGTTGAGGTGGCAGCGGACGCACCCTCGGCGGATCGTGACAGCCCCGAGATCGCGGGCGCATCGGGTGCGGACGATCCGGAAGCCCTGCCGGACGCGACCGGTGCCCCGATTGCAGAAGGCAGCAGCCCGGAGGTCTCGACCGCCAGCCTGGAGGAAAATCCCGTCACCGTCCCGGACGACAGTGGCCCCTCTGCGGCATCCGAGGGCACGACGGGACTGGCCACGCCAGAGGCCGGGGGCGGCTCATCTGCGGATGTGGATATGGCGGCTGCGGGTGACGCTTCCGCTACTTCGCAGGAGAACACGGCGCAGGCCGCAGCGCAACAGACGGGCGACGCGCCCATTGTGGAGATGGAGGTTGCGGACCCTTCCGCAGACTCACATGGCGCACCGGAAGGGAACACGCAGCTGGCAGCCGCGCAGGACGCGGCAGATGTTCCTGCTGCGCAAGACAGCGCGGCGGTTTCCTCTGGCGAGGCAGAGACGCAACCGGTTTCGCAACCCGATGTCGTTGCGGCTGAGGGTGGTTCCGGCGCTTCCCCCTCCGACTCCACGCAAGTGGCGGCGGCGGGCAGCCCGGCAGAGGCCCCGCAGGACAGCCCGGCGATGGAGCCTCAGACCCCCACCGTTCTGCTGGCCGACAGTCAGGGCATCCGCGTCATCCAGTCGGGCGACGAGGCCCCGCAGGTGCAATCACAGGTGACGCTGGACACCATCGCCTATGATACCGTTGGCGACGTGGTGCTGGCGGGGCGTGGCCCGGCGGAATCGGATGTGCGCTTCTACCTCAACAACCAGCCCATTCATCTGGCCCCGATCAACTTGCAAGGCGGCTGGCGCACGGCATTGCCGCAGGTCGATCCCGGCACCTACACGCTGCGTCTGGACGAGGTCAGCGCCGATGGCGCGGTGCAAAGCCGGATCGAAACGCCCTTCCTGCGCGAAGAACCCGAGGCCGTTGCGGCGATCACCTCGGCCTCGGGTGAGAATGTGATCACCGTTCAATGGGGGCACACGCTGTGGGGCATTGCGCAGCAGCATTTTGGCGAGGGCGTGGCCTATGTGCAGATCTACGAGGCCAACCGAGATCAGATCCGCAACCCGGACCTGATCTATCCGGGCCAGATCTTCACCCTGCCGGAACGGACCGACTAGGTCTCGCCTCGGCACATCCGCACATATGGGTCGCGCCCCGGTGATCTGGTCATTCCGGCGGGGCGGGCTTAGGTTGCGCGCAACGCTCCGCCATCTGTGACAGAAAGCCCGCTTCATGCCGCCCACCACCATGACCGACCACCCCAAGGGCTCCGAGGCCCGCCGCAGCGGTTGGCGCACCATCCGCAAGGTCGCACCCTATCTCTGGCCCGATGCCCATCCATGGGTGAAACACCGGGTGCTGGCGGCGCTGGCGATGCTGGTTCTGGGGCGGTTGATCGCGGTCTATACGCCGTTTTTCTATGCCGATGCGGTGGATGTTCTGTCAGGAGAGCTGTCTCCCTCTGGCATGTTGATGATGGGGGCCGTGGGGCTGACCGTGGCCTATGGCGTGGCGCGGGCCATGGCCGTTGGGTTCCAGCAGTTGCGCGATGTGGTCTTCGCCAAGGTGGGCCAGCGTGCGCTCAGGCAACTGGCGCTGGAAACCTTCGAGCATATCCACGCGCTGTCGCTGCGCTATCACATCACCCGCAAGACCGGCGGCCTGTCCCGGATCATCGAGCGCGGTGTGAAGGGCGTCGAATTCCTGCTGCGCTTCCTGCTGTTTTCCATCGGGCCGCTGGTGATCGAGCTTTTGCTGATCGGCATCGTTCTGGCCGTGCTGTTCGACATCTGGTATTTCGTTGTCGTCCTCGTGACGCTCGCCATTTACATCTGGTTCACCTTCGCGGTGACCGAATGGCGTGTAAAAATCCGCAAGGAAATGAACGATCAGGACACCGACGCCAACCAGAAGGCGATCGACAGCCTGCTCAACTTCGAAACGGTCAAGTATTTCGGGGCCGAGAAGCGCGAAGCGGAACGCTATGACAGTGCCATGGCGGGCTATGAGCGCGCGGCGCTGAAAACGGCCTATTCGCTTGGGTTTCTCAATTTCGGCCAATCGGTGATCATCACCATCGGGCTGGTCATCGTCATGGTCATGGCCGCCATTGGCGTGAACAACGGCACGCTCACCGTGGGCGATTTCGTCATGGTCAACGCCTACATGATCCAGATCACCATGCCGCTCAATTTCCTTGGCACGGTCTACCGCGAGATTCGGCAGGCTTTGGTCGATATGGGCGAGATGTTCGACCTGCTGGAACAGCCCGCCGATGTGGTGGATGCATCGGATGCGCGAGAGTTGACCTGCGACAAGGGCGAGCTGATCTTCGAAGATGTGCGTTTCGGCTATGAGGATGCGCGCCCGATCCTGAAGGGGCTGTCTTTTGCCGTGCCACCGGGGCACACGGTGGCGCTGGTGGGGCCGTCCGGGTCGGGCAAGTCCACCATCGGGCGGCTTCTGTTCCGCTTCTACGACGTAGGCAGCGGCGCCATCCGTATCGACGGGCAGGATCTGCGGTCGGTCACGCAGGCCAGCCTGCACGCCCGCATCGGCGTGGTGCCGCAGGATACGGTGCTGTTCAACGACACGATCCGCTATAACATCGCCTATGGCCGCCCCGACGCGAGCTTCGCCGAGATCGAGGCGGCAGCGCGGGCGGCGAAGATCCACGATTTCATCGAGAGCCTGCCGGAAGGGTACGAGACACCCGTGGGCGAACGCGGGCTGAAGCTGTCGGGCGGGGAAAAGCAGCGGGTGGGGATTGCGCGCACGCTGCTGAAGGATCCGCCGATCCTGCTGCTGGATGAAGCGACCTCGGCACTCGATACGGAAACCGAACGCGAGATCCAGGAAGAGCTGAAGATGATGGGGCAGGGGCGCACGGTGATCACCATCGCGCACCGGCTGTCCACGGTGGTCGACAGCAATCAGATCATTGTTCTGGAAAAAGGCGAGATTGCCGAGCGCGGGACGCATGAGGAGCTCTTGGCCCTGAATGGCCGCTATGCCTCGATGTGGGCGCGGCAGGCGGCCGAGCGCGAGGACATGGCCGAGCAGGGCGCCGCCTGAGGGCGGTTTCGCCGCGCATCGCGCGTCGACCGGGGAGCGCTGCGCCTCAAGCCCCTTCGGGGCCCTCGTTGCAGCGCGTTGCCACGGAGGATGGAGAGGTTTCGCACCATGGTCGGACGCCTGATCGGGCGGCGAGCGATGGACGCCTCCGGCGGGGGTATTTGGACAAAGAAGAAGGGGCAGGCGGTGTGATCCGTCTGCCCCTTTGGGGAGTCTGAACAGGGCTTTTTATTCGGCGGCGCGCAGGGGGGCGTCGGGAGTGGGAGGGTCCTCCTGCTGCGTGTCCTCGGGCTCCGCGGCGGGGGGGGCCTCCTCCGGGGCCTCGATGATGAAGACCGGTTGCGGTGGCTCTTCCCACAGAATCTCCGGGTGCCGGGTGCGGCGGGCTGCGCGGGCCAGCGTCCAATCCTGGGCCCGCTGGCTGACGCCTCGCGCCCCGAGACGCCCAATGGCGCGGGCGAGCCAGCTCAGGATGGTCCAGAACCAGACCCTGAGTGCCAGCAGTGACGGGGTCAGCACCAGCGTCAACACCGTGGCCACACCCAGGCCGAAGACCACCGCCGTGGCCAGTTGCTTCCACCAGAGCGCCGTGGGGCTGTCGACCGAGTAGCCGCCTGCCGCGAAGTCGAGACTGATGCCGTACATCATCGGCATGAGACCCGCCATCGTCGTGATGGTGGTCAACAGCACGGGCCGGATGCGTGCCTCGGCGGTGCGGGTGATCGCCTCAAGCTGTGGCATGTAGCGGCTGTATTCCTGATAGGTGTCGATCAGAACAATGTTGTTGTTCACAACGATCCCCGCAAGCGCAACGATCCCCGTGCCGGTCATGATGATCGAGAAGGTCTGGTCCATGACCAGCATGCCGATCAGAACGCCGACGGTGGACAGCACCACGGCGAGCAGCACGAGCACCGAGTTATAGACCGAGTTGAACTGCGCCAGCAGGATGATGAACATCAGCCCAAGCGCCGCCCCGAAGGCCTGCCCCAGGAAGGCCTGGCTTTCCTGTTCCTCTTCCTGATCGCCGCCCCATTCCCAGCTGACCGAGGCGGGAAGCGGGTTTTCGGTTTCCAGCCATTCGGTGATCGCCGCGATGCGTTCATTGGCGTTCACCGGCGTGAGGGTCAGGGCGCCCGTGCGCAGGCCCTCCTGCACCGCAAAGCTCTCATCGGCGGCACTTGCATCTTCCAGCCAGCTGTCACCGGTTTCCGTGTCCGTCAGCATCACGAGCCCGTCCAGAACATCGGCGCGGACGTTGAAAATGCGGCTCTGGTCGCGGCGGTCGATCTCGGCCAGTTGCGGGGCGGGGGTGCGGGTGACGAAATTGGCCAGCGGGACCAGCCCGTCGGCGGTGCGCACGCGCAGGGTGTCGAGGGTGGACAGAACGCGGGCCTCTTCCGGGAAGCGGACGCGGATCTCGATTTCTTCGTCCGAGGTCGGCACGCGCATCGTGTCCAGCAGAATGCCGCGCGTGACAAGCTGCACCATGGCGCCCACTGTGGCCACATTGGCGCCGTAGCGGCCTGCGGCTTCGACATCGACGGTCAGTTCCCAATCGACGCCGGGCAAGGGCAGGGTGTCTTCCACCAGGGTCAGGGCCGGGGTGGCTTCAAACCGGTCGCGGACGAGGCGAGTGGCTTCCTGAAGCTCTTCCCAGTTGTCGCCGGCAAGGCGCAGGTTCACGGGCTTGCCCGAGGAGGGGCCACGGGACTGGCTGAAGATCTCGGTCCGGATGCCGGGGATCTGGTCAAGATCGGCCTGCATGCCTGCGAGGATCGCGTCGCCGTCATAGGCCGGGTCGATCACGGTGCGGGGGAACTGGATCAAACCGCCAAGCAGGGAAACGGGCGCATCCAGAACGGGCCGCTCATCCCAGGGCAGCAGGTCGAACTGGACCTGTCCGATCGTATCGCGGGGTTGTTCGGCCCCGCCGGTGTTGTTGTTCAGCCCGCCCTGACCGGAAAAGGCAAAGACATCGCGCACGCCTTCGGTGGCCAGAACCCTCGCCTCGACCTGACGCACCAGCAGGTCCATTTCCTCGACCGACAGGTTGCCGCGGGCGCGGACATAGACGATGCCGTTCTCTGGCTCTGATTCGACGAAGAACTCGACACCGTTGTTATTGGCCTGGAAGTAGACGAAGACGCTGACTACGAAGAAGATGACCGCACCGATCGTGACCAGCGGCATCACCGGATTGCCGACTATGGCGTGGATGAACCAGCCGAAAGGGCTGCGCCGATAGCCCGCGCGGATACGCTTCTGTTTGCGATGGATGGCGACAGAGCCGATCATGACAGACATGAGCGAGGCCGCCGCCACGAACATGACCATGCCCGGCAGCATCTGGCGGAAGGCCGAGGCCGTGGGATCGGCCGGGACCAGCCCGCCGGGGCTGATCGTTTCCAGCGCGGCAAGGAACATCAGGTAACCGGCACCCGCAGTCAGCAACGCCCGAACCGGCCACCAGGGGATCAGCGCCTTGACGACGGCGGTGCCGTTGTCGATCAGCCGCGAATAGCGGGCGGCGACGCCACCCAGAACCGGCAGGTAGATCAGCGCCACGATCAGCGAGGCCGACAGCACGAAGATCAGCGTCACGGGCAGCATGCCCATGAACTCGCCGGGCACGCCGGGCCAGAACAGCATCGGCAGGAAGGCGCAAAGCGTCGTGGCGGTCGAACTGACGATCGGCCAGAACATCCGCTTGGCCGCATCCGTGTAGGCCTGCATGGGGCGTGCGCCCTCTGCCAGGCGTTTGTCGGCATATTCCACGACCACGATGGCCCCGTCCACCAGCATGCCCACGGCGAGGATCAGGCCGAACATGACGATGTTGGAGATTGTCACGCCCATGATGCCAAGGAAGATGAAGCACAGCAGGAAGGAGGTGGGGATCGCAAAACCGACCAGCAGCGCGGAGCGGGTGCCAAGCGCCGCCAGCACCACGATCATCACCAGCGCGATGGCCGTCAGGACCGAGCCTTCCAACTGGCTGACCATGCCCTGAACGGTCACGGATTGGTCCAGCGTCGCGGTCACGCTCACCGATTGGCGCAGTTCCTCTGGCCATTCGGCCTGCGCGGCCTCGATCTCTGCCCGGACCAGCGCGGCTGTGTCCATGATGTTGAAGCCAAGCCGCTTCACGACCTGCAAAGCGATGGCGTTTTCACCGTTGAACCGGGCCGTGCCTTCGCGGTCTTCATAGGTCAGGCGGATCTCGGCCAGATCGCCGAGGGTGACCACCCTGTCCCCGTTCACCTTGATGGGCAGGTTGTAGATGTCTTCGGTCGTGTCGAAGCTGGACGGAATCGAAACGGAAATCGCCCCGCTGGCCGTCGAGACCTCGCCCGCTGCAATCAGCTGGTTGTTGTTCACGACCGCGTCGATCAGTTCGCGCGCGGTGACGTTGTAGGCCTCCAGCGCCAGCGGGTCGATGACCACCTCGACCATTTCATCCCGACCCCCGGCAAGCCCGGCCTCAAGGATGGGGGGCAGGGCCTCCAGCCGATCCTGAAGCTCCTGCGCCAGTCGCAACAAGGTGCGTTCCGGGGCCTCGCCAGACAGGGCCACGATGATGATCGGGAATTCGGAGAAGTTGATTTCGTTGATCGAATAGCTTTCGGCGCCGTCCGGGAACTGTGCCTCGGCAGCATCCATGGCCTCGCGCACTTCGGCAATGGTGGCGTCCTTGTCCCAGCCGAACTCGAATTCCAGGAAGATCCCGGCATAACCCTCTGCCGCGGTGGCCGAGATGGTCTGCAACCCGTCGAGATCCTGAAACTCGGCCTCCATCGGGCGGACCAGCAGGCGTTCGCTGTCTTCCGCCGAGATGCCGGGGAAGGGGACCGAGACGAACAGACCCGGAATGTCGATATCGGGCTCGCCCTCTTTCGGCAGGCCGATATAGGCGGCGGTGCCCACGACCACGGAGAGCACCACGAAGGCCACGACCATCCGGGCGCGTGAGGCGGCCCAGTCCACCATTCCCATCATTGCGACAGCTCCTGGTAATGGGGCTGCACGGGCACGCCATCGGTCACGAATTCTTGTCCGACAACGATCACGTCTGCGGTGTCCGGCAGGCCGGCCAGCAGGACACCGTTCACCGTGTCACGCAGATAGGTCACCGGTGCGAAGCGGGCTGTGTTGGTCTCGTCCACGATCCGCAACCCGAGCAGACCCTGGTCATTCAGGGTCAGGGCGGAAGAGGGCAGCAGATGCGCCATCTGCCCGGAAGACGCGATCAGGATATCCGCGGTCTGCCCGTCGCTGATGGACAGATCACTATTGTCCACCGTGATTTCGACCCGGAAGGTCCGTGTCTGTGGATCGGCAGAGCGGCTGAGGAAGGTGACCGTGCCCACCACCTGCTGACCGGTCGCCAAACGAGCGCCTGCACTGGCACCGACAGCGACCCGGCTGACCTCGGCCTCTGGTACGAACCCGACCAGCTTGATTGGATCGAGCTGGATGACCGTGGCACAAAGCGATCCGGGCTGCATCAGCGACCCGATTTCGGCGGTGTCACTTTCCAGAAGACCCTCGAACGGGGCGTAGATCCGAAGGTTGTCGATTTCCTGCTCGGCGCGCAGCACGGCGGCCTCGGCGGCGCTGATGCCGCTTTGGGCGGCCTGAATGGCGGCCTGTGCGGCTTGAACCCCGGCGGCAGCGGATTCGAGTCCGGCCTCGGCGGCGCTGACCGTGGCACTGGCAGACGCGGCGCGGGTTTCCGACGCAAAGCCGCTTTCACTAAGCCGGCTGGCGGCGTTCGAGTCAATTTCGGCGGCGGTCAGGCTGGCTTGTGCTTCGGCCACGCGGGCCCGTGCGGCGGGCAATTGCGCTTCGGCCTCGGGGAGGCGGGCCTGTGCCTCCAACAAGCGTGCCTCGGCCTCGGCCAGCGCGGCTTCGCGGGTGCCGGGATCTATCTGGCACAGAAGCTGGCCTTCTTCCACGAAGGCCCCGGCGCGGATCGGGTCAGAGATGATGCGGCCAGACGTTTCGGCCCGCACTTCCACCTGACGGGCGGCTTCCGTGCGGCCGCGCAGCAGAACCGCCGAGTCGACCTCTTCTGCGACCGAGCGGCGCACAACGACGGATACGGTGCCTTCTGGCAGGGTCTCGGCGGTATCCTCTTGTGCAATCTCGGCGGCCGGAGCGGGGTCTTCGGCCACCGGCACTTCTGTAGACGCGCGAAAACTGTTGGCGAATTCCACCAGACGCTCGCGTTCCATCACCACGCCGTAGATCGCCGCGCACACGAGGATCGCCGTTATAATCGAAAAAATACGCATCATTCGCCTCTTGCAGCGGGCCCGGTTCCGTCGGCCCTACATCTGAGCCTTTGGTCCCCGTTTCAACCCGCTATTACGCTGAACCAGTCCGTTTAGTTTACTTTTTGTGGAATCCGGCTGCAAGACTGAACTGACCAGTTCACTTTTTTGCGTTCCCTTCCGGATTTCCGGGGCTTGGACTACCCCAGACGGTTGCGGAGACTTGTTCCCGGGGCGCTTCTCGCGTTAAGAGGCGGTAACGAGTGACACGCGGGCCGGGAATGGCCCAGATATTGGGGCGAACATGGCCAATACCGACAGTTTCATCGAAGAGGTCAACGAAGAGCTTCGCCGTGACCGGCTGTTCCGTCTGTTCCGGAAATGGGGCTGGATTCCGGTTCTGCTGGTCATTGCTATTGTCGCGGCCGCCGCCTGGCGGGAATACTCGCTGGCGCAGGAACGCGCGGCCTCCGAGGCGTTCGGCGACGCCCTGATTGCCGCCCTAGACAATGACGACGCAGAAGCGCGTCAGGCGGCCCTGTCCGAGATCACTCCCACGAGCGAAAATGCCCGCGTGCTACTGGCAATGCTTCTGGCCGGGGAACAGGCCAATGGCGAAAGCCCCGAAGAGGCTGCCGCCAGCTTGCGCAGCATCGCCGTGGACACCGCCTTGCCGGAACGCTACCGCGACCTTGCTTTGCTCAAGGCCCATATGCTGGCCCCGCAGGACTTTGCCACCGCGATGGCCGAACTGGACCAGCTGGCGCGACCGGGCCGCCCCTATCGCCCGCTTGCGATGGAACAGCAGGCGCTTTTGCATGTCAGCAATGGCGATCGGGAGGCCGCAATCGCGCTGTTGCGCCTGTTGGAGGAAGACAGCGAAGCCACGCCGGGCTTGCAACAGCGCGCGTCTCAGTTGATTGTGGCATTGGAATCCGGCGCTGCCCTGCAGGATCCGGCCCCGGTGGAGGACACCGCGACCGACGGGTCAGAGACAGCGACCGAAGACGAAGCCGGTGCCGAGGCTCCGGCAGACGAGGGGGAAGAGCCCCCGGCAGCAGAAAGCGCCCCCGAACAATAAGGGGCAGGGTGCCGGTGGTGGAACGGTTTGAAGAGGCGGCAGTCAGATGAACAAGATCAGCATTGGTTTCCTTGGGCTCGGATTGCTCGCCATGCTGGCCGCATGTGCAGAACGCGAGGTCATTCTCGAAGGGGATCGCTTCGGCACCCGCACGCCGTTGGATCAGGCTTTTCCCGGTATCGAGGCGCCCGAAGTGACGGAAGATACCGCAGCTCCGATTTCGCTGGCTGAGCCGGTCACTCTCGACAGCTGGCCCATGCGGTCCCTGACCACGCGCAACGTGGTTCCGCATTTGTCCCTGTCCGCTGCGCCGGTGGAGCTTTGGGCCAGTGATATCGGACAAGGCAATACGCGCCGCGCCCGCATCACCGCCGATCCCGTCATGGCCGATGGCCGGATCTTCACCCTCGATTCCGACGCGCAGCTGACCGCAACCGGCACCGATGGCAGTACCCTTTGGACCGCCGATCTGACGGCGGGTTACGAGCGCGGCGGCGGCGTATCCGGTGGCGGCCTCGCAGTCGTGGGCGGCGTCGTCTACGCAACCACGGGCTATGGCGAGCTGATCGCCCTGCAACCGGTCAATGGCGAGGTCCTCTGGCGTCAGCGCCTTGGCGCCGGGATTACCGCGCCGACCGTCACCGACAATTCCGTATATGTGGTCAGCCGCGACAGTCAGGCCTGGTCGCTGAACCCTGAAAACGGCCGCATTCGCTGGCAATTGCCCGCAGGACCGGCCACGGCGGTTCTGTCCGGCGGCGCATCGCCCGCGCTGACCGATCGCCTGGTGATCTTCCCCTTCGGCTCGGGCGAGCTTGTGGCCACCCTGCGCCTCTCCGGCGTCCGGGTCTGGGGCACGACCGTTGCAGGTGCGCGCCGAGGCGTGGCCTATAATGATCTCAACGATATCACCGGCGACCCGGTGATCGTGGGCAATACGCTTTATGCCGGTAACCAGTCCGGCCGCGTCGTGGCAATGGAGGCCTCCTCGGGCGAGCGGCTCTGGACCGCGCAGGACGGTGCCTATTCCCCGGTGCTGCCGGCCGGTGATTCCATCTTCTTCGTGTCCGACCGCAACGAGCTGATCCGTCTGGACGCCGAAACCGGCACCCGCATCTGGGGCACCGAACTGCCGCTTTACGTCAATGAGCGCGAACGCCGCCGCCAGGCCGTCTTTACCCATTATGGCCCAATCCTGGCCGGGGGGCGCCTCGTGGTTGCCTCGGGCGACGGCAATATCCGCTTCTTCGATCCCGAAAGCGGGGCGGAACTGTCGCGTGTCGAAATCCGCGGCGGCGCGGCAGCGCATCCGATCGTCGTGGGCGGGACACTGTACGTCGTGTCCGGGGCCGGGCGGCTTCACGCCTTCCGCTGATCGCATCGCACAAGTTTTTTCGAGGGTTTGGCGTCACGACGGCTTTTCATTGCCTGTCAGCCGCGTTATGCCGCGCGATCTAGATAGAGTAAGGATAACGGGCCGATGAGCTTCGTTCTGGCCATTGTCGGGCGTCCCAATGTGGGCAAGTCGACGCTGTTCAACCGCCTCGTGGGCAAGAAACTGGCCTTGGTCGATGACCAGCCCGGCGTGACGCGTGATCTGCGCGAAGGGGCCGCGCGGCTTGGCGACCTTCGTTTTACCGTGATGGACACGGCGGGGCTGGAAGACGCCAATGATGACAGCCTGCCGGGACGCATGCGCCGCCTGACCGAACGCGCCGTGGGTCTGGCCGATGCCTGCCTGTTCCTCGTCGATGCCCGCACCGGGATCACGCCCACGGATGAGGTCTTTGCCGACATCCTGCGCCGCTCCGGCACGCCGGTCATTCTGGCCGCCAACAAGGCCGAAGGCCGCGCTGGAGAGGCTGGCGTGATAGAAGCGTTCGGGCTGGGGCTTGGCGATCCGCTGGCGCTGTCGGCGGAACATGGCGAGGGCATGGCCGAACTGGCCGTGGTCCTGTCACCGCTCATCGAAGCGGCGGAGGCCAAGGCCGAAGAGGCCATCACCGATATCGACATCGAGGATGGTGAGGAGGCAGCAGAGCGCACCAAACCCCTTCAGATCGCCGTCATCGGACGCCCGAACGCAGGTAAATCCACCCTGATCAACAAGATCATCGGCGAGGACCGTCTGCTGACAGGACCCGAGGCCGGGATCACCCGCGATTCCATCGCCGTGACGGTGGATTGGGACGGCACGCCGATGCGGATCTTCGACACCGCCGGGATGCGCAAGAAGGCCAAGGTGCAGGAGAAGCTGGAGAAGCTCTCGGTGTCCGACGGTCTGCGCGCGGTGAAATTCGCCGAGATCGTCGTGGTGCTGCTCGACGCCGCCATCCCCTTCGAACAGCAGGATCTGCGCATCGCCGATCTGGCGGAACGCGAGGGCCGCGCGGTTGTCGTCGCGGTCAACAAGTGGGACCTGGAAGAGCACAAGCAGGAAAAGCTGCGCGACATGCGCGAGGCGTTCGAGAGGCTGCTGCCGCAGCTGCGCGGGGCGCCACTCGTCACCGTCTCGGCCAAGACCGGCCGGGGGCTCGACCGGCTGCAACAGGCGATTGTGCGGGCCTATGATGTGTGGAACCGCCGGGTCCCGACCGCGACGCTGAACCGCTGGCTGGCGGGCATGGTCGAGGCGCATCCGCCCCCCGCACCATCCGGGCGCCGCATCAAGCTGCGTTACATGACCCAGGCCAAGACACGGCCGCCGGGATTCGTGGTCATGTGTTCGATGCCCGAGAAATTGCCGGAAAGTTATTCCCGCTATCTTGTCAATGGGTTGCGAGAGGACTTTGACATGCCCGGAACGCCAATTCGCCTGCATATGCGCAGCCAGGCCGATGCCAACCCCTACAAGGATCGCAAGAAATCGATCCCCTCGCGGCTGGCCAAACATGTGCGCAAAGGGGCCACCAAGAAGAGCTGAGCCGACCATCGCGCGGCCCCTTTCAGCTTGACAAAAATACCTCGGGGGAGTCGCCTGAAACGAGGCGGGGGCAGCGCCCCCAAAGAAAACGCGGCCCGGAACGGGCCGCGCGGATCGACGCCGAAGGCGGCGAAATTCCTTGTGCCTCAGGCGTTCGCGGCCCGGATCTTGTCGGCGGCCTCTTTCGAATAGCCAACGCCCTTGTCATCGAAAAGCGTGTCGAGCTCTCCCGACAGGGTCATTTCGGTCACGATATCGCAGCCGCCCACGAACTCGCCCTTCACATAAAGCTGCGGGATGGTCGGCCAGTCTGAAAAGGCCTTGATTCCCTGCCGGATCTCTTCGTCGGCCAGCACGTTCACATCGGCAAACTCGACGCCCATGAAGTTGAGCACCCCCGCCACGCGGCTGGAAAACCCGCATTGCGGCATGGTTTTGGTGCCTTTCATGAAGAGCACCACGTCATTGGCCTTGATAGTGTCCTTGATCTGGGTCTCTGCGCTCATCTCGGCGTTCCTCAAAATCGTGATAATCAGTCCGGTGTCCCAAATGGGCTCACTCCGGTGCCTTCGTGGTCAGCGCCAGTGCATGAACTTCGCCCTGGGCCCCGTCCATCTTGCCCTTTAGTGCCGCATAAACCGTGCGTTGCTGCTGCACCCGGTTCATGCCCCTGAAGCTTTCATCCACAACCTGCGCGGAGAAATGGACGCCGTCATCGCCCTCGACAATGATCTTCGCATTCGGGAGACTTTCCCGGATCAGGTCTTCGATGTCCTGGGCCGTAATGGGCATGATGGGCAACTCCTGTCTGTCTTCCCAGATGTAGTCCGCGACCAAGTATCCCGCAAGGGCGCGACGTGAAAGGATCTTCGAAGATCCTTGGCAAAGATCTTCGAAGATTTTTTCCCGCGCCGGTGGTTAGCCGAGCTTTTCTGCAAACGCGGTTCGATAGGTGGCAGAGAGCTCCGCCAGCGGCGCTTCGGATCCGCCCATGCGCACCTTGTCCCCGCCAAACCGTCCCACGGTCGTGATCGAAACGCCGGCCTGTCCTGCGGCAACCATCAGCGCTTCTGCCTTGTCGAAAGAGCAGGCAATCAGGTATCGCGCCTGATCCTCGCCGAATAGCGTCGGTGTGTCGCCCGCGTCGAGCGTGACGCCCACGCCGGAGGCTTCCGCCATCTCAAACGCCGCCAGCGCCAGCCCGCCATCGGAGAGGTCCGAACACATGTCGATCAGGCCGCGGTTGGCGCGGATGAAGTCGCCATTGCGCTTCTCGGCCTCCAGATCCACATGAGGCGCATCGCCGTCTTCGCGGCTGAACACTTCATACAGCAGCGCCGACTGGCCCAGATGCCCGGTGGTTTCACCCACCAGAACCGCCACATGGCCGTCGCGCGCAGTCCCGCCGATCAGGTCGGCCACATTGTCCAGCAGTCCGACCGCGCCGATGGTGGGGGTGGGCAGAATGCCCTTGCCGTCGGTTTCGTTGTAAAGTGAAACATTGCCCGACACGATCGGCATGTCGAGCGCCGCCACGGCCGCCCCGATCCCTTTGATCGCGCCCACGAACTGGCCCATGATCTCGGGTTTTTCGGGATTGCCGAAATTGAGGTTGTCGGTTGTCGCCAGCGGCAGCGCGCCGGTGGCGGTGATATTCCGATAGGCCTCGGCCACCGCCTGTTTGCCGCCCTCGAACGGGTTTGCTTTGACGTAGCGCGGGGTCACGTCCGAGGTGAAGGCCAGCGCCTTGTCGGTGCCATGCACGCGGGTCACGCCCGCGCCAAGCCCCGGTGCGCGCACCGTGTCGGCCATAACCATGTGGTCATATTGTTCATAGACCCATTGCTTGGCCGCATAGTTGGGCGATCCGATCAGCGCCCTCAGCCCGTCGATGGGGTCAACACCCGTCACGGGTTCCATCTCGGCGGCTGCCGGGGTCTCCACCCAGGGGCGGTCGTATTCCGGTGCGGTCGAGGAGAGTTTCGACAACGGCAGATCGGCCATGACCTCGTTTCCATGGATGATCAGGAAGCGGTCCTCGGGGATCGTCTCGCCCACGATGGCAAAATCCAGATCCCATTTTTCGAACACCGCGCGGGCCTCTGCCTCCAGATCCGGGTTCAGCACCATGAGCATCCGCTCCTGGCTTTCCGACAGCATCATTTCATAGGCGGTCATCGCATCTTCACGCTGCGGCACATGGTCGAGGTTGAGCTGAATGCCAAGCCCGCCCTTATCGCCCATTTCCACCGCCGAACAGGTCAGGCCCGCAGCCCCCATGTCCTGGATCGAGATAACGGCACCGGTCTGCATCAGTTCCATGCAGGCTTCCATCAGGCGTTTCTCGGTGAAGGGGTCGCCCACCTGCACGGTGGGGCGCTTTTCCTCGATCGTGTCGTCGAATTCGGCGCTGGCCATGGTGGCGCCGCCAACCCCGTCGCGGCCCGTCTTGGCCCCGAGATACACAACCGGCATGCCAACGCCGGAGGCCGCAGAGTAGAAGATCTTGTCGGCATCGGCCAAACCGGCGGCAAAGGCGTTTACAAGGCAATTGCCGTTATAAGCCGGGTGGAAGCGAACCTCGCCCCCCACGGTCGGCACGCCGAAACAGTTGCCGTAGCCGCCGATGCCTTCCACCACACCATGGACCAGCTGGCGGGTCTTGGGGTGATCGACCGCGCCGAACGATAGCGCGTTCATCGCCGCAATTGGCCGCGCGCCCATGGTGAAGACATCGCGCAGGATGCCGCCCACGCCGGTCGCTGCGCCCTGGTAGGGTTCGATATAGGAAGGGTGGTTGTGGCTTTCCATCTTGAAGACCACGGCCTGACCGTCGCCGATGTCGATCACGCCCGCGTTCTCCCCCGGACCGCAGATCACCTGGGGGCCGTCCGTAGGCAGGGTGCGCAGCCATTTCTTGGAGGACTTGTAGGAACAATGTTCGTTCCACATGGCCGAGAAGATGCCCAGTTCCGTGAAAGTCGGCTCTCGGCCGATGATCTCCAGAATGCGCTCATACTCATCGGGGCTCAGCCCGTGCGCGGCGATGATGTCGGGCGTGATGGCCGGTTCCTGCATGATCTTCGATGTCCCTTGGGGCTCAGGTCGCTTGGCGCACTCTTTAGGGCAAGGCCCCGGCGGGGAAAAGGGGTGAGAGGTCACAGGGGGCGGCGGAATGTCAACGATGTGGCCCGCGCATAGCCCGGATGGGCGCTGGCACCGATCAGATGGAACCCCATGGCCCGGAATGTCCGGTGGTTTTCGCGCAGCTCCACCCTTGTTTGCAGGCGCAGCCCCTTGAGCCCGCGCCGGACCGCTTCCTGCGCTGCAGCATCCAGAAGCTGCCGGGCCAGCCCTGTACCGCGATGTCTGCGATCCACCGCCAGCTTGCCAATATAATACTCCGTTTTCTGCGGATGGCCGAAGAGACAGGCAATTGGGCGGGAATTCTGCGTGATCAGAAAAAGGTCTTCTTCAGCGGCTTTCTGCTTCAGGCTATCAGCAGACATGCGCAAAAGAGAGGATGGCGGATCGATGCGGCCTTCCATGAAGGCAAAAGCCTTGTTCAGAAGGGCCAGAAGACCGTCCCAGTCCTGAAAGCTGTCTGAATTGAGCGAAACCGCGAGGCGCATCGCGCCGCAATAGCAGGGGATTAGACCAAAAAAAAGGCCGAGACGAATCTCGGCCAAAGTCCAACAGGGAGGTAGTGAGCGCGCGATGTCTATCGCCCGTCACTGATGCTGAAATAGTCAGCAGCATGTTAACGATCAAGGGTTTTTTCGCCGCATCGCCGCAATGCCGCTATGCGCGTTGCACATGGCTCACACTTTTTGCGGGTGCCGGGCGCGCGTTACCCCTCTTGTTCGCGTCGTTTCCGGCGATGCGCGATGATTTCCTCGGTCACGAAATCGCGGAAGGCCTCGATCCGCTTAGAATGGCGCAGCTCTTCCGGATAGGCAAGGAAAACAGGCACTTCGTTGCTTTCCACCTCTGGCAAGACGCGGACCAGCTGCGGGAAATCTTCTGCAAGGTAATCCGGCAGCAGACCAATGCCCAGATCGTGAATAACGCCCTGAAGGACACCGAAATAGTTGTTGACCGTCAGGAAGCTGCCCACATCGTAGGACATGATCTCGCGCACTAGCAGGGCCCCGGCGCTGACTTGCGCGGAATGGGCGTTCTGGCTGATCAGCCGGTGCTGGCCCAGTTCTTCCAGCGAGGCGGGGGTGCCGTTGGCTTCCAGATAGGTTTGCGAGGCATAAAGCTGCATCCGCACGCTCATCAGCTTCTTGCGGATCAGGTCGGCCTGGCTCGGTTCCTTCATGCGGATGGCGACATCGGCCTCGCGCATTGGCAGGTCCATCACCCGTTCTTCCAGGATCAGGTCGATCTTCAATTCGGGGTACTTGTTATAGAGCTGCGGCAGGCGCGGGGCGAGCCAGAGCGTACCGAATCCGACGGTCGTGGTGACCCGCAGCTCGCCAAATACCTCTTCTTCACTGTCGCGAATGCGGGCGGCGGCGGCATCAAGGCGTTTCGACATGGAACGGGTGGCGTCGAACAGCAATTCGCCCTGTTCGGTCAGGATCAGCCCGCGCGCATGGCGATGAAACAGTGTCGTATCAAGGCTTTCCTCCAGCGCGCGGATCTGGCGGCTGACAGCGGACTGGCTCAGATGCAGGGTGTCGCCCGCATGGGTCAGGCTGCCCGCATCGGCAACGGCGTGAAAAATGCGCAGCTTGTCCCAATCCATTGGAGAGACTTTCTTTTCCTGACGATGTGTCCTGTTACCCATGGCAACCTAGTCAATTTGCCTTACAGTTCAATGAAGAACTCCGCGCGTCAGCCAAACATCGCTTGAAAGGTCACAAATGCTGACCTATAATGCGGGAAAATGCGGCATTCCATCGGGAGAGGACCATGGGACTGGCACAAGTTTCACTGAACGACCGTTTCGATCTGGAAAAATCCCCTGTTCTGTTGAACGGCACGCAGGCATTGGTGCGGCTGATGCTGGCGCAGAAATGGCGGGACCAGCAGGCGGGGCTGAACACGGCCGGGTTTGTCACCGGGTACCGTGGCTCGCCCCTTGGTGCGGTCGACTTGCAGATGACCAAGGCCGAGAAGGTGCTGAAGGCCGCCGACGTGCTGTTCCGTCCCGGCCTGAATGAAGACCTCGCCGCCACGTCGCTTTGGGGGTCGCAGCAGGCAGAACTGCGGGGCGAGGGCAAATATGACGGCGTGTTTGGTCTCTGGTATGGCAAAGGGCCTGGGGTGGACCGCTCGGGCGACGTGATGCGCCACGCCAACATGGCCGGCACCTCGCCCCATGGCGGGGTGATCATGGCCATGGGCGACGACCATACCGGCGAAAGCTCCACCGTCTGCCACCAGTCCGATTGGGCGATGGTCGATGTGCATATGCCGGTGCTCTCGCCCGCAGGCGTGCAGGAGATCCTGGATTACGGCCATTACGGCTATGAGCTCAGCCGCTTTGCCGGGGTCTGGGTGGGGCTGAAGGTTATGAAGGATACGGTCGAGGCGACCTCCGTCGTCGATGGCCGCCCCGACCGCATGGGCTTCACCCGCCCCGATTTCACCATGCCGCCCGGCGGGCTCAATATCCGCCTTGGCGATCACTGGATCGCGCAGGAAGAACGGCTTCTGGCCCATAAACGCTTCGCCGCCGAGGCCTTTGCGCGGGCCAACGGCATTGACAAGCGGGTTCTGGGCAAGCCCGGTGCCAAGATCGGCTTCGTCGCGGCGGGCAAGAACTGGCTCGACCTCGTGCATGCGATGGAACTCCTTGGCATCCACGAAGACGAGGCCGAGCGGCTTGGCATCACCACCTACAAGGTGGGGCAGACCTGGCCCCTCGACATGAAAAGCCTCGGGGAATGGGCCGAAGGGCTGGAGCTGATCGTCGTCGTCGAGGAAAAGCGCAAACTGATCGAGGTTCAGATCAAGGAAGCCATCTTCGACAACCGTCGCGGCCGCCGCGTCTATGGCTACAAGGGCGGCAAGGGCGAGGTTCTGTTCCCCACCCATTACGCGCTCGACCCCAACGATATCGCGGTGAAACTCGGCAATATCCTGATCGACGAGGGCCGCGCCACCGACCGCATCCGCGCGGGCATCCAGCAGGTGACCGATGCCATGCGCGCCGACAACGCGCAGGAACTGGCGACGCGGTTGCCGTGGTTCTGCTCGGGTTGCCCGCACAACACCTCCACCAAGGTGCCCGAAGGCGCGCGGGGGGGCGCGGGCATCGGCTGTCATTTCATGGCCAAATGGATGGACCGCAACACCGAGGCCTTCACCCATATGGGCGCGGAAGGGGCGAACTGGGCCGGCGAGGCTCCGTTTTCCACCCGCAAGCACATCTTCCAGAACCTGGGCGAAGGCACCTACAACCACTCCGGCATCCTGGCCATTCGCGCGGCCATCGCGGCGGGCACCAACATCACCTACAAGATCCTGTTCAACGATGCGGTCGCCATGACCGGCGGCCAGCACAATGAGGGCGATCTGGACCCGGCGCGCATCGCCCATGAAATCCGCGCCATGGGCGTGAAACACATCGCGCTCATCTACGACCCTAAGGAAGAGATTGATTTTTCAGCCTTTCCGCGCGACGTCGAACGCCATGAACGCGACGACCTCATGACCGTGCAGGAGAGGTTTCAGGACATCGAGGGCGTCTCTGCCATCATCTACGTGCAGACCTGCGCCGCCGAAAAACGCCGCCGCCGCAAGCGCGGCACCTTCCCCGATCCCGACAAGCGCGTCTTCATCAACGCCGACGTCTGTGAAGGCTGCGGCGATTGCGGGGTGCAATCGAACTGCGTGTCCATCGTGCCGGTGGAAACCGAACTTGGCCGCAAGCGCGCCATCGACCAATCGAGCTGTAACAAGGATTTTTCCTGCCTCAAGGGCTTCTGCCCCAGTTTCGTGACCGTGGAAGGCGGCAAGATCCGCAAGGAGGCCTCGGCCAGCGTCGATGTGGGTCATCTGCCCGCGCCCGACCTGCCCGCCATCGACGGCACCCATAACGTGGTGATCACCGGCGTCGGCGGCACGGGCGTCGTGACCGTGGGCGCGGTTCTGGCGCAGGCGGCGCAGCTTGATGGCAAGGGCGCGGGCATGATCGAGATGGCCGGGCTCGCGCAGAAGGGCGGGGCGGTGCATATCCACCTGCGGCTGGCCGACCGGCCCGACGATATCAGCGCAATCCGCGTCGCCGTGGGCGAGGCCGATGCGGTGATCGGCGGCGATCTGGTGGTCAGCGCCGGGGCCAAGACGCTCGGCCTGATGACGACGGGCCGCACCAAGGCCGTGGTCAACAGCCATGAAATCATCACCGGCGCCTTCACCCGTGATACGGAATTCCGTATTCCCGTGAATGACTTGGAGATCGCTCTTCAAGCACGTCTGGGGGAGGGGCTGGCGCTTTTCGATGCCTCGGACCTTGCCCGCCGGCTGATGGGCGATTCCATCTTCTCCAACATGATGGTGCTCGGCGCCGCCTGGCAGAACGGGCTGGTGCCGCTGAGCCACGAGGCGATCCTGGGCGCGATTGAGCTCAATGGCGCGGCGGTGGAACGCAACAAGCAGGCCTTCGAACTGGGCCGGTGGGCGGTGCTGCACCCCGAGGAGGCGGCGAAGATCGGTGGCGATGTGGTCGAAATGCCGAAATCGCTGGAGGACCGTATCGCCTTCCGCGAAGCGCATCTGGTGGCCTATCAGGGCAAGCGGCTGGCCAAGCGGTATCGCAAGCTGGTGGACGGCGTGGAGGATGCGGCGCTGAAGGAGGCCGTCGCAATCGGATATCATAAGCTGCTGGCCTACAAGGATGAATACGAGGTTGCACGGCTCCATCTGGAGACCGAAGCGAAGGCGCGGGAGGTTTTTGAAGGCGATCTGAAGCTCAGCTATCACCTCGCGCCGCCGATGCTGCCGGGACGCGACCCGTCGGGTCGCCCCCGCAAGCGGCAATTCGGTGCCTGGATGGGGCGCGGTTTTAAAGTGCTCTCCAAACTGCGCAAGCTGCGCGGGACGCCTCTCGATATCTTCGGTTACACCGCAGAACGCAAGATGGAGCGCGGTCTGATCCGTCAGTACGAGGCAGACATGGCGGAAGTCTTGTCGAGTGTCACCCCGGAAACGTCTGATATTGCAATGGAAATCGCCTATCTGCCACGTCAGGTCCGGGGGTTTGGCCCGGTGAAAGAGGCCAATGTCGAAGCCGCAAACAGACGCCGGGAGGAACTGTTGGCCTCCTTCCGCGCCGGGGGCAGCCCGATGGCGACGGCAGCGGAGTAAGGTGATCCAGCGGAGGCGCTGCCGCGCCGCTCTATTCCCGCCCGTGGACAGGCGACGCCAAACGCGCGTGTCGGTCCTGGTTTCACGGTCGGGATGTGAGTATTTTGACCAAGAAGAAGCGGTCAGGCTGCGCGGATCGTGAAGGCGGTGCCTTGATCCATGGCCTCGGTCAGCAGAAGCTCCACGCCTTGTTCGGCACAGAAATGCGGGATGTCGATGCGCGCGACCGGATCGTCGGCCAGGATGCGGATCACCGCGCCGGGACGGGCGGCCAGCAGCACCTTGCGCAGGCGCAGGACGGGCAGGGGGCAGAGCAGGCCGAGCGCGTCGATATCGTGATCGGGGGTCATGAACCGCGCCTTACGCAAGGCTGCGGCACTTGTCCACGGGAATGTGAGATCGCTTGGGCTGGTCTTTTGCCCCGCGGCGCGGCAGGAAGGGCTTATGTTCGGAATTGATCTTTTCGATGCGGGTCTCCTGCCCGCGATGCTGGTCGCGCTGACGGCCGGGGTGCTGAGCTTCCTCAGCCCTTGTGTATTGCCCATCGTGCCGCCTTACCTCGCCTATATGGGCGGGATCAGCATGAACGAGATGCAGGAAGGAACGGGCCGGCGCCGCGCGGTTCTGGCGGCGGCGTTTTTCGTCCTGGGGCTGTCGACGGTGTTCGTGTTTCTGGGTTTCACGGCCTCGATCTTCGGGCAGTTCTTTTTGCAAAATCAGGATCTTCTGGCGAAGATTGCCGGGGTGGTCGTGATCATCTTCGGTCTGCATTTCCTGGGCGTCTTCCGCATTTCGATTCTCGACCGGGATGCGCGGATGGATGCGGGCGACCGGGGGGGCTCGGCCCTTGGGGCCTATGTGCTTGGGCTCGCTTTCGCCTTTGGCTGGACCCCCTGCATCGGGCCTCAGCTTGGCGCGATTCTGGGGCTGGCGGCGGTGGAATCGTCCGTCGCACGCGGGACGACGCTGCTGGCGGTCTATGCGCTCGGCCTCGGGGTGCCCTTCCTGCTGGCTGCGATGTTCATCGAACGCGCCATGGGGCTGATGACGCGGCTGAAACGCCATATGAAGCTCATCGAGCGGATCATGGGGCTTTTGCTGATCGCCGTGGGGCTGATGCTGCTGACCGGGGCGTTCACAACGCTGTCCTTCTGGATCCTCGAAACCTTCCCGGCGCTTGGCGAATTGGGCTGATCGGGCCTTAGCCTTGGCTGATTTTCCCTGTATGCTGCGCCGGAAAGCCGGTGCAGAGTAGAGTGATGAGTGAGGCACAGAGCCAAGAGGTCAGGACCCGGCGGGTTCTTTATATTCCCGGCTTCGACCCGGTCCCCGCGCGCAAATATCGTGAACGGTATCGGCGTGGGGGCGAGGATCAGGCGGCAATTTCCGGATATGCGCTGACGATGGGGCCGCAGCGGACCGAGGGCTATTACGGATGGTCGGTGGAAACCGAGATAGACGGGAACCGGACGCAGGCGGATATCGAGGTGCTGGTCTGGGCCGATATCGTCAAGGACAGCATGGGCCACGGGATTGCCGCGACCTACTGGCAGCTGCTGAAAACGGCCTGGGCCTATATCGGCTCCGGCGCGCTCTTCCGACTGATGCGGCTCAGAAAAGGGCCGGTGATCGCGGCGCTTTACCCGGTGCTGCTGCTGCTGGCGCAGCTTGGGCTGGCCCTTGGGCTTGGCTTTGCGCTGGCATATGGCGCGCTAGCGGGGTCCGAGGCGCTGCTGCGGGGGATTGAAGGGGAACGATCCGGCGGGCAGAGCCTGTTTGTTTTGCGCGCGGCCATGGCGCTGGTGATGTGGCCCAGTCTGGCCTGGCTGGTGCTGCGCTGGTTCAAACGGCGCGACCCCTGGCTTGGCTGGTACCTGATGCATGATTACGCGTTTTCGGCGAGTTGCGGCGGCGCTTACCCGCCCGCTCAGGAAGCGCGGATGCGGGAGTTCGCGGATCGGATCGCTGGGGCGCTGGCCGAGGATGTGGAGGAGGTGCTGGTCGTCGGCCATTCCTCGGGCGCCTATATGGCGGTGTCCCTGCTGGCCGATGTGATCCGGGCGGGCAGGGTGCCCGATAGCGGGCCGAAACTGGCGCTGCTGACGCTTGGCCATGTGGTGCCTATGGTCTCGTTCCTGCCAAAGGCGGGGCGGTTGCGGGCGGATCTGGCGTTTCTGAGCACGCGAGAGGAGATCACATGGCTCGACGTGACCGCACCGGGCGATGGCTGTTCTTTCGCGCTCTGCGATCCCGTGGCGGTGACGGGGGTCGCGCCGGAGGGGCAGCGTTGGCCGCTGGTCATATCGGCGGCATTTACGCAGACCCTCAGCCCCGAGCGGCAGAAGGCCCTGAAATGGCAGCTGTTCGAGCTGCATTTCCAGTATCTCAATGCCTTCGACCGGCCCGGCGATTACGACTATTTCCAGATCACCGCCGGGCCTTTGACGTTGGCCACCCGCTACGCGGGCCGCGCGCCCTCGCCGGGGCGCATTGCCAAGCCGGTCAACCGGCATCGGAGCCTGTCATGATCCCACCCAAGCCCATACCGCGCCCCGACAGGGTGTCGCTCTGGCGCTATCTGCGGCTTTTCCGGCAGGACATCCTGTCGGCGCAGCCGGCGCGGCTCTATCGCGCGTGGATGGCGGAGTTCAAGACGCCGTTCTTCCGCAGCTTCATGGTGAATGAACCCGCGCTTCTGGATCTGGTCCTGAAAACCCGCCCCGATGATTTCCCAAAATCCGACCGGATCGGCGAAGGCTTGCGCCCGCTGCTTGGTGACTCGGTGTTCTTGACAAACGGGGAAACGTGGAAACGGCAACGCCGGATCATCGACCCGGCTTTCGAGGGCGGACGCCTGCGAGATACCTTCCCGGCCATGTGGGCCGCGGCAGAGGCCGCCTGCGATCGCATGGGCCGGGGTGAGGTGGAGGTTGAGGAACAGATGAGCCACGCTGCGGCGGACGTGATCTTCCGAACGCTCTTTTCCATCCCCATCGAGCACGAGGTGGCCGCGCAGGTCTTCACCCAGTTCCGCGATTACCAGCGCACGCAGCCCATCCTGAACCTCGCCGCCTTCCTGCCCCTGCCGCGCTTCCTGCCGCGCGGGCACCGGCGCAAGACGCGGGAAACGGCGAAGGCGATCCGGGGGCTGATCACGCGGCTGACGGCGGAGCGGATGGCGGACATAGAGGCTGGGACCGCGCCCGATGACCTCGCCACGAAGATCATGACCACGGCGGACCCGATGACGGGGCAGACTTTCAGCACCGGCGAAATGGTCGATCAGGTGGCGATCTTCTTCCTTGCGGGGCATGAGACCAGTGCCTCGGCTCTGGCCTGGACGCTCTACCTGATGGCGCTTTTCCCAGAGTGGCAGGACAGGGTGGCAGAGGAAGCGCAGGCTCTGGAAAATCCTGACTTTTCAGTCATGTCCAAGCTGAAGTTAAGCCGGGATGTGTTCCGCGAGGCGCTGCGGCTTTACCCGCCGGTGCCGATGATGGTGCGCGAGGCTGCCTGCCCGGAGCGTTTCCGCAACCGAGCCGTGCCCAAGGGTGCGCAGATCGTTCTCAGCCCATGGCACCTGCACCGGCATGAAAGGCTCTGGGACAATCCCGACGGGTTCGATCCGGCCCGCTGGCAGACGGAGAACGGCAAGAAATGCCAGCGCGAGGCCTATATGCCGTTTTCCACAGGGCCGCGCGTCTGCACGGGGGCGGGATTTGCCATGGTCGAGGGGCCGCTATTGCTGTCGATGCTGCTCAAACGCTACCGGTTTGAGCGGATCGAAGGGAAAGACCCGGTGCCGGTGGCCTTCCTGACCGTGCGCGCGAAGGACGGCATTCATTTGCGTGTCACCCCCCGTCAGGAGGCCTGAAGAGCTTCGACGATTGGCAGGAAATCGGCGGCTTTCAGCGACGCCCCACCCACCAAAGCGCCGTTCACGTTGCTGACGGCGAAGATCTCAGCCGCGTTCGCGCCCTTGACCGACCCGCCATAGAGGATCGGCACCGCGCGGCCCACACCGACGCCAAAGCGCTTTTCCAGTTCCGCCCGGATGAAATCATGCACTTCGCCGATCTGGTGCAGCGTGGGCACCTTGCCGGTGCCGATGGCCCAAACCGGTTCATAGGCGATCACCAGACGGTCGGCACTGACCAGATCGGGGACGGACCCCGCCAGTTGCCCGCCGATGATGGCCAGCGTGTTGGCGGCCTCGCGCTCGGCCAGCGTTTCACCGACGCAGATCACCGCCGTCAGGCCCGCCGCAATCGCCGCCTTGGCCTTGGCGCGCACGTCTGCATCGGTTTCGCCATGATCGGTGCGCCGTTCGGAATGACCGAGGATCACATGGGTCGCCCCCGCATCCGTCAGCATCGCGGCCGAGATATCGCCGGTATGGGCGCCGGTTTCGGCGGAATGGCAGTCCTGCCCACCCGTGGCAATGGCGCTGCCCGACAGCGTGTCAGACATGCGGGACAGCAGCGTTGCGGGCGGGCAGATCAGCACATCGACCGTGGGCGCGGGCAGGGCGGCTTTCAACGCCTCCGCTTCGGCAAGGCTCGCGCCCGTTCCGTTCATCTTCCAGTTCCCGGCGGCAAGCTTGCGGACCATATCGACACCCTTCTTCATCACGCTTGCGCAGGGGATAGCGCGAAACCGGCGGGGCGGGAAGGGCTATAGGTGGCGCAGCGCCCGGCGGGCCCAGTCACAGGCCATCTCCGGATCGTCGAGCGCTGCGTCCGGCAAGGTCCAATAGGGCATCGACGTAGGTTTTCCGCCGTCGCGGGTGTAGGTCCAGCGGGTGCAGCCCTCGGCCTCCAGCTCGGCAATGAAATCGCCCGCACCCTTCAGCCAAATCGAGCCGTCCCCATGGACAATCGCGAAGATCGTGCCCTCGTGATAAAGGCAAAGCCCGCCCATCATCCGCCGGGTGCTCAGCTCACCAAGGTCCGAAAACAGCTCTTTCGCGAAGGCAATTTCCTCCGCTGACAGGCTCATTTCCCGGCCTGTTCGGCCTGAAGCTCGTCGATATCCTTGAACTTGATCGATTCCCCGCAGCCACAGGCATCGGCCACGTTCGGGTTGCGGAACTTGAAGCCCGATTCCAGCAGCGAAACCTCGTAGTCGATCTCGGTGCCAAACAGGAACATCTGCGCCATCGGCGCGATCATCACCCGCGCGCCGTCCTGTTCGACGACCTCATCGAGCGGGTCGATCTCGGACACGTATTCCATCGTGTATTCCATCCCCGCGCAGCCGCCCTTCTTGACGCCAATGCGCAAGCCCTGCGATCCGCCGGACTCCATCAGTTTGGAAATCTGGCGCGCTGCGGCGTCTGTGACGGTCACGGCCTGTTTGCCGGGAATGCCGAACATGGGGATGGTCCTTTTCCTGTTACCCCAAATTTAGGGCAGGCGACGCCGGTTCTCAAGCACCTCCAAGATGGGAAATCAGCGCCGCGGTGCCAATTCCGGCCAGTAACGCCCATCCGATCGACGCGAGCGTGCCGATGATAACGTATTCGGCCAGCGTCCGGTCCTTCTCGATACTGCCCACCCGTAGGAAGGATTTCGCCGCGATCAGGAAGCCCACGCCCGCCATCTGCCCGCTGAGCACAAGGATGAAGGTCAGCCCCCGTTCCAGCAGGCCGATGACCGCGCCGCCATTTGACAGCCCCTCGGTATCGGGCAGGGCCAGCGCATAGGGGGCCATCAGCTTGCCCACGGCGAATTGCCCGGCCCGCGTCGCCAGCAGAAAACCCGTAATCAGCGCCATCGCCTCGGGCGCTTGTGCCGTCAGTCCCGGCATCTGCCCCCAAAGGCCCGTGGCATAGGCATCGGTCCACAGCAGCCCGCCCGCCAAAATCGCCATCCCATGCGCGCCCTGATCAATCAGGAAATGTGCAAGACGCTCATCCGATCCAAGCCGCGCCTTGGCATAGTCGATCTGCATATGTAGCGCCGCGATGAACAGCGCCGGCCAATGCGCCCCGCCAAGTGCCGCATAGCTGAGCAGGAAGACCACGCCCGTGTGCGCCAGAAGCGGCCCCAGCCTGTCCTTGCCCGTGGCCATCGCCTTGGTCTGAAAGGCGAAATCGGCCAGAACATGGGCGAAGATCAGCGCGGTGACGGTCTCAATCATGGCGGCTTTCCTCGTGGGCTTCCCAATGCGTGACGGCTTGAACAACCTCTCGCCAATGGGCGCTTTTCAGCCGGGAATGAATGGCTTGCGGCGAGACCCCAAGCGCATCTGCCAGATCCTTCAGGGTCGGGGTGGACGGCGGAAGGAAGTGCATCATGGCTTCGGCCTGTTCGCGGCTCCAGTCCTGCACTTCCCGTTCAAGCAGAACGGCAATGCCTTTGTGGAGATACGCGGACTCACGCGCCGCGATGACGAGCTCTTGGTCCCTTGCCATGCCATCCAGGGCTTGGCCCGAGGCAATGAACGCAGGTCCAGACGCGTTTGACAGGTCGCCAACCGGCAGGTCGTCGATTTCTCCCATGCCTATCGCAATGCGGCTCCGGGCTCCGGACTGGACGGATTTTAGGCTTGCCTGGATAAAGAGCGCAGCACGCAGGGCGCGGTGCGGTTCGCTCAGGACGATCTGCCAGCCATCGCCCCGATATCGGGTGAACCGCGGGTCATCGGCGTTGTCCCAAGCCCTGATTTCATGCGCACATGTCTTGATACGGTCAAGCGCTTGTGTCGTCCATTCAGGCGGATGATCGGTTGAGCCAATGAGGTCGCCGGTAAGGACGGCCACGGGATGGGGGGAGGTGATCATGCCTCAAGTCATATGACTTGATAATTCAAAAATCAAGCCAAAAGACTTGATCTCACATGAAGCCCAGTTCCAGCCGCGCCTCGTCCGACATCATCTCCATCCCCCAGGGCGGGTCCCAGGTGATCTCGACATTCACCGTCTTGACCCCGGCCACCGGCAGGATTGCATCGGCCAGCCAGCCGGGCATTTCACCGGCCACGGGACAGCCCGGCGCGGTCAGGGTCATGGTCACCTCGACCTCGTTCTCAGCGCTGATCTCGACCGTGTAGACAAGGCCCAGGTCATAGATATTGACCGGGATTTCAGGGTCATAGACCGTGCGGCAGGCCTCGACGATCGCGTCGTAGAGAGGATGATCGGTCGAAGATGGTTTGATGAGGGGCGCGCCCTCCAGCTGCTCTTGCATTTGCGTGCCATCCGGCTTGGAAAACCAATTGTTGAGCAAAGATATAAGGAAAGCGCCCCCAGAGGTCCAGAGCCGCCAGCCAATCCCGTCCGTTCATCTTGGCAAAAATACCTCCGCCGGAGGCATCCTGCCCTCACCACCATCACATCCGACCGGCCTGAAGCGCAGGTCTCGCAGATGTTCCGTGGCAACGCGGCATGACGAGGCCTCCGGCGTCAGCCGGGGGTTGAGGAGGGCCGCCCATGGGTCGACGCCGACAGGCGGCGAAACACCCCTATTTTCCCTTGCGCTTGCGGGCAGGCGTCGGGCGCACCTTCTTCTCTATGGCATCGAACAGATGCGCGGCGATGTTCTTGCCGGTCGCCTTTTCCACGCCTTCGAAGCCGGGCGAGCTGTTGACTTCCAGCACCTTCGGGCCATCCGAGGCGCGCAACAGGTCCACCCCGGCCATCCCGAGGCCGAACACCCGGGCAGATCGCAGCGCCGCCTCCCGTTCCTCCTTGCTGATCCGCACCGCCTTTGCAGTGCCGCCCTGGTGCAGGTTTGACCGGAAATCATCCCCCGCCGCGCTGCGTTTCATCGCGGCGACCACCTTGCCGTCGATCACGAGGCAGCGAATGTCCTCGCCCGCGGCTTCCTTGACGAAATCCTGCACAAGGAAATTGGCCTTGAGACCCCGGAACGCGTCGATCACCGATTGCGCGGCCTTTCGGGTTTCCGCCAGCACCACGCCTTTGCCTTGCGTGCTTTCCAGCAGTTTCACGATCAGCGGCGCGGTGCCCACGAGGCCAATCAGGTTGCCGGTATCCTTGGGCGAGGCCGCGAAAGCGGTGCGTGGCATCCCGATCCGGTGGCGGGCCAGCAACTGGTGGGCATGGAGCTTGTCGCGGCTCGCCGTGATCCCCGCGCTGCCGTTCACGCAGAACGTGCCGAGCGTTTCGAACTGGCGCAGAACGGCGGTGCCATAGGCAGTCACCGAGGCCCCGATCCGCGGGATCACGGCGTCATAGCGGGGCAGGCGGGCGCCGTCGTAATGGACTTCCGGGGCCAGCGAATTGATCGCCATGTAGCAGCGCGTCGTGTCGATGACCTCAATCGTGTGGCCACGCTCCTCGCCCTCATCGACCAGCCTGCGGGTGGAATAATTGTTCTCCCGGCTCAGCACGGCGATGCGCAGCGCGCGTTTCGGGGCCGAGGTCTTGACCTTGGCGGAATGATAGACGTCGTAGCTCAGCAGAGGCTGACAACAGCTTTCCGTCGGGCTGACGATCCAGTCGGGCTGAAGCGCCTGCCGCCCCAACAGCATGCGATAGGCCATGTTGGTGCGGTCGGTCAGGGTCACCTCGATTGGTACGCGCTGCCCGCCGATATCCAGCTCGGTCTCGATCACATAGCGTTGTTCGGTCTCGCCATTGGACGAGGTTACCTCGCGCCGGTCCCGCAGCGGGGCGGAACAGGCGATGGTGATATCGGTGCGCCCGGGCACCGGATGCACGGCAAAGCGCACCTTCGGTTTGCTGGACGAGCCGAAGGTTTCGATATCGAAGGCGTGCAGCGCCGAGGTCTTGGCCCCGGTGTCGACCTTGGCTTTCAGCGCGGGCAGACCGAGGCCGGGAAGGCTCAGCCACTCTTCCCACCCAAGACGAAGGGACTCTTCTGCAGTCATTTCATGGGTCCTCTCTTGGCATCGCGAATATTTCGCCTATGACAGTCGCCTGTCCAAAGCAATGGGTGACGACATGACAGGCCGGTTTGACTTTTCGGTGACAGCGACCAGCGGCAAGGCCCGTCGGGGGGTGATTTCGACCCCACGCGGGCAGATCCGGACGCCCGCCTTCATGCCGGTTGGCACGGCGGCGACGGTGAAGGCAATGATGCCCGAAAGCGTGGCCGCGACGGGGGCCGATATCCTGCTTGGCAACACCTACCACCTGATGCTGCGCCCGACGGCGGAACGGATCGACCGGTTGGGCGGGCTTCATCGCTTCATGAACTGGGACAAACCCATTCTGACCGATTCCGGCGGTTTTCAGGTCATGAGCCTTGCCGACCTGCGCAAGCTGACCGAAGAGGGCGTGAGTTTCCGCAGCCATGTGGACGGCTCGCGCCACATGCTGACACCGGAACGCTCGATGGAGATCCAGCGGCTCCTGGGCTCCGACATCGTGATGTGTTTCGACGAATGCCCGGCGCTGCCCGCCGACCGTGCCCGGATCGCCGAGTCCATGCGCCTGTCGATGAGATGGGCCGCGCGCAGCCGCGACGCGTTCGGGGACCGGCCCGGACACGCGCTTTTCGGCATCATGCAGGGCGGTCTGGAACGCGATCTGCGCGAGGAAAGCGCCGAGGCGTTGAAAGAGATCGGCTTCGACGGCTATGCCGTCGGCGGGCTTGCCGTGGGCGAAGGGCAGGAGGCGATGTTCACCTGTCTCGACTACGCACCCGATTTCCTGCCCGAGGACAAGCCGCGCTACCTGATGGGCGTGGGCAAGCCCGACGACATCGTGGGGGCCGTCAAACGCGGGATCGACATGATGGATTGCGTGCTGCCCTCACGCTCGGGCCGGACCGGGCAGGCCTTCACCCGACGCGGCGTGGTCAATATCAAGAACGCCCGCCACCAGGACGACCCGCGCCCGCTGGACGAACACTGCACATGCCCTGCCTGCACCGGCTATTCCCGCGCCTACCTACACCATGTCTTCCGCGCCAAGGAGATCATCAGCTCCATGCTGCTGACCTGGCACAATCTGCATTACTTCCAAGAGCTTATGCAGAACATGCGTGACGCCATCGAAGCCGACAGGTTCGACGCATTCGAAACCGCCTTCCATGCTGCGCGCGCGGAAGGCGATATCAAACCGCTCTAATCCGCCTCAGCGGGTCGCTGACCAGCCGCTGTCGTAGGGCGTACCGGGTCCACGGTTGAACATGCCGGTGATTTCGCCGCCCGAGAGGGTGCCGACATAGTGCTGTGTTCCGCGTTCGCGGTAGAATTGCACTTCGCCCGTCACGGGGTCGAACTGAACGTTCTGGAGGATCTCCTCGAAATCGTTCACGTTGAACCGCACCGTCGCAGACCAGCCGTTCGCGTGTCGGTCGAAGGTCAGCGTGCCGCCGTAGCCAAAGGAGTCAATGGTCCAGGCCCCTTCCAGAACCGTCGCGCTGTTGCCGGGCTGACCTTGGGGTGCGCCGGAGCCCGGTGGGTTTTCGAGATCACCTCCCAAACGCGTCGCGCCGAACCGGTAGCCTTCGTTGTTGACGATCTCCAGCCGGCTTCCAGTCAGGGTGGCGTAGTCGGTGTAGCCGTGGCTCCAGGTCAGGGTGTAGGTGCCGTTTGCGTCAGGACCGGTCCACGTCATCGTGTTGACACCGTCATGTCCGGTCCCATTCGCGTTGATCGTGATCGGGCGGCTGATCGCCTCCCAGTACCATTGCCCCGCAAGACTGGCGCCTTGCGTGAAGCCCCCGGTTCCGGTGCCCCCGCTCGACCCCGCCGCAAAGGTTTCCATATACAAGGTGCCCTGGCAGTCAGAGCCTGAATAGCTGCCGACCCAGATGTCGACACGGCCCTCGAGTCCAGACGTAAGGGTGACGCGCGGGTCGAGGTTGCCGTTGCTGTCATCGTCGAAAAACCACATGCCGCTGGCGGAATTGATCAGCAGGGTGGAGTCGCAGGTGCTCTCGACATCGAGCACGAGGTCATAGCCCACCATCCCCGACAACATCAGCGACGCCGTCGGCATCGCGGCCGCATAGCCGGTGCCCGGAATGCCGCAGGAAGACAGCGCCGTTCCGCCTGTTGCAGTAATGGACAGGCTGTGGCGCGTGGAAAGCTGTTGTCCGGTCATCGCATAGCTCGGCCCGGGTCGGGACGGGTCTGGGCAACCCACGCCGGTAGAGCCTCCACCGCCGCCGCCCGAACTCAGGAACGTCTCTAGCGTCAGCGTGGCATCGCAGTACTGGCCATTGTAGCTGCCGACCCAGACATCGACCCTACCGTTCAATGCGCTGCCCCCGCGCAGCTCGAGGCGCGGGTTGAGGTTGCCGTTGCTGTCGTCGTCGAAATGCCATTGGGCATCGGCCGTGTTTACCAAAAGTGTCGCGTCGCAGGCGCTGACAACGTCAAGCAGGAGGTCGTAGCGATCCATTTCGGACAAATAGAAGGTGAAGTCCGGCGCGGTCGTGACATAGCCCACGCCCGGCTGCGGGCAGGTCCGCAGATCATCCTGACCACCCGCGACCACGTTGAACGAGTCTGGACTGTATAGCTGGTCTCCGGTCAGGCTATAGGTCGTCCCGGTCAAGCTATAGGTGGGGCAGGCGTTGGCCCCCGTAGCCAGGGCAAGCCCGGCAATGAAGCTTGCAAGATAAACACGCTGCATTTGATCCTCCCTCTCTGCAATTGACAACAGCAATTATCGAGGAAAATCTCTTATTGTCCTTGATTCAGAACAAGCCAGGCGCAACGCGCAGGATTGGTCTGTGAAACAAGGTGTTGTGCGTTGGCTTGCTTGGCGTAGCCGGGCTGCCGTGCTAGCAGATCTCAGGCAGATCGTTGAAACGAAAGGTGGATGCCTTGAACGAAGCACGGGGGCAAAGCATCCTTGAAACCCGCAGCGACAAGCTGCTGCCGGGGCTGACCCTTGCCCTGATCGGCCTGCTCTACCTACTAACCTTCCCGCAGAATTTCACCGAAGGGGAAGACGCGGTCTATTACGTCGATCGCGTATCGGGCGGGGTGGCCCAGTGGCATCCGAACCACCTGATCTATGAGCCGCTGATGCAGGGCCTGACCGGCATGGCGCGGCTTGTCTGGCCGGGGGCAACGGCGCTAGGCGTCATGCAGGTGGCGAGCCTGCTGACAGCGCTTTGGACCCTCGCACTGGTGTGGAAGATTGCCCGTCTCGCGGGCGGTGGATTGTCAGGCGCGTCGGGCGCTGTCTGGCTGTTGGCGGGCTGTTTTGCCTTCTGGCTTTATGGAATGTATCCAGATACTTACACGCTGCCCTTGCCCTTTGTCCTTGCCAGCTTTCTGGCCCTTTGGCAGGTCGGGTGGGAACAGTCCGGCCCCCGTGCCGTGATCCTGGCGGCGTTTCTGGCGGGCATTGCCACGCTGATCCATCAAAGCCATGTGTTTCTGGCGGTGCCTGCGCTTATCGTACTGATCTCTGCGCGCCGGATCGGGGCGGCGGTCCTGTGGCTGGCGATGTTTGGCGCGGTGGTCGGGGTATTCTATCTCTGGGCCGGGTGGGTCTTGCTGGGGCATCGGACGATCGGCGAGCTCATCCTCTGGGCCAAGGGCTACGCCGCTGACGGGCTTTGGACGCCACTCTCGGTCCTGGCTCCGGTCAAGGCGCTGATCGGGCTTGGCACCGCGATCTGGTCGAGCCTGTTTCTCTTTGCCTCTCCAGAGGCCGCGGGCGCGCTGGAGCGGGTGTTCGCGGGCCGTCAACTGGTGGAGGAAGCGCATTTCGCTGAAACCAGACTTGCGCTCGGGTTCTGGCCCCTGCTGCTGCTGACTGTACTCAGCGTGCTGGCCATCGGCGCATTGTCGGTCAGGGCCTTGCTGCGCAGGGGCAGGGCGTTGACGCCCGGTTTTGGGCCGCTTCTGCTACTGCATGCGGGCACCTATGCGCTGGTCGCCACGGTCTGGGAACCAACCAACAAGGAATTCTGGATCGTCGTGCTGCCGTTTCTGACCCTGCTTGTTGTGCTTCGGTTGCCACCTGTCCGAGGCGTCCAGCGGGTGCTGGTGGCTGGCATCCTGGCTTTGTGGGTTGCCAACGGCGCAGGCGCGATGATGGGCTTCGCACGGGCAGACAGCGATTATTGGCGCGTCACCCATGCGCCGCTGCTGCAAGAGGTGCGTCCCGGCGACATCGTCGTCGATGATTGCGGCTATATCTGCACAGGCTACCTGTTGCTGTTTTCCCCGGCAGAGCTGCTGCCCGCCGATGCGCTGGACCGGGCGGCTGACACCGGGCCGGGTCGCATCCTGCTGACCTCGCGCGCCATCGCGGCACTGGATGCGGAGCCGGATGACAGTTGGGCCAGTCAAAGGGCGCTGTTGCAACCTGTCTTTTCAACGGCGGCCCTGTCCCTGTCGGAACTGCCACGCTGACGGGCCCGTGTGCGTCACATTTCCTTCATCATGCTTCAGTTCGCGCCTTGCCCCTGCCTGCGCCGGGGTGCAGACTGCCCGCGACCCAAAGCCGGGATGACCAGTTGAAATCGGCGGGCCATGCCCCCACTTTCAAGTGTCCCACCCGGAGAGGGCCGAGGGCTGCCGCATGACGGGGCCAGCGTCCTCTTGCCAAGAACAAGGAAGGCACCATGCCCGAGCAACATACAACCTATCCTGTCCTGCCGCTGCGCGACGTTGTCGTGTTCCCGCATATGATCGTGCCGCTCTTTGTCGGGCGCGAGAAATCGGTGCGCGCGCTGGAAGAGGTGATGCAGGAAGACCGGCAGATCCTGCTGTCGAGCCAGATCGACCCGGCAGAGGACGACCCCGACACCGATGGCATCTATCGCACCGGCGTGCTGGCCAATGTGCTGCAACTGCTGAAGCTGCCCGACGGCACCGTGAAGGTGCTGGTCGAAGGCCGCAACCGCGTGACCATCACCGGTTTCCTCGACAACCCCGAGTTTTTCGAGGCGACGGCAGAGGACCTCGCCGAAGACGAAGGGGATGCCGCCGCCATTCAGGCGATGCTTGGCCCTGTCGCGGAAGAGTTCGAACGCTATGCCAAGGTCAAGAAGAACATCCCCGAAGAGGCACTGACCTCGGTTTCAGAAACCACGGATCCGGCGAAGCTGGCCGATCTGGTCGCCGGTCATCTGGGCATCGAAGTGGCGCAGAAACAGGATCTTCTGGAAACGCTGTCCATCTCGGAGCGGCTGGAAAAGGTCTACGGCCTGATGCAGGGCGAAATGAGCGTCCTGAAGGTCGAGAAGAAGATCAAGACGCGCGTGAAATCCCAGATGGAACGCACGCAGCGCGAATATTACCTGAATGAGCAGATGAAGGCCATTCAGCGCGAACTTGGCGATGGTGAAGAAGGCGCAAACGAGGTTGCGGAACTGGAAGAGCGGGTGGCCAATACCAAGCTGTCCAAGGAAGCCCGCGAAAAGGCCGATGCCGAGATCAAGAAGCTCAAGAACATGAGTCCGATGAGCGCCGAGGCGACCGTCGTGCGCAACTATCTCGACTGGATGCTGGCCATTCCGTGGGGCGTGAAATCCCGCGTGAAAAAGGATCTGGGCCGCGCGCAGGGCGTGCTGGATGCCGATCATTATGGGCTGGAGAAGGTCAAGGAACGCATCGTCGAGTATCTCGCCGTGCAGCAGCGGTCCAAGACGTTGAAAGGCCCGATCATGTGCCTTGTCGGCCCTCCGGGCGTCGGCAAGACCTCGCTTGGGAAATCGGTGGCCAAGGCGACGGGGCGCGAATTTATCCGCATCTCGCTTGGCGGCGTGCGCGATGAATCCGAAATTCGCGGCCACCGCCGGACCTATATCGGCTCCATGCCCGGCAAGATCATCCAGGCGCTGAAAAAGGCGAAAACCACGAACCCGCTGATTCTGCTCGATGAGATCGACAAGATGGGGCAGGATTTCCGTGGCGACCCGGCTTCGGCAATGCTTGAGGTGCTGGACCCGGAACAGAACTCGACCTTCGTGGACCACTATCTTGAGGTGGAATACGACCTGTCGAACGTCATGTTCCTGACTACGTCGAACAGCTACAACATGCCCGGCCCGCTTCTGGACCGGATGGAGATCATCCCGCTGGCGGGCTATACAGAGGACGAAAAGCGCGAGATCGCGCTGCGCCACCTGCTGCCCAAGCAGACCAAGAACCATGGTCTGAAGGCCAAGGAGTTCGAGCTGACCGAGGACGGTCTGACCGACATCATCCGCTACTACACCCGTGAAGCCGGGGTTCGGAACCTGGAACGCGAGATCGCCAAGATCTGCCGCAAGGCGCTGACCAAGATCCTCAAGCGCGAGGTGGAAACGGTCCGCGTGACTCCGGAGAACCTTGAGGATTTCCTGGGCGTGAAGCGGTTCAAGTTTGGTCTGGCGGAAAAGGACGATCAGATCGGCGTGGTAACGGGCCTGGCCTGGACCAGCGTCGGCGGCGATCTTCTGTCCATCGAGGCGCTGCGCCTGCCGGGCAAGGGCCGGATGAAGACCACGGGAAAACTGGGCGATGTGATGAAGGAATCCATCGACGCGGCCAGCTCCTTCGTGCGGTCCATCAGCCCGGCCATCGGGGTGAAACCGCCGAAATTCGACAAGATCGACATCCATGTGCATGTGCCGGAAGGCGCGACGCCCAAGGATGGGCCTTCTGCCGGGATTGCCATGGTGACCTCCATCGTGTCGGTGCTGACGCAGATTCCGGTGCGCAAGGATATTGCCATGACCGGCGAGGTGACCCTGCGCGGCAATGTGCTGCCGATCGGCGGCCTGAAGGAGAAACTGCTCGCGGCCTTGCGGGGCGGCATCAAGACGGTGCTGATCCCGGTGGACAACGAAAAGGATCTGCCCGAGATCCCCGACAACGTGAAAGAAGGTTTGGAGATCATCCCGGTCGCGCATGTTCGTGACGTGCTGGCCCATGCGCTTGTACGCACGCCCGAAGCGATTGACTGGGATGAAGAGGCCGAAGAAGCCGCCGCCGCCGCCGCGCAGGCCGCTGCGGGTGGCGGGGCAGGGGCAACCGCCCACTGACGGCTAATATATCCGGTCAACATTTAAGAACCCCGCCGATACGCTGTCGGCGGGGTTTCCTTTTGTGGCGGCGAAGATGACAGAGCTCAGAACCAAAGATGGCGCCACCAAAGAAATGAAAACACCAGCGTTACCGCTGGTGTTTCGTGCGTTCTTTCGACCGTTTGCGACAGGAGAGTGCCGACCTGAACAAAAGGCCACGATAGGCAATGGCACCGTCGTCGGCGTCGTTTCCGATATCGGCCTCTAAAACCCGCCTTCAGCGAGAGCGATCAGCTTGGCGTGTGATAGCCACCGCCACCGGACGCAGCCATCAGCATCAGGATCATCGCAAGGATCGGAACCAGAATGCCGCCGTCGACGCCGGTATCCATGGCGTCCTGAGATACGATCTCAACCGGCATGGTCGGCGTGGTCTCGTCGGCATAGGTGGCGGTTGCACTCAGCAAGGTGAGCGCCGTTGTTGCAGCCATAAGTTTTTTCATCGTCTTCCCCTTCAGAGCCATCGGCCCGTTCTTACCCCAAGGTTATTGTCAATCGTAATCAATCATAATGCAGGTTCGCAAGGCAAGAACCCCCTGTGTCGCAAAGGCGACACAAGTGGGGCAGGTGACACCCTTTTGCAACGGATCGGTGCCCCATTGCTGTGACACAACTTGATTCGCAGCCGATTCGCGGGTTGCCTAGCCAAATTGCCTTAAACCGCCTTGCCTGGTGACATAATGAAAACCAACCTGACACGTCGCAGATTTGCCGGCTGCCTGACGGCCGTATTGGCCAGCCCCGCCCTGATTGGCCGCGCAGAGGCGCAGGCCCGGATGGATCTGACCATTCCCGAGGGGATCACTCAGGGCGGTCCGACCACGATCACCCGGATTCCGACGGATCAGCCATTGGTCGCCATGACCTTCGATGACGGTCCGCACCAGACGCTGACTCCGCAACTGCTGGACATGCTGGCCGCGCGAAACATCCGCGCGACCTTCTACCTGATCGGTCGCCGCGTGGCGCTCTACCCCGAACTGACTCGGCGCATTGCGGCCGAGGGGCACGAGATCGGCAACCATACCTGGAATCATCCGCGCCTGACATCGCTTGGCAATGACGGGCTGCTGCGGGAACTGGACCGTACCACTGTTGTGATCAACGAAACCGTTGGCCGCCCGCCGGTCACCATGCGCCCGCCTTATGGGCTTCTGTCCATGCGTCAGCGCAACCTGATCTACGAGGCACGGCAACTGCCCACCATCCTGTGGTCCGTCGACCCGGAGGATTGGCGCCGTCCGGGCAGTTCGGTCGTGGCCAACCGCATCGTCAGCCGGTCGCATTCGGGCGCGGTGATTCTGGCCCATGACATCATCGGCCCAACCGTGCGCGCCATGCCGGCCGCGCTGGATGGTCTGATTGCGCGGGGCTATCGCTTCACCACCGTGTCCGAACTGATGGGCTGGCCCCGGTGGGATACCCGCAACATTCGGCTCGCCGCCAGCAGCGCGGGCTGAAAAGGCGCGAATGCGGCTCTGGCGCAGCGGCACATCGGTCGCTAGGTTGTTTCCACAAAAGCAACAAACTGCCGACAGGGGGCCATATGTCAGCCGGAGAAATCGTGAGTCTCTCCTCTTCCGCGGATGCGAACAGCGCAACTGCCGAAACTACGGGCGCGGAAAAGCCCAAAGCCTACAAGATGCAGGACCTGATGCAGGCCATCGCCGATCAGTCCGACCTGAAACGATCGGAACCGCGGGAGGCTGCGGGCCTGGTCTGCGAAGCGATTGGTCGGGCGCTCGATGACGGGCAGGTGATTTCGCTGCCGGGGCTTGGCAAGATCACCCCGCGCAAGCGCGACAGCAAACCTTCCGGGGATCTGTTGACCGCGCGAATCAAGCTCATGAACAAGGGGGAAAAACTGACCCCGACAGCGCCAGAGGACGATCCGGAAAAACCGTGATCTGGCCCCTTGCGCAGTTGCGAAAGCGCCGCTAAAAGACGGCCCCACGGCGGGTGATTAGCTCAGTGGTAGAGCGCTTCGTTCACATCGAAGATGTCAGGAGTTCAAATCTCTTATCACCCACCATTTTTCCTCCGAAAGGCGCCCGGCATCGCGGCGCCTTTTCGTTTTCACAGGACCTGATCGGACCGGAAAGCGCCCATGAAACAAGCCAGAACAGATTTTCCCGAACTCTGGGTGCTGCGCCATGGCGAGACCGAGTGGAACACCGAGGAACGCCTGCAAGGCCGGCTTGATTCCCCCCTGACCGCTGCGGGATTGCAGCAGGCGCAAACGCAAGGGCAGATTCTGACAGCCCATCTGCCCGGTCCGGTGCGGGTCATTTCCAGCGACGCCCCCCGCGCATTGCGCACGGCGGAGATCGCGGTTTCGGACTTGGGTTTGTCAATAGAAGCCGATCCGCGCCTGGCCGAGATCGACCTTGGCAAATGGCAAGGACGCACGGTGCAGGATCTGCGCGCGGACCATCCCGACATCGCCCGTGCGACCGACCCGCATCTGTGGAAATTCACCGCCCCCGGCGGCGAGACGCTCGGCCAGATGGCGGCGCGGGTTCAGGCGGTGCTGGAGAGGCTGACCGGGCCCACGGTTCTGGTCACCCACGGCGTCACGTCGCGCCTGCTGCGCTGTATCGTTCTGGGGTTGCCGATCACCGATCTGGCCTCGGTTCCGGGCGGGCAGGGGGTGGTTCACCACATCCGCGACGGCAAGGCGCAAATCCTGACCGCTTAGGGCTTGCGCCCCTTCCGGACCCGCGCTATCAGAACCGCCGACGGGTCGTTAGCTCAGTTGGTAGAGCGCTTCGTTTACACCGAAGATGTCGGGAGTTCGAGCCTCTCACGACCCACCATTCCACCTCATGATATTGTAATATAAGCATTGTCGGTGATGTGCGCTTTCCGCATTCAGGATCGGATTATCTCGATTCAGGTCAGGTATGCTCTCAACAGAAATCTCAATTACATCAAAGCTTTGTTGCCCAGAAACAAATTGTTTCCCCGGCATATCTACGCGGTATCTGTCAATTATCGGCGAAATCTGGAAAAATTTGTGGCGAAATTGTGGTGTTCGGGTGGGGGCTCGAAAACCAGCCGTGGAAGCCATATTCCTCGATGTCTGGTTTTATGACCGGAGGAATACCTATGCCTAACCATTCCAAAACTTTCACTTACGAGTTGGAGGGGCTGTCTTACACGGTGACCGTGTTCGAAGATCCTGTCACCGGCGGTGTGTTCGCGGAAGTTGAAGTTCTCGAAGGCTCAATGGATGTGAATGCCATCTATTACGGGGATGATGACTTCTCTGGCGACAGTGCGTCGCTTAGTGGCCCGCTCAACATGAACGGCACCCGGCTGGAGGATGAGGATATCCAGTGGGATGGCGCAGTTGCGCTATCGGATCCGGGGCTTGGTCCGGATGCGGATGAGAAGGAAACCTATCTTCAAAGCGGCGAAAGCTACCTTGTGGAACTGACCGATGTCAGCAGCATTGACGAAATTGACGTGCTTGGTATCCGCGCCACATCGACCACGACCGAAGAAGGGTCCATCAAATCCGTCTCTGACGAACCCGAAGACCCCGAAGACCCCGAAGATCCCACCTTCGAGAAAATCGGCTTTGGCGTCGAAATCGGCGCAAATGGCGGCATTGAGAATGGCGTCTACGTCTTTGAAGAGGCCCTGCCGGAAGGCCAGGACGGCACCTTCGAGAATTACGTCGCCTACTACGATAGCCTCTATGCAGAAGATCCCGACTACAACATCACTCAGCTGGAATCTGTGATCTTCCTGGAACTTGTCCCGGGAACCGATGACAACGGAAACCCGATCGACATCCCGCAGGAACTGTTCCGCATCGACGCGCCCGAGGACGGGTGGAACTCTGCCGATGATCTGCTTGCCTCCTATGAGGAAGCCGTGGCCAATGGAGCCCTCGATGGGATCTCAGCTGACGAAGGAGTCGAACTGATGGCTGCCCTCAGCCTTGACGGATCCTATGACGACCCGGCCATGGACGGGGATGGCATGGAAGAGGACGCTCTAGAGTTCATGTAAAAGCGGCTGCAGCCCCTGTTCCGCTCTCCCGCCAGCGACTTTGTTCCGTTGGCGGGAGGCCCGGCTTTGCAGTCTATCAGGGTTACGCTCGTGCAATACTGCGCGGTGCCTGTGTGCGGAGCTATAATAGGTATGCGCGTCTTTTGGACCTATCTTTGTCTTAGCTGCAAAACGATAGGAGACAAAGGACATGAGCTGGAACCCCGCCCTCGACCCGCATTGCCCATTGGGCGACGGGGTCGATGCCATCGAGACATTGATCATCCCACGCGCCCGCGACCTGGGCGGATTTGAAGTGCGTCGCGCGCTGCCCGCGCCCAAGCGGCAGATGGTTGGACCGTTCATCTTCTTCGACCAGATGGGCCCGGCCGAGATGCTGCCCACAAAGGGGCTCGACGTGCGCCCGCATCCGCATATCGGGCTGGCGACGATTTCCTATCTCTACCGGGGCAGGATGCATCACCGTGACAGCCTGGGTACCGATGGCTGGATCGAACCGGGGGATGTCAACCTGATGGTGGCCGGGCGCGGCATCACTCATTCAGAACGCACCGATGACGAAACCCAGACCCTGCCCATGCCGTTCTTTGGCATCCAGACATGGATTGCCCTGCCCGAAGACCAGGAAGAGCGCGGGCCGGAGTTTCATCACGCGGGCAAGGCCGATTTGCCGTTGCTGAAGGCCGAGGGCAAGGAGGTGCGGCTGATCCTGGGGTCCGCCTATGGCGAAACCGCGCCGGTGCCGGTCCCTTCCGAGATGTTCTATGCCGACGCGGTGCTGGAGCCGGGCGCGCAGCTGCCTTTGCCCGACAATCACGAGGACAGGGGCGTTTACGTCGCCGAAGGTTCGGTGACGCTGGCGGGCGACAGCCATGGCGCGGGCGAGATGATGGTCTTTCGCCCCGGCGACCGGTTGGCACTGACGGCGGGCCCCGCGGGGGCGCGGCTGGTGCTGCTCGGCGGTGCCACGCTGAACGGTCCACGCCATATCTGGTGGAATTTCGTCTCCTCCAGCAAAGAGCGGATCCTGGAGGCCAAGGAAGCATGGCGCAAGGCGGATTGGCAATCGGGTCCGTTCCATCTTCCGCCCGGCGACGACGCGGAGTTCATTCCCGCGCCGGATCGGGGGCCGCTTTGGGCAAAAAACGATTAAGGCCGCAAAGGGTTCTCAGGGCAGGGGTTTCGCGTTAGGGCTGGGTCGCGCGCGGCGGCATTCATCCTCGCCCGCGCCCGACCAATGAAAGCAGACGAGATGCCCGGCCCTCCGCGCCCCACCGAGGAGACTCCGCCGCTTGCGATCCTCCTGATCCTGGCTGGCATGGTCTTCATCACCGTGAACGATTCCCTGATCAAGGCGCTTGGCGGCGACTACCCGCTGCACCAGATGGTTTTCGTGCGCTCGGCCATCGGGATCGTCTTTTCGCTGGTGATCCTGCAGTTCGAAGGGGGCTTCCGCGAATTGCGCACCGCGACGCCGGGGCTGCACCTGATGCGTGGGCTCTTCGTGGTGATTTCGAACATGCTCTATTTCGCCGCCCTTGCGGTGATGCCGCTGGCCGATGCGGTGGCGACCTTTTTCGTGGCACCGCTGATCATCACGCTGCTGTCGGTCGTGGTTCTGGGCGAAAAGGTCGGCGTGCACAGGATCACCGCGATCATCGTGGGCTTTGCGGGCGTTCTGGTCATGACCCGCCCCGGCATGGCTGGTGAAGACGCGCCACAGCGCTGGACGCTTCTGCTGCCGGTGCTTGCGGCCACGGCCTACGCGGCGATGCAGGTGATGACGCGAAAACTGGGGGTCTATTCCAAGGCCTCGGCGCTGGCGGTCTATATCCAGGGGGTGTTCCTAGTGGTCAGCACCGGCTTCTACCTGGTGGCGGGCGATGGACGGTTTGCAGAAGGGGTGGAGGCAGAAAGCCTTGTCTTCCTGTTCCGGGCCTGGGTCTGGCCCACGCCGGGCGACTGGCCGCTCTTCCTCCTGCTTGGCTGCATGTCCGGCGCGATCGGATACCTGCTGTCGGCGGCCTACAAGATGGGCAACGCCGCGACGATTTCCTCGTTTGAATACACGGCGCTGCCGCTGGCCATTGCCTCGGGCTGGCTGGTGTTCGGCGAGGTGCCGGACCTTTGGGTGCTGGCGGGCACCGTGTTGATCGCGGGGGCCGGGATCCATGTTTTCATGCGCGAAAGACAGCGCCGCAGCCCGGTCGCGCCGCGCCGTCCGCTGAGGCGTGGATAAGCCTGCGCGGGGCGGCTGCGAAAAAAGTCGCCCGACAGGGATTTATGCGCAAAACCGCGCTTGACGGGGGGGCGCGGGGCACATAGAACCCGCTTCACGCCAAGGGGATGAACGCCCCGAGGCGGCAGCAGCGGGCGGTTGTAGCTCAGTTGGTTAGAGTACCGGCCTGTCACGCCGGGGGTCGCGGGTTCGAGCCCCGTCAACCGCGCCACCGCTGCCATATAGGGATGCAGATCCCAGCCGAAAGGCCCATGCGCGGTTGTAGCTCAGTTGGTTAGAGTACCGGCCTGTCACGCCGGGGGTCGCGGGTTCGAGCCCCGTCAACCGCGCCACTTTCCTCACAGTTTGAATCTGTGGCCCTGACGAGCGGTGGCTGCGTGCCTCCTCAAACCCCCGCTTTCGCGGGGGCC
>NZ_MNBL01000048.1 GCF_001879695.1 Nioella sediminis
AGAGTACCGGCCTGTCACGCCGGGGGTCGCGGGTTCGAGCCCCGTCAACCGCGCCACTTTCCTCACAGTTTGAATCTGTGGCCCTGACGAGCGGTGGCTGCGTGCCTCCTCAAACCCCCGCTTTCGCGGGGGCCTTCGTCGGCCCGCTGTCCGCTGAAGCGGACGGTTGGATCAGGTGGAACCGGATCGAGGGAGACGGCTGTCCCGACGGCGTGACGCGCCATCCCTCTCCTGATCCGATCCCAGTCATTCGCCCCGGTGGCGTTTCTCGAAGCGGGGCAGCATGGCGGAGAAATCCATACCCTTGCCGTCCTCAGCCTCGACGAATTGCGCATAGAGCGCCGCTGCTGCCTGGCCCATGGGCGTGTCGGCATCGGCGGCCTCGGCGGCTGCCTGGCTGAGGCGCAGGTCTTTCAGCATCAGCTCCGCCGCGAATCCGGGCTTGTAGCCGTTGTCGGCGGGGCTTTGCGGACCGACGCCGGGCGCCGGGCAATAGGCATTCATGGTCCAGCTGTAGCCCGAGGAGGTGCTGACCACGTCGAACATCTTGTCGCGTGCGAGCCCCAGCTTGTCGGCCAGCGCGAAGGCCTCGCAGGTGGCGATCATGGTGACGCCGAGGATCATGTTGTTGCAGATCTTGGCGGCTTGTCCGTTGCCCGCCGGGCCGCAATGCACCGCCTTCTGGCCCATGATGTCAAAGAGCGGGCTGGCCGTCGCGAAGGCCGCGTCGCCGCCGCCCACCATGAATGTCAGGGTGCCCGCCGCAGCCCCGCCGACACCGCCCGACACGGGCGCGTCGAGAAAGCCGAGCCCCGCCGCCTCGCACTGGCCCGCCACCTCGCGGGCGGCCTCGACCTCGACAGTGGAGCAATCGAGCAGTACCGCGCCCTTGGCCATGGCCGGGATCACCTCGGCGGCCACGGATTTCAGGATCGCGCCATTGGGCAGCATGGTGATGACCACGTCCTGACCCGCTGCGGCCTCAGCCGCGCTTGCCGCCATGGTGACGCCCTCGGGCGCGGGGGCGGCAAGGTCGAACCCTGTTACCGCGTGGCCCGCCGCCACCAGATTGGCCGCCATGGGGGCACCCATATTGCCAAGGCCGATGAATCCGATCTTCATGATATCTCTCCTTCAGAGGGTCAGAGCATCCGCCCCGAGGGGCCGGAACATGGCGGAAACCTCGGCGGGGGGAACCGCGCCCGGCCCGGCATGGCGCCATTTGGGCGCGTTGTCTTTGTCGATGATGAGGGCGCGGATGCCTTCGAGGAAATCACCTTTTTCCATGGAGCGGGCGGTAAAGCGATATTCCAGATCAAGCGCGCCTTCGATCGTGTCCTTTGCGCGGCTGCGATGGATGAGCTCCACAGCGCAAGCCATTGAAATGGGGGAATTTCCATCCATAGCTTTCAATGCGCTTTTTGCGAGGTCACTATCGGTCACTTGCAGCAGATTGACGATATCGCGCAGGGTTTCACCCCCAAAAAGACTATCAATATCTACCTGTTGTGCGGCGATCTTCGAGTCAGGGACGGACAGGGCGCTGCGATCCACGGCCTCCCAGTCCCCGGTCTCGACCAGCGTGTCGATCAGCGAGGCCCAGTGCTCGCGCGGGATGTAATAGTCAGCGAAGCCCGCATGAATCGCGTCGCCCGGGCCCATGCGGGCGGAGGTGACGCCGAGATATTCGCCCAAGCGCCCCGGCGCGCGGGCGAGGATCAGGGACCCGCCCACATCCGGCACCAGACCCACCTTGGTTTCGGGCATGGCGATGCGGCTGTCGTCGCAGACGATGCGGTGCGAGCCATGGCATCCGACGCCCACGCCGCCGCCCATGACGAAGCCATGCAGGAAGGTGACGACGGGTTTGGGGAAATTGAACAGGGCCGCGTTCATGCGGTATTCGTCCTGCCAGAAGCGGCGGCCATAGCTGTAATCGCCCGCGCTGCCGGTCGCATACATCTCGGCCAGATCGCCCCCCGCGCAAAAGGCCTTCTCGCAGGGCAGCCCGTCGATGATCAACAACTTGACCACCGGATCATCCGCCCAGGCCGTCAGAGCGCGTTCGATCTCAAGGCACATGTCCCAGGTGAGCGCATTGAGCGCCTTGGGGCGATCCAGCGTGATCCGGCTCGCGCGGCCCTCGATGCGGCAGGTGATGTCTGACATTAACCGCGCTCCGCAAGCATTTGGCGAGACACGATAAGTCTCATGATCTCGTTGGTGCCTTCGAGGATCTGATGCACCCGCAGGTCGCGGACGATCTTTTCGATTCCGTAATCGGCGAGGTAGCCATAGCCGCCATGGAGTTGCAGGCAGGTATTGGCCACATCGAAGCTGGCATCGGTCACATACATCTTGGCCATGGCACAGAACTTGGTGGCGTCATGCGCGCCATTGTCCAGCTTCCACGCCGCCTGGCGCAGGAAGGTGCGGGCGGATTGCAGTTTGACCTCCATCTCGGCCAGCTTGAACTGCAGCGCCTGGAAGCTGTCGATGGTCCGCCCGAAGGCCTTGCGTTCCCCCATATAGGCCAGCGTCAGGTCGAGCGCCTTCTGCGCGCCGCCAAGGGCGCTTGCTGCAATGTTCAGACGCCCGCCATCAAGCCCCGCCATGGCGTAGACAAATCCCTTGCCTTCCTCGCCAATCAGGTTCTCGGCGGGCACCTTGCAGTCATCGAACTGCACCTGCGCCGTGGGTTGGGCGAGCCAGCCCATCTTTTTCTCTAAGGCCCCGAAAGAAAGCCCCTCGGCCCCGTCCTCGACCACCACGGTGGAGATGCCCTTGGGCCCATCCTCACCCGTGCGGACCATGGTCACATAGGCATCGGAATAGGAGCCGCCAGAGATGAATGCCTTGGTGCCGTTCAGCGTATAGCCCTCATTCGTCCTCTCCGCCCGCGTGCGCAGGGCGGCGGCGTCCGATCCCGATCCCGGTTCCGTCAGGCAGTAGGAAAACACTTTTTCCATCGTGCAGAGGTCTGGCAGCCATTTCGCCTTGGTCTCGTCCGAGCCGAACTTGTCGATCATGCCGCCGCACATGTTGTGGATAGACAGGAAGCTGCCGACAGCGGGGCAGGACATGGCCAGCGCCTCAAAAACCAGCGTGGCATCGAGCCGCGACAGGCCCGAACCGCCATATTCCTCGGACACGTAAAGCCCGCCAAAGCCAAGCTCTGCGATCTTGGGCCACAGATCCTTCGGGATCGTGCCCGCCGCTTCCCATTCCATCGCGAAGGGGGCGATATGCTCCTCGCCAAAGGCTTTCGCCATGTCGAAGATCATCACCTGTTCGTCGGTCAGTTCGAAATTCATGTGCTCATCCACCTCAGGATTTCGATAATCAGGACCCAGAGGATCATCCAGGCCAGCGCCGCCCCGATCGGCAGCAATCGCAACCAGAAATACTGTCGCCAGGCTCTCAGACCGAACGGGTCTTTCAGTGTCTTCCAGTCCCGCAGCGCCTGCCGGTAGCCGGGGTTGCGCCGGACGACGACATAGGCCGTGCCTATACCGACCACGAAGGTGGAGATGACAACGAAGAGACCCAAGGGCAAGTGGCGGCAATCCTCCCAGAATTGAACACTTGTTTAATTACCAAATCTTGCAAGAGTTTTGCAAGGCGATGCGTGGCGTCACAAATCGGCGTGAAATTCCTCGATCAGGTGGCGCACGACATCGCGCATGGCCTCATCTTGGGGTTGTCCTGCGTCCAGCGAGGCCGCCAGAACCGCGCGCTGCCGGTCAGACGAGGTGCCGCGCAGAACCATGTCGCGGGCGCGCTCCAGCTCGGCGGTGCAGCCTAGATAGGCGGCGTCCTCTGCGGTCAGTTCAATGATCTCCTCGATCAGGTCGGCCATCGGCAGAATCTCCCGCTTGCCGAAATCAATCAGCCCCTCGGAGGTGCCATAGCGCTGCGCACGCCAGCGGTTTTCCTCGATCAGGAAAGCATCATAGAGCCGCCAGCGCTGATTGAGGCCGCGCAGGCGGAAGAGCATGCGGGACAGGCTCTGGATCATCGCGGCCAATGTCAGCGTGTCCTCGAGCCGCGGGTTCACGTCGCAGATGCGGGTTTCCAGCGTCGGGAAGCGCGCGGAGGGGCGCAGATCCCACCAGATCTTGGAACTGTCCTCGATGATCCCGAGATCGACCAGCACATCGACGGTGCGTTCGTAATCGGCGAAAGAGGGGAAGGAGGGCGGCAGCCCGGTGCGTGGCAGGTTGTCGAAGACCGTCAGACGGTAAGACGCCAGTTTCGTGTCGCGCCCCTGCCAGAAGGGCGAGGAGGCCGACAGCGCCAGAAGATGCGGCAGGAAATAGGACAGCTGCCCCATCAGGTCATTGCGCAGATCGTCGGTGCCAAGCCCCACATGCACATGCATCCCGCAGATCAGCATCCGGTTCACCACGCCCCCCAGATCGCGGGCCAGCGCATTGTAGCGGTCCTTGTCGGTGTGGTGCTGGTTCTTCCAATCGGCGAAGGGGTGGCAGGAGACGGCAATCGGGGCGAGCCCATAGGCATCCGCAACGCGGGACACGGTAGACCGCAACCGCTTCAGATCCTCCCGCGCCTCGGCGATATCGGCGCAGACTCGGGTGCCGATCTCGATCTGGCATTGCAGGAATTCCGGGCTGACCTGTCCTTCCAGTTCGCTGACGCAGGCCTCCATCAGCTCTTTCGGGGCCTCGACCAGATCGCAACTGGTCTGGTCCACCAAAAGGTATTCTTCCTCGATCCCGAGAGAGAAGGGGGGCTCTTTGCGTGCCATGATGTCCTCCACCGTTTGCATCAGCAAAACCCGAGACCGGCCATTTGCCAAGAAAAAAGCCCCGGCGCGGGGTCGGGGCTTTCGGTCGCGGCAGAAGAACCGGGGTCAGGTGACGGTGATGGTACCGGTCATGCTGGGGTGGAACGCGCATTTGAACGGGAAGGTTCCTGCGGCGGTCAGCGTGATTTCCCCGGTTTGTCCCCGGTTCAGGCGACCCGTGTCAAAGCTGCCGTCATCGGCGGTCAGCGTGTGGGGGGCGCCGTCATTATTGGTGACGGTGATCGTATCTCCGACGGCGGCCGTCAGTTCGGCGGGGGAAAAGGCAAAGCCTTCGATCGTGACTGCGTGGGCGGCGGCCTGCGACCGGCCCGCGATCAGCGCGAAAGGGGTTGCCAGAAGCGCGGCGAGCGTCGTGCGGCGGGTGAGGGTGGTCATCGGTAATCTCCTGTTGCGAATGCAGGCAGCGTCGCAGGACGCGACAGCCAAAGCAACCTTTGGTTGCGAAAATGACGGGGCTTTGAAAAAAGTTTTGAACCGAGGGCGGGGGTGGGACGACAGACAGGCATACCCTTTGGAAAGACCAGTCAGGACGGACCCATGACCAAGACCTTCGCCATTGCCCTCAGCCTCACTGCCCTTCTTGCTGGCGCCGCTCAGGCCGATCAGGTCACCGGCCGCAGCACCGGCCTGATTGCCCAGATCGACGGATTTGCGTCGGAAGGCGGCCTCGGCACCACCCGCGGCGGCGGTGACGGTGGTCGTGGAACCACGAGCCGCTGAACCACCCCCCCCTAATTTCAGCACGTTTCGGCCCGCCTGGTTTCAGGCGGGTCTTTTCGTTGACAGGGCGCGTTCGTCAGGCAATCCTGACCCCATTACGACGGTTCGATTTCAAGCCATAGCCAGGAGCATCCTCATGAAAAGAAGAAGCTTTCTTTCTCTCGCACTGACATCCATTGGGGCGCTCGGCGTTCCGCTCTCGGCGCGGGTTTTCGCGCAGGAGACCGACGGAGTCTCGCCCATTGGTATCGCGGTCGCCGACAGTCCGCGCGGACGGATCGTGACGCGCGTCTATCCCGGCAACCGGCGTCGAGAGGTCGTGATCATGCTGCGGACCGCGGAAGGCGACGAGTTTCGCCGCATGACCCTGCCGCCGGGAATTATCCGGCTGTCGCGCCGCTTCCTGCAGGAAGGCACGATGCCGCTGCGCGTGGTGGACGTGAACGAAGACAGTGTCGATCTCGATTTCAGGCTGTCCGGTCAGGCCCCCAATATCTCGTTCGATTACCGCGTTGGAAACATCAGCGGTTCGGGCCAGGCCGCCGGCGATGATGATGACGATGATGGCGGCGGCGGCGGTGGCGGCACCCAGGCTCTTGGCTTCTGGGGGTTCATGCTGGCGGTTTTCGCAATGGCCTTCGCGCTTGCCGCCTATGCCATTCACGAGGGCGCGTCGCTGAAACTCCGCTTCCGCTGCGATTCCGGGTTCGAGCCGGGCTGTGAGGGTGAAATTCAGGTCGGAAACCCGATGGAGGATGATGGCGACAACTTCATCGCCGATGAATCCTGCGAAGGTTTGCCTCCCCTTCCATGCTGATGTGACGGGCCTCAGGGAAAGCCCTGCACGCTTGGCGTTTTCCTGCGGACAATCCGGGCTGCAGACCTAACGGGCGGTCTGCAGCAATTCCTCGAAGCTCCGCTCGGGCTGACCGAGCAATTGCAGGGATTCCCGCTCATCTTCCTGGATCAGGGGAATGACAGACCCGGACGGTTCCCAGGACCGGATCACGGACTCGGCCAGTTCCATCGAGACACTGGTCGGGGCGTAGTAGACCAGCAGGGTCTGCACGTCATGTCCAAGGAACACATCCGCCTTGCGCGCCTGCAGGGCAAAGAGCTTGACGTAGTTGGTCTCTATCCCGGTGACGTCCGAAAGGTCCACCAGCTGCTTCTGCCCCGGTCGGAAATCGGGATGGGTGGCGTATTGGCCGAAGACCTCAAGGCTTTCATCCAGCCGCGCGAAGCCGGTGTAGCGCACGTAAACGAGCCCGCGTTCGGGAAAGATCTTGAAGCTGACCGGCATCCGTTGCCTCTTTCGAACCAAGGGGTTGCGGGATCATACTCAGGTCACTTGGTGCAAATCCAGTCGCAATTTCCCGCTTTTCCGACCGATCAGGGCACAGAATTCCCCGGGCGGGGCAAATGTGATATCCTGCCCCGGGGCGCGGTTGCGTGCCCATTTTTCAAGTCGATTAAAGAAACCCGGAGATTTCATGATGCAGCGCAGAGCATTGCTCGCTGGCCTTGCCAGCCTTCCCATCCTTCGCACCGTTCCGGCCTTTGCCGACACCGCCTCCCCGATCATCCAGGTCGCCGCCGCCCCGCGCGGGCGTGCCAGTATTAGCCCGGCACAGGGTGAGGGCTTTCTGCTGGAGGTCAGCGGGTTCAACGCCGGAATGGCGCCCACGGCGCAGTACAGCATCAGAATGCCTCCCGCCTCGCAACTGGGCAACTTCGAGATCCAGCGCCTGCGAGGTCAGCGGATCACGGTTCAGATCGGCAGCAACCTGGGCAATTTCGAAATTCAGGATCTGCAATCCTCGCGCTGGAGTTGGGGCGACTCCATTAGCGGGTCCCTGATGATCGAACGGACCAGCCGACACCCGGCCAGCGGGTTCCTGATCCTCGTGGCCAGTGCCTCAGCGGTCTTTGGTGCCGAAGGGCTTGGGCGCGGCGGTCAGGGGCAGGTCACCGTTGGTCCCACCACAACCGGGTTCCTGCTGGAGGTCTCTGGCTGACACAGCAAAAAGGCCCGGCGCGCTGCCGGGCCTTCCGTCTGTTTCTGGGCGGTTGGGGTCAGTCCATCGCCTTGAAGTTGAACTCGCCGCCTTCCTTGATGCCCGAGGGCCAGCGCGAGGTGATGGTCTTGGTCCGGGTGTAGAAGCGGAACCCGTCCGGCCCGTGCTGGTTCAGGTCACCGAAGCCAGATTTCTTCCAGCCGCCAAAGGTGTGGTAGGCCAGCGGCACCGGGATCGGTACGTTGATGCCGACCATGCCGATATTGATCCGGTTGGCGAAGTCCCGTGCGGTGTCGCCGTCACGGGTGAAGATCGCGGTGCCGTTGCCGTATTCGTGGCTCAGCGCCAGGCCGATGGCTTCCTCGTAGCTGCCAGCGCGGACCGTGGACAGGACCGGGCCGAAGATCTCGGTCTTGTAGATGTCCATGTCGGGGGTCACGCGGTCAAAGAGATGGGGGCCGACGAAGAACCCGTCTTCATAGCCCTGCAGGCTGAAGCCACGACCATCCACGACCAGCTCTGCGCCCTGATCGACGCCGGATTGCACCAGACGTTCGATATTGGCCTTGGCGGCGGCGGTCACGACGGGGCCGTAATCCACGTCATCGCCCGCCGTGTAGGGGCCGACCTTCAGCTTCTCGATGCGCGGCACCAGCTTTTCGATCAGCCGGTCGGCGGTTTCTTCGCCAACGGGCACGGCCACGGAAATTGCCATGCAGCGTTCGCCAGCGGCACCATAGCCCGCGCCGACCAGCGCGTCGGCGGCCTGATCGAGATCCGCGTCAGGCATGATGATCATGTGGTTCTTGGCACCACCGAAGCACTGCGCGCGCTTGCCGGATGCGGCGGCGCGTTCGTAGATATACTGCGCAATCGGGGTGGAGCCCACGAAGCCAACGGCCTGAATGACCTCGCTGTCAAGAATGCCATCCACGGCTTCCTTGTCGCCATTGACCACCTGCAACACGCCATCGGGCAGGCCCGCTTCCTGGCACAGTTCCGCCAGCATCAGCGGCACGGAGGGGTCACGCTCGGACGGTTTCAGGATCATCGCGTTGCCCGAGGACAGGGCAGGGCCCATCTTCCACAGAGGGATCATGGCGGGGAAGTTGAAGGGGGTGATGCCCGCCACCACGCCAAGCGGCTGGCGCATGGAATACATGTCGATGCCGGGGCCGGCGCTGTCGGTAAACTCACCCTTCAGCATCTGCGGCGCGCCGATGCAGAACTCGATCACTTCCAGACCACGCTGCACGTCGCCCTTGGCGTCGGGGAAGGTCTTGCCATGCTCGCGGGAAAGCGCTTCGGCCAGCTTGTCCATGTCGCGGTTCAGAAGGCTGACGAGCTTCATCATGACCCGCGCACGGCGCTGCGGGTTGGTGGCGCCCCAGGCTTTCTGGGCTTCGGCGGCGTCCGCAATCGCGCTGTCCAGCTCCGCCTTGGAGGCCAGCGCCACCTTTGCCTGCACCTCACCGGTGGCCGGGTTGTAGACATCGGCAAAGCGGCCCGACGTGCCCGCCACGCGCTTGCCGTTGATCCAGTGACCGAGTTCTTCCATGGAACCTCTCCTCATCTCCAAATGCGTTGCGCGCAGCATAGTCTTGCATTCCTGCGCCACAAAGGGGCAGGTTTTCAAAATCGTTTTGCGTTTCTGCAAGATGGAGATAAACCCCTGTCATGACACAGAACTGGGACGATCTGCGGGTGTTTCTGGCGGTGGCACGGGCCGAAAGCCTCAGCCGCGCAGGGCAGGAACTGCGCATGGACCCCGCCACGGTCGGGCGGCGTATCGCGCGGCTGGAGGCGTCTCTGGGCGCGATCCTCTTCGCGAAATCCCCGCAAGGCTACGCGTTGACCGAGGCGGGCGAGCGGATGCTGGAGCCATTGGAGGCCGCAGAGGCCGCGCTCAATGCAGGGCAAGGCGCGGTGACCGGGGCCGATGAGGGGCTGTCGGGCACCATCCGTATCGGCGCGCCGGACGGATCGGCCAATTTCCTGCTGCCGCAGGTCTGCGCGCAGATCCGCGAACAGAACCCCGATCTGGAGCTTCAGATCCTCGCGCTGCCGCGCGTCGTGAACCTGTCCAAGCGAGAGGCGGATATGGCCATCACCGTCAGCCCGCCCCAGACCGGGCGGCTCACGGTGCAGAAAGTGGCGGATTATCACCTGCATCTGGCCGCCCCGAGAGAGATCGCTGTCGAGATCCGCAGCCTGTCCGACATCCGGGACCGGCCGGTGATCGGCTACATTCAGGATATGATCTTCGATCAGGAACTGGATTACCTCTCTGCGATCGGGGCCAAGAAGGTCGACCTGGCCTCGAACTCCTTTTCCGTCCAGCTCATGCTGATGCGCACCCGGCGTGGAATCGGCATCGCCCATGACTTCGCCATGCCCTTTGCACCGGAACTCAGGCTTGTGCTGCGCGATCAGGTCTCGCTGACGCGCACCTTCTACCTCGTGCGCCACGCATCCGACCGGGGGTCTGAACGGCTCAACCGCTTTGCACAGGCGCTGGTGACCGGCATGCGCGCTGAAATCGCGCGTTTGGAGGATCTGGCCCGTCACGACGCTTGACATGCCCTAACGTTAGGGGGGACGCTGGAAAAAACCACAAGCCACGAAAAATGGAGGCCGCGATGCTGGTGCAGCAAATTCTCAAGTCCAAACCGGATCAGGGGGTTGTCACGATCAAACCGGGATCGACCATCGGCGACGCGGCTGAATTGCTTTCGGGCAAGCGGATCGGGACCGTGGTGGTGTCGCCCGACGGCAAGTCGCTCTCCGGTATCCTGTCCGAACGCGACATCGTGCGCGAGCTTGGCAAGCGCGGCGTGGCCTGCATGACCGACAGCGTCGATGACGTCATGACCTCCGAGATCATCACCTGCACCGCCTCCGACAGTTCCGACGCGGTTCTGGGCAAGATGACCCAGGGCCGGTTCCGGCACATGCCGGTGATGGACGGCGACGCGATGATCGGCCTGATCTCCATCGGTGACGTGGTCAAGGCGCAGTTGGCAGAGCTTGCCATGGAGAAGGAAGCGCTGGAAGGCATGATCAAGGGGTTCTGACCCCAATTGCCGCAGGTGCGAAGGCAACAACCCCGAAAGGGTTGCAATGCATCGCGCAATATTGTTGCGTGCGGCCCAATCATTGCGGGATGGAAAGGGACCACCCATGCGCATCGGCCTCTATCCGGGAACATTCGATCCGATCACGCTCGGCCATATCGACATCATTCGGCGGGCCTGTTCGCTGGTTGACCGGCTGGTGATCGGGATCGCCATCAACCGCGACAAGGGGCCTCTGTTCTCGCTGGAGGAACGGCTGGAGATGGTGCAGGCGGAATGCGCCAAGCTCTCCGACAAGACCGGAACCGAGATTGTCGCCCATCCGTTCGAGAACCTGCTGATCGACTGCGCCCGTGATGTCGGCGCAACGCTGATCGTGCGCGGCCTGCGCGCCGTGGCCGATTTCGAGTATGAATTTCAGATGGTTGGCATGAACCGCAAGATGGATGCCTCGATCGAGACGGTGTTCCTGATGGCGGATGCACAGCATCAGGCGATTGCGTCGAAACTGGTGAAGGAGATCGCGCGGCTCGATGGGGACATCACCCATTTCGTGCCTCCGGCGGTCAAACAGGCGGTCCTGACCAAATACGGCAAGCTCTGAGCGGGGCGCGAAAGCCGCTTCGAAGCGGCATGCCGAAAGCGCCTTCGAAGGCGCTTGATAAAGGGTTTTCAAAACCCTTCCCGCAAGGCGCTTCGAAGCGCCTTGCCGCCCGGCCCGCTCGCCTCTAAGGTCACGCCCGACCCGAGACCTGAGGAGAGCCAGATGGCCGAGATCAAAGACCCCGAAAACACCATCATCATCGAACTGAAAGACGGCCCCGTCACCATCGAGCTGTTGCCTGACGTGGCCCCGCAGCACTGCGCCCGCATCAAGGAACTGGCCCGCGAAGGCGCCTATGACGGTGTCGTCTTTCACCGCGTGATCGAGGGCTTCATGGCCCAGACCGGCGATGTGGCCCATGGCAATGCCGACAAGGGCCTGAATATCCGCGCCGCCGGCACCGGCGGGTCGGACAAGCCCAATGTTCCGGCCGAGTTCTCCAAGCTTCCTCATGATCGCGGCACCATCGGTGCAGCCCGGTCGCAGAACCCCAATTCCGCGAACTCGCAGTTCTTCATCAACTTCAAGGACAACCATTTCCTGAACGGCCAGTACACTGTTTACGGCCGCGTGGTGTCGGGCATGGAGCATGTGGACAAGATCACACGCGGCGAGCCGCCCGCGAATCCCGACAAGATGATCTCCATGAAAGTGGCCGCCGATGCGTAGGCTGGCGCTCGCCCTCATGCTGATGGCCGCCCCCGCGGCGGCCACCACGCTCGAGATCGACGTGACCGGCGAGGCCCAAGGCACCATCGTCATCGACCTCTTCGAACAGGTCGCGCCGCTGCATGTGGAACGCATCGCGACGCTGGCCCGCGAAGGCGCCTATGACGAGGTCGTCTTTCACCGGGTGATCGACGGGTTCATGGCGCAGACCGGCGACGTGGAATATGGCCGACTGGGACAGGACATGCGCTATGCGGGGCGGGGCGGCTCGGACTACCCCGATCTTGTGGCGGAATTCGATCCCGAACTCAGCTTCGAGCGCGGCATTGTCGGCATGGCCCGCGCGCAGGATCCGGACTCGGCCAATTCGCAGTTCTTCATCATGTTCGACCACGTACCGCAGCTCGACGGGCAATATACCATCGTCGGTCAGGTGATCGAAGGGATGGAGATCGTGGACGCGATCAAGCGCGGCACGGGCCGCAATGGCGCCGTGATCGGCCAGCCGGACTATATCACCGCGATGCGCGTGATCGACTGATCGCCGCACATCACCGCGCATTTCGGGCCTCTGCCATCCCGGCAGAGGCCCGTATCGTTTTGGCAGGTCCGGCCCGCAGGAAGAAGGTAGGTAGCCGCTGCGGCCCGCGTCTGACATGGATCAGGAGGAAGACCTTCGGGGTGGGGCCGGATCGCGGCAACAGTCCCAGGCCAAACGGGATGCCCGTCCCCCCGGCGGATCGGAGCCGCGAGCCGTCGGCATCCAACAGCTCTCACCCGCCATAACCATTGCGTGAGCGGGGCTGTGCAGCCGGACCATTGTCTGCCAGCCTGCCGGTCAGGAGGATCCCCCATGCGCCTGATCACAATCGTTCTTGCCCTTTGCGCGGCCATACCCGCTGCTGCCAACCCCGACCGCTGGCGCGGTGAATGGCCCAATACCGATTTCACCCGGACAGCCGTGGCCTTCGACGAAATCATGTCCGGCGGTCCGCCCCGCGACGGGATCCCGGCCATCGACGATCCGGTTTTCATCCCCGTCAGCGAGGAAACCCGCCTGCGCCCGACCGAGCCGGTGATCGCGGTGGAATTCGACGGCGTCCCCCCGCGTGCCTACCCGATCCGCTATCTCACCTGGCATGAGATCGTGAACGACGTGGTGGGCGGTATTCCTGTCGCCGTCACGTTCTGCCCGCTCTGCAATTCCGCCATTACCTTCGACCGTCGCGTGGGCGGGGACGTTCTGACCTTCGGGGTCTCTGGCAAGTTGCGGCACTCGGACATGATCATGTTCGACCGGGAAACCGAAAGCTGGTGGCAGCAAGCCATCGGCGAGGGGATTGTTGGCGCGCATATGGGCAGCGAACTGACGACCCTGCCCACATGGATGGAAAGCTGGGAGGATTTCCAGGCCCGCAACCCCGACGGCCTGGTGATGGACGAACCGGACGCCCCGCGACCCTACGGTCAGAACCCCTATGTGCGCTATGACAGCTCGGTCCAGCCGTTTCTCTATAATGGTGAGATGCCGCCCCATGACATCCCGCCGCTCGTTCGCGTGGTCCGTGTCGGAGACCGGGCCTGGCCGATGACGCGCCTGGCCGCAGAAGGCGAGATCACAGAGGCGGGAGTGACCATAAGCTGGAGAGCCGGTCAGTCCTCGGCGCTCGACACGCGCGATATCGGCGACGGTCGCGACGTGGGCAATATCCGGGTGCGCGACGGGCAGGGCAGGGACGTGGTGCACGATCTCATGTTCGCCTTCGCCTTTCACGCCTTCTGGCCGGAGGGGGAATGGATGCTGGGCGAGTGAGGCGGGACGGGGACAAGGCGCTTCGAAGCGCCTTTTGACAAGCGGCTTCGAAGCCGCTTCCCCCCCGCCTCACTCCCTGCTTGACCTCCCGTTCCCGCAGCGCTAGCGGAGGCCATGGCACGCGCACCCCTTCTCCAGCTCAATGACATCTCGCTGACCTTCGGGGGCGACCCTGTGTTCGACGACCTGTCGCTTGTCGTCCACGAAGGCGACCGGGTCGCCCTGGTCGGTCGCAACGGATCGGGCAAATCGACGCTGATGAAGGTCATGGCGGGGCTGGTCGAGGCCGATACCGGCAGCCGCATCCTGCCCCCCGGAATATCCGTGGGCTACATGGAACAGGACCCCGATTTCGCAGGCTTCGCAACGCTTGGCGACTATGCCACCAGCGGGCTGGACCCTGCCGATTCGTGGAAGGTGGAGGCCGCTGCCGAGGGGCTGAAATTGCGCCTCGATGCCGCCCCCGATGCGGCCTCCGGCGGTGAACGCCGCCGCGCCGCCCTGGCCAAGCTGCTGGCGGAAGCCCCGGAACTGATGCTGCTGGACGAGCCCACCAACCATCTCGATATCGAGGCGATTGGCTGGCTGGAATCCCAGTTGAAGGACACCCGCGCGGGATATGTCCTGATCTCCCATGACCGGGCGTTCCTGAACGCGCTGACCCGCGCGACTCTGTGGATCGACCGGGGGCAGGTACGGCGCAATGAACAAGGCTTTGCCAGTTTCGAGGATTGGCGCGACAAGGTCTGGGAAGAGGAAGACCAATACCGCCACAAGCTTAACCGCAAGATCAAAGCAGAGGCCCGATGGGCCGTGGAAGGCATCAGCGCCCGGCGCAAGCGCAATATGGGCCGGGTCCGGGCGCTTGGCGACCTGCGCGCCGAACGCGCCGGCATGATCCGCAGGCAGGGCACCGCCGCCATGGCGCTGGAGGAAGGCACAAAATCCGGCAAGCGGGTGATCGAGGCGCAGGGCATTTCCAAATCCTTCGATGGCAAGACCATCTTCAAACCCTTCGACCTGCGCATCCTGCGCGGCGACCGGGTGGCCTTTGTCGGCCCCAACGGGGTCGGCAAGACGACGCTTCTCAAGGTGCTGACCGGCGAAATCGCGCCCGATACCGGCAGCGTCACCCATGGCACGAACCTGGAGATGGCGGTCTTCGATCAGACCCGCGCGGCGCTCGATCCGAATGCGACCCTGTGGGATGCGCTGGCGCTCGATCCCTCCATGGCCGTTTCAGGTGCCTCCGATCAGGTGATGGTGCGTGGCACGCCGCGCCACGTGGTGGGCTATCTCAAGGATTTCCTCTTCGATGAACGCCAGGCCCGCGCGCCGGTGCGCTCTCTCTCGGGTGGCGAAAAGGCGCGGCTTCTGCTGGCGCGGCTGATGGCGCGGGAATCGAACGTTTTGGTGCTGGACGAGCCCACCAACGATCTGGACGTGGAAACGCTCGACCTGTTGCAGGATCTTCTGGGCGATTACCCCGGTACGGTACTGTTGGTGAGCCATGACCGGGACTTCATCGACCGGGTGGCCTCGACCACCATCGCGACGGAAGGCGACGGGTTGGCCACGGTCTATGCGGGCGGCTGGTCCGACTACCGCGCGCAGCGGGCCGAGACCGCGCCCATGCGGGAGGCGGAAAAACCGGGGAGACCGAAAGCACCCGCAAGCGCACCCCGGGAAAAGCCCGCTGGCAAGACCGGGGGCGGATTGTCCTACACGGAATCGTATCGCCTGAAGGAACTGCCCGGCCTGATCGAGCGGCTGGAAGCGGAGATTGCCAAGCTGGAAGACCTGATGTCGGATCCCGAGCTGTTTACCCGAGAGCCGGTGAAATTCCGCAAGGCCAGCGAGGCCCTGGCCGAACGGCAGGGGAAGCTGTCCG
>NZ_MNBL01000049.1 GCF_001879695.1 Nioella sediminis
CCGCCGCAGAGGACGAGTGGCTGATGCTGGAGGACAAGGCCGGCGGCTAGGCGCGCCCGAGTCCCCGGCGCAGGAATTTTCTTGGAAGAAAATTGGGGGCGCTGCCCCCGTCGCTTCGCTCCTCCCCCGAGGTATTTTTGCCAAGATGAAAGTGGCTTTTCGTCTGCACGCCCGGTGTACGGGGGGTGCACAGGGGGTGTACAGGGGGCACCCCCCTTATCTGGCCGCCATCTGGGTCAGGGCGACGCCCGCGGCCATGACCAGAATGCCGCCCGCACGCATGAGGGTGAGCGGCGATTGCGCTGCCCCGAACAGGCCGAAATGGTCGATCATCGCGGCCGAGACGAGCTGGCCCAGAAGCACGAAGAAGACCGCGTTTCCGACCCCGAAATGGGGGGCCACATAGGTGATGGACAGCACGTAGAAGGCCACCAGAAGCCCAGCAAGAAACAGATGCCAGGGCTGGCCGGACAATCGGGTCAATGCCTGTGGCCCGGTCCCCAGCATGACCACGCAAGTCGCTGAAACAGCGACGATAAACAGGATGAAGGCAGCGGCGGCAGGGGATCCGATATTGGCCCCGAGCCGGGCGTTCAGCGCGGCCAGAAGCGGAATGCCGATGCCCGCGGCCAGCATGATCAGCGCGTGTTGGGTCATGTTTCTGCTCTCCTTCATCCGGCGCGCAGGCTGCGGCGGATCGTGAGGAAGCGCAAGGGGCTATGAGCAGATGCCGGGCAGTTCCGCGTCTTCCCATGGCAGCCGGATGTCGGGGCGGCTGATGCGGTCATTGATGGGTGTAAGGTTCAGATAAGGCTGAAGAATCTCTTCCAGTCTTTGGGTCCGCGCACCGCCCGGATCCAGCGCCCGGCAACAGACATATTCCTCGACCAGGCTGGCTTGCTGTTCGTATCCGTAACTGAGGAAATCGGGCGTTTCCGATGGCACATCAAAGAGGTAGGGATCATCGCTGACCCAGTGTTCCGACGCGCCGCGCAGCGGGTGGTAGCCGGTCACGGCCCGGTTTTGCCATTGCCAGATATGGGTCATCTCATGGGCAAAGAACATTGCCGCCACCAGCCGCAATTCATCCGGGTAGCCTGCCAGATAATCGTCCAGGTAATAGTCCGGCGTGACCCAGATGCGCCTGAATGTGGCGATTCCGGCCGCGCGGCTTTGAACGGTAAGCCCCTCTGGCGGCGGGAAAATCCGTTCCCGGCAGGTGACGCGCGGGCGCACGGGGCGGGTATGGCTGCGCAGGCCCACGAGGGGCATTTCAACGATGCGGATCGGGGCCGGATCAAGCCCGGGCTGAAGCTCTGCCATGAAGACGCGTTCGGCCTCGGTCAGGGGGCGGCCGCAGGCGGTCAGCAGAAGGAGAAGGGTGATGATCCAGCGCAGCATGATCCCAGCCTAGCCGATCTACGGGCCTTCGTCAGCACAGGGTAAACGCGCGGTCAGACCACGTAGAAGGTGGCCTGCGCCCGCGCCACGGGTTTGCCGGAGGGTTCGGCCACCATTTCCGCCTCGACAAAGGCCATGCTCTTGCCGGCCCGCACGATATCGGCCCGGCAGACGATCCAGTCACCGACGCCCGGACGCAGGAACTGGCAGGTGAAATTCGTGGTGGCGACCGGGCGGAACGATCCGAAGAAGCCGGCCGTTGCCAGGACCATCGTTGTATCGGCCATCGTCATCAGGGCCTGGCCCGAGATGATCCCGCCAACGCGGGTCAATCGGGCACTGTTGGGCATGCGCGAGATTGTGTGCGACTCACTCACCTCGGTCACATCCAATTGCAGATCGCGCACCCAATCGGCGAAATTCTCGCCAAGGAAGCGGTTCAGATCGGCAGGGGAAAGGGTAGGTGTGGTCATGGCGCGTGGCCCTTCTATGATCGTCAACTCAAGGCTAAGCCGCAGAGAATGCAGGGGCAATCCCCGAACGGTTATCCGATAGCGCAAAGCTGTTCTTGGCTGACGACGCGCCGATTTTGGATGACGGGGCCGGGTCTGTCAGGGTTTTCCTGTCGGCTCCTCCCAAACCCCCGGCGCAACCTGAAAACCCAATCACCCTGACCCAAGGAATTTGACCCATGAAGAAACCTGTTATGACCTTCCTCGCCGCGGCCCTGACGGCTGCCGCCATTGCCCCCGCCGCTTCGGCTGACATCATCGTGCTTGGCTCGCCCTTGCATGTGATCGAGGACGACGCAAAGCTGACGCCGCTGCCCGAGCCGCGCCCGCTGCCCTTCCCCTTCCCGGTGGTGCTGCCCATGCCGCGTCCGATCCCGATGCCGGACACCTGCCTGAGCTGCCCGCCCATGCCGCTGGAGTACACCCCGATCACGCGCACGGTGATCCTGCGCTGATCGGACAATCCTGACTTTGTCATGCTTCGCCCCGGGGTGTTCACGCGCCTCGGGGCTATTTCAGTCGACATCCCTGAGCCCGATGGACCGCCTCAGCGCATTCATCGCCTGCATATAAGCCTCGTCGATCTGGTAATCCGTGGGCAACTCGTCAGGGGCGAACATCGGCTCCCAACCCTCGTCCCAGTCATAGCCCGCATGCACCCGCCGGTCCCCCAGATCATGCGTCACCACCGCGCGGATTTTCGCGTCTTCGCCTTGCCCCGTGAAGGTATGGAAACAGAGCTGCATGAACTCGAAATGCCGCTGGTAGAAGTCTTCGGACAGCAGGTGGCGGTAGATATTCACCTCCCGGTCCAGCCGCCGCTTGGTGGCGATCATGTCGGGGGGAGAAATCTCCTTCCAATACCCCACCAGCCGCCGGAAACAGTAGATCCGGTTCATATCGGGCGCGATGCGGTCGTAGATCTCCAGCCGCTTGGCCAGGATGGGCCGGTTCTGCCACAGCGCCTTGTCGATGGAGGCAAGCCGCCAGATCAGCGCCCCCGCCAGACCGGCGAAGACAAGGGTAAACAGAACCTGCAACCAAGGGGCCATGGCATCCTCCCTGTCGTCACGCTAGCAGATGCGGGCTATGCCGTCACCGTCCGGCGTATCCACGGGGTGAGCGAGATCAGCACCAGACCGACGGAGAAGAGGCACCAGACCGCCGGCATCTCATTGGGATTGGCGGTGAGGGAGGCCGCGAGGATCGGGCCGAGCAACGCATGCACCAGCGCGAACCGCCATGCCCCGTAGAAGAGCGGGAAGATGAAGACCGCCAGCAGGTAATCGGGGAAGGGCACCCAATGTCGGAACACATCGCCCCCGAACCGTCCTGCGAAATCAGACAGCGGCATGTCCCAGGCAAGGTGCCATGTGCCGGACAGGGTGCACCATTGCGGCCCGCACAGCGTCGTGCCCGGCACGCACGGGCCAATCGAGGCCATCGGCACCATCCGCATCAGCAACAGGACCGAGATCACCGCCGTCAGCCCCATGATGGTCCGCCACATCCGGGCCGAGACACCCCCCATGATCGCCATGCCGAAGGCGTTGATGAAGAGAGGTTGCAGCGAGATATGGACGTAGCTGAGCAGCGCTGAGGCGCGGTTTCCGGTCAGCTCGCATTGGTCGATGGTCTGGTAGCCCCAGACCTGCAGCGCCTCCATCGAGGCGAAAAAGGCCAGCGTGATCGGGATCGCGGGCGGGTCACCGCGTGTCCAGGTGACGACCGTTGCGGCGGCGCCGACGCCCACCATGGCCAGACTGGCCCCTTCGCTCCAGCACATCGGCTGCCCCCCCGCTTGTGTGCGTCAACTGTTGCGGGTTGCGGGGGAGTGGTCAAGGGAAAGGGTGGAGCTGTGCCCCCGGTGCGGACTCAAGGCGAAGCCGCCGCGCCATCGCCGACGCGCCCCCACGCGGAGGCGATTTGGGTAGGGTTAGACGAGACGGAGAGGGAGCGCGGATGTGGCAGCCATAAAGCGCGAGTCAAAAGGTCAGGATCGCCCCCGCGCGCGTCGTCGATGGCTCGGTTGGTCGCCCTGATCAACCACTATATCCCACCTATCCCGTAATGCTATTAGAGAAATAATTCGTTGAACTGACTTATCGCCGAAGCTTCAATTAGTTTGGTTCCGGTTGACTGAGCCAACTCAGTTGCTGATCTGGTAAAGCCACAAGTTGCAATGACACAATAATCTGTGGCGCCCACAAATGTCGCGGCGGCAAAAACTTCCTGAACACAGGAATTGCCAACCGGTTTGGAGAACCGTTTGCACTGAATGGCAACAACTTTTTCTCCATAGCTGGCTATAATGTCAACGCCTTGATCTCCAGATGCAGTCGTTACTGTGCAGTTCCAGCCAAGGCGCTCGATTTCTTTAGCACACCAGTATTCGAACTCAATTGGATCGACTGGGGCTTCACTTTTGTCGGAAATCCCATTCAGAAGCTTCTGCAGTTCGCGTTGCGCAAAGTATATTGTGTCCTCATCAGGAGGGATATTGGGAAGGCAAACTCGAAGAAACTCCTCTGCCTCATGTTTTATAAAGCTTTCGTCAAGATCTCCATACTTATTAATGGATTTGTTCCTTGCGGTTGCAATAATGGTAATCAGCTTTGCGCGCCGTTTTTCCATCTCTTCTTTTATTGATTTCTCACGACTAATTCTAACCGCTTCTTTTATTATTTTTCTTCGTTCACTTTTTGAAAACTCAGTGCCAGGGCGATCCGCTTTTAGGTCATGCCCTACGCTCATAGTGAATGGTTTGTGTCGTGTTCCACTCGCGCTTCCGTTCTTCCCTGAAAAGAATCTAGATAGCCAAGACAACATAGCAATGCGCCTCTAAGCGTTCAAACATCCAACTCCTCCACAAACCGCGCGTTCTCCTGGATATACTGGAAGCGCAGTTCCGGTTTCTTGCCCATCAGGCGTTCCACCAGGTCTCCGGTTTCACCCGGCACCTCGTCGTCAATCGACACGCGGATCAGTTTGCGCTGCTCGGGGTCCATCGTGGTTTCCTTTAGGTCCTTGGCGTCCATCTCGCCCAGGCCTTTGAAGCGGCTGACGTCGATCTTGCCCTTGCCGCCGAGCCCCTTGGCGAGCCACGCGTCCCGCTCCGCCTCATCCAGGCAATAGACGCGGCGCGACCCTTGCGTCAGGCGATACAAGGGCGGGCAGGCCAGATAGAGATGCCCGTGGTCAATCATGGGCCGCATCTGGGTGAAGAAGAAGGTCATCAAGAGCGAGGCGATATGGGCGCCGTCCACATCCGCGTCGGTCATGATGATGATCTTGTCATAGCGCAGATCGTCGATGTTGAACTTGGTCCCTACGCCGACGCCCATGGCCTGACACAGATCGTTGATCTCGGCATTGGTGGAAATCTTGGACCCCGCCGCGCCGAGGACGTTGAGGATCTTGCCGCGCAAGGGCAGCAGCGCCTGCGTTTTCCGATCCCGCGCCATTTTCGCCGATCCGCCCGCCGAGTCGCCCTCGACAATGAACAGCTCTGTCCCCTCGCGGTTTGAATTGGAACAATCCACCAGCTTGCCGGGCAGGCGCAGCCGCTTGGTGGCGGATTTGCGTTGCGTTTCCTTCTCCTGCCGTCGGCGCAGACGTTCCTCCGCGCGCAGCACCAGGAAATCGAGGATCGCGCCCGCGGCCTTGGTGTCGGCGGCCAGCCAATTGTCGAAATGGTCGCGCACGGCGTTTTCAACGAGCCTTTGTGCCTCGGTGGTGGCGAGGCGATCCTTGGTCTGGCCGACAAACTCGGGTTCCCGGATGAAGCAGCTGACCAGCGCGCAGCCCCCGGTGATCAGATCGTCACGGGTGATCTGCGCGGCCTTCTTGTTGCCGACCAGTTCCCCATAAGCGCGGATGCCTTTCAGCACGGCGGCCCAGAACCCGGCCTCATGCGTGCCGCCCTCGGGCGTGGGGACGGTGTTACAATAGGACTGGATGAACCCGTCGCGGGACGGCGTCCAATTGATCGCCCATTCCACCTTGCCCGGCGTGTTGAACCGTTCCTTGAAATCGACCAGGCCCGCGAAGGGCTGATCGGCGTAGGTGGAGGCCCCCCCGAGCGTTTCCTTGAGGTAATCGGCCAGACCGCCGGGGAAATGGAAGGTGGCCTCCAGCGGCGTGTCCCCGTCCTCGATGGCCGATTTCCAGCGGATTTCCACGCCAGAGAAGAGATAGGCCTTGGAGCGAACCATTTTCAGCAGCCGCGCGGGTTTGAACCGGTGATGGCCGAAGATCTGTTCGTCGGGGTGGAAGGTCACGGTGGTGCCGCGCCGGTTGGGGGCGGCGCCGATGGCCTGAACCGGGCCTTGCGGGATGCCGCGCGAGAACTCCTGCGCGAAAAGCTCGCGGTTGCGCGCGACCTCGACCCGCAGGTGATCGGAAAGCGCATTCACGACAGACGCGCCAACCCCGTGCAACCCGCCCGAGGTTTCATAGCTGTCGCCCGAGAATTTGCCGCCTGCGTGAAGAGTGCACAGGATCACCTCCAGCGCGGACTTGTCGGGGAATTTGGGATGCGGGTCCACCGGCATGCCGCGACCGTTGTCGCGGATGGTGATGGAATGATCGCCATGCAGTTCCACCTCGATGCGGCTGGCATGACCGGCCACGGCCTCATCCATGGAGTTGTCGAGGATTTCGGCCACCAGATGATGCAAGGCACGCTCATCGGTGCCACCGATATACATGCCGGGGCGTTTGCGGACAGGCTCCAACCCCTCCAGAATCTCGATCGAAGAGGCGTCATAGCCCCCATTGTCCACCGCAGGGGAAAGAAGATCGTCGGCCATGCCCATCTGCTCTTTGCTTTGTGCTTTTGATTGGCTGGCAGGGTATCGCAGGGGCGGGGCAGCCGACAAGGGGCAACGCAGGATTTTGTGGGGCAGGGGGTGCGGGCCACTATCCACGGGTTTTCCGATGTTTTGTGTCAGTTTCTTGACACCGATCAAGGCGCCTTGCCGCGATCCGTGCCAGACGATGCGCAGGACAATCAGAAGGAGACCGCAATGACCGCACCCGCAGCCACCGACGCCCAGATCGAAGCCGGACAGACCAACGGGGCCGACAAGGGCTTTCCCACGGTGACCACGGATGACATTCGCCATGCGTTCGAAACCGGCGAGTACCCCTATTCCGACAAGCTGCCGCGCAAGGCCTACGAGGCCGAGAAGGCGCGCATTCAGGCGGAGCTTCTGAAAGTTCAGCTATGGGCGCAGGACACGGGACAGAAATTCGTGATCCTGTTCGAGGGCCGGGACGCGGCGGGCAAGGGCGGCACGATCAAGCGGTTTACCGAACACCTGAACCCGCGTTTTGCCCGCGTCGTGGCGTTGAATAAACCCACGGACGAGGAACGCGGCCAGTGGTTCTTTCAACGTTATATCAACCACCTGCCAACCTCGGGCGAAATGGTGTTCTATGACCGCAGCTGGTACAATCGCGCGGGCGTGGAACGCGTCATGGGATTCTGCGAGCCGCATGAATATCTTGAATTCATGCGCCAGACCCCGGATCTGGAACGGATGCTGGTGCGCTCGGGCATCCGGCTTTACAAATACTGGTTCTCGGTCACTCAGGAAGAACAGCGCGCCCGGTTTGCCAGCCGCGAAACCGACCCGCTGAAGCAGTGGAAGCTGAGCCCGATCGACAAGGCGAGCCTTGGCAAATGGGACGCCTATACCGAGGCGAAGGAAGCGATGTTCTTTTACACCGACACCGCAGATGCGCCCTGGACGATCATCAAGTCGAACGACAAGAAGCGGGCGCGCCTAAATACGATGCGTCATTTCCTGTCGACGCTGGACTATCCCGGCAAGGACCATGACATCGCGCAGGCGCCCGATCCGCTGATCGTGGGCCATGCCAGTCATGTGATCCATGCCTCGGACCATATCCTGGGGGCGTCCCTACACCCTGATCAGCGGCGCGACCGCTGACCGAAGAAACGGCGCCCGTTCGGGGCGCCGTTTCCTTCAGACCAGACCGATCCGGGGCAGACAGATGGGGCGTGGCCTAGTAGGTCGAGACCAGATTGACGTCATCCGCACTGATAATATTGCGCTGCACGCCGACGCTGGCCATGGCGACGAGCAGGGCAATATCCTCATCTGAGAGATCGCCATCGTTATAAGCCAGAATGCCTTCCTCGATCCCGGTCAGGATCGTGGCGTTGGTCATGGCGTTGGCGATGTCGAACATGCTTTCCGCGCCGTCTTCGTCGATCACGCCGGCATCGTAGAGCGCGTTGAAATGCGCGGAATGGAACACAACGAACGCATCGCTGACCTGCTGCGTCCGAAGTTGCGCTTCCAGATCCGAGGCGAGCGAGGAAATCCCGTCCTCGATCATCGCCGTCGCAGCCAGTGCCATACCGGCAACCGCAGCGGTCAGAACCGTCCAGTCCACCGAAACGGCACCACTTTCGGACGTCAGGAAATTATGCCAACTTTCGTGTTGCATTCTTGTTTCTTCTGCTCGCTGTTTACGCAGATGCTTATCTCGTCAAAAAATGTGGCGTGAATGTGGCGCAGAGGGGGGTAAGCTAAGCAACAATGCGGTTCCAATCTGGAAACGTGTACCCACTTTATCGGGTATTTTCAAATAATTACAAAGCCGCTTGTCAAGAGGCCTTGTCGCAGAAGAGTACCAGCAATGACACCTTTTCGCCATCACCTAGGGGCTGTTTTTTTGCTTGGTCTTCCCCTGGCGGGCAGCCATCTTGCCCAATTGTCCATCGGGATCACCGACACGGTCATGTTGGGATGGTATGGCGTCAGCGAACTGGCTGCGCAATCCCTGGCGTCCTCGTATTTCTTCGTGGTGTTCCTGCTTGGGTCCGGATTCGGCATTGCCGTCATGCCCATGGTGGCCGCCGCGATCGCCAATGAAGACAGAACGCAGGTGCGCCGGGTCACGCGCATGGGCCTGTGGCTGTCCTGTCTCATCGGATGTGCCTCGATGCCGCTGTTCTGGTTCAGCGGCCCGATCTTCGTGGCGCTCGGGCAGGCGCCTGAGCTGTCGCAATTGATGCAGGATTATCTGCGCATCGCGGGCTGGTCGATGCCGCTGTTCCTGCTTGCCGTGGTGTTCAAAAGCCACCTGTCAGCGCTTGGTCACACCCAGATCGTGCTGTGGGCGACTTTGGCCGGGACGGCGGTGAATATCGGGTTCAACTGGGTGCTCATCTTCGGCAATCTCGGCGCGCCCGAACTGGGGATCCGGGGCGCGGCCATCGCGTCGCTTGGCACCAATGCGCTGATCCTGGTGTTGCTCGGCGCCTATGCGGCGCTGGCGCGGGACTTGCGGGGCTATACCATCCTGGCCCGGCTCTGGCGGCCGGACTGGGGCGCGTTTGGCGAGGTGTTTCGCCTCGGGATGCCGATCGGGCTGACGATGCTGGCCGAAAGCGGCCTGTTCACGGCAAGCGCCATCATGATGGGCTGGATCGGGGAAGAGGCGCTGGCCGCCCATGGCATCGCCGTGTCCATCGCGGCGGCAACCTTCATGGTGCATCTGGGCCTGAGCTCTGCCGCGACGGTGCGCGCGGGCTATGCTTGGGGTCGCAAGGATCTGCCCAACCTGCGCATGGGGGCGCTGGCCGCACTGGTTCTGTCGCTTGGCATGGTGGCGATCACCATCGCGGCGTTCCTCGGCATTCCCGAACTGCTGATCGGCCTGTTCCTCGACCCGGCAGAACCCAACCGGGCAGCCCTGATCGCCACCGGCACGGTGCTGCTGGCCACGGCGGCGCTGTTTCAGCTGGCCGATGCGGTGCAGGTCATGGCGCTTGGCTTCCTGCGCGGGGTGCAGGACACGAAGCGCCCCATGATCTACGCGGTGGTCAGCTACTGGGGGATCGGTGTGCCGGCGAGCTATGTGCTCGGCTTTCCGCTTGGATTGGAGGGGGTTGGCATCTGGCTTGGCCTGGCCCTTGGGCTGTCGGTGGCGGCGGTCCTGATGATGACCCGGTTCTGGACGGGGCCTGCGCGGTCTGCCCTTGCCTTCGTGCCGGACACGCCCCCGCCCGACGCCTGAGCACCGGGCAGGGGCAGGGGGTCAGCGCGTCAGCGCATGCAGGATCCGCGCCCAGGACCGGATGCCCTTGTGAAAGCTGTCGAGGTCATATTTCTCGTTCGGGGAATGGATCGCGTCATCGTCATTGGCAAAGCCCGTCAGCAGCGCATCCATGCCGAGCACGTCCTTGAAGAACCCGGCAATCGGGATCGACCCGCCCATGCCGATGAAGACCGCCTCGCGGCCCCATTCATCGGACAGCGCCTGCCGGGCCTTTTCGAACTCGGGCCGGTTCACGTTCATCACCGGCGCGGGGGAGCCTTCAAGATCCTGGTTCCACTCCACGCTCAGATCGGGGCCAAGCCGGTCGGCCACATGCTTGCGGATCTTCACGCGCAGCGCATCGGGGTCCATGTCGCCCACCAGACGGCAGGTGATCTTGCAATGCGCCTGTGAGGGGATGACGGTCTTGGTCCCGGCCCCCTGATAGCCGCCCCACATGCCGTTCACCTCCAGCGTCGGGCGCGCCCATTGCTTTTCGAGGCAGGAATAGCCCTGTTCGTAATGGGACACGGTATAACCCGCCTCGGCCAGATAGTCGGCCTCGTCGAAGCCCGACATGTTCCATTGGCGCAGGATATCCTCGGGCACCTCATGGACGCCCTCATAGAACCCCTCGACCGCCACGGCCCCGGTCTCGGGATCATAGAAGCTGTCCACGATCCGCGCCATTTCCCGCAGCGGGTTGAGGCCCGGTCCGCCGTAATGGCCCGAATGCAGGTCGATGCGGGGGCCAGTCAGGGTGAATTCATCCTTCAGCATCCCGCGCAGCTGCGTGGGGATCGAGGGCACGCCGGGCGCGACCATGGAGGTGTCACAGATCAGCGCGATATCGGCGGTCAGTTCCGCCGCGTTTTCCTGCATGAAGGGCACCAGCGAGGGTGAGCCCGATTCCTCCTCGCCCTCGAAGAAAAGCGTGATCTTGCCCGGCAGGCTGCCATGCACCGTCTTCCATGCGCGGCAGGCCTCGACAAAGGTCATCAGCTGCCCCTTGTCGTCAGACGCCCCGCGTCCTCGGATGACCTTGCCTTTGGGGGTGTCTTCAATGGCCGGTTCAAAGGGCGGGGTGTTCCAGAGGTTGAGAGGATCGACCGGCTGCACGTCGTAGTGGCCATAGAACAGCAGATGCGGCCCGTCGGCATCGGCATTGACATGCGCCACGACCATCGGGCGGCCCGGTGTCAGCCGCTTGGTGGCGTCAAAGCCCAGGCTCTTCAGATCCACGACCAGCCAATCGGCGGCCCGGTCGCAATCGTCGTTGTAGGCGGGATCGGTCGAGATGGAGGGGATTCGCAGCAGATCCATCAACCGGTCGGTGGCGTCCTCCAGGTTTTCGTCAATGCGGGCAAGAACGGCGTCGAGCGACATGGGGGATTCCTTTCACATTCGCGTGTTGGGGCGGAGCCTATCAGCCCGCCCGGCGCTGTCCAGATGTTGCCGAAGGGCAGGGGACACGGTATTCCCTGTTAAGGTTTCAGACATCCGACCCAAAGAGAGCGGAGTTATTTCATGCGCGCGATATCCTTCCTTCGATCCTCGGGCCTTGCCCTTGCCATCGCGGCCACCGGGCTGCCTGCGCTTGCACAGGACCTGCCGAACCTGCGCGAGGCGCGGCGACTGGTCTTTGCCGAACGCGGGGCCGTCGAGGTGGAGGTGATCGACCATGACAGCCTGTCGGATACCGACCGGGCCATTCTGCAATCTCCGCAACTGTCCGGCGCGGTCAGCTATTACGGCGCGATCGCCATTGCACCCGGCATGGGGCTGGCCTCCGAGGCGACAGTTGCCGCCGCCAATTTCCATGACGAAGAGAATGCGCGCCGCGTCGCCCTGGAGGGCTGCGAAGCGCAGCGCAGCTCTGGCCCGTCCTGCATCGTGGTCATGGTGGTGCGCCCGGAGGGCTGGGAACCGGGCCGCGGTCTGCAACTGAATACCGAGGCCACCGCTGCCCTGCGCGGCGAGTATCGCCGCCTTGGCCGGTCGCGTGCCATGGCCATTTCCGAGGCAACCGGGCAGTGGGGAATCGGGGCAGACGAGGAAACAGCCGTCGCCAATTGTGGACAGGATGACTGCCGCGTTGTTGTCCAGAACTGATCTTGCAGCCGCTCCGTTGATCCATGTCAAAGTAACCCGCGCGTCAATTTGTAACTTGCGAGGGGAGGGCCTCAGGGCCTAGATCACCCAAATCTTCGGGCATTCAAGGAAACGCATCCGTCCGAAGCCTTGCCAGCCGTGTCTTTCGGGCCCCCGCGAACGGGTCCGGAAAAAGGAGACCGCCAGTGAACTACGATGCCGCGCTTGATGCCGCCCTGAACCGCCTGCACGAAGAAGGGCGTTACCGGACCTTCATTGATATTGAGCGCCGTCGCGGTCAGTTCCCCCATGCGGTCTGGAAAAAGCCCGATGGCAGCGAACAGGATATCACCGTCTGGTGCGGCAACGATTATCTGGGCATGGGCCAGCATCCTGTTGTTCTGGAGGCGATGCACAAGGCGCTGGAAGATACCGGTGCAGGCTCTGGCGGCACCCGCAATATCTCCGGCACCACGGTCTATCACAAGGAGTTGGAGGCGGAGCTCTCTGACCTTCACCAGAAGGAGGCCGCGCTGCTCTTCACCTCGGCCTATATTGCCAATGACGCGACGCTCAGCACGCTGCCCAAGCTGTTTCCGGGCCTCATCATCTATTCCGATGCGCTGAACCATGCCTCGATGATCGAAGGCGTGCGCCGCAATGGCGGGGCCAAGCGCATCTTCCGCCACAACGACGTGGCCCATCTGCGCGAGCTGCTGGAGGCCGACGATCCGGCAGTGCCGAAGGTGATCGCGTTCGAGTCGATCTATTCCATGGATGGCGATTTCGGCCCCATCGAAGAGATCTGCGATCTGGCAGACGAATTCGGCGCTCTGACCTATCTCGACGAGGTGCACGCGGTCGGCATGTACGGCCCCCGTGGCGCTGGCGTGGCCGAGCGTGACAACCTTATGCACCGCATCGACATCATCAATGGCACCTTGGGCAAGGCCTTTGGCGTGCATGGCGGCTATATCGCGGCCAGCGAAAAAATGTGTGATGCCGTAAGATCTTACGCGCCGGGCTTCATCTTCACCACCTCTTTGCCGCCGGTCGTGGCGGCAGGGGCGGCGGCTTCGGTCCGGCATCTGAAAACCGACCAGGCGCTGCGGGATCTGCACCAGGAACGCGCCAAGGTGCTGAAGCTGCGCCTCAAGGGCATGGGCCTCCCGATCATCGACCATGGCAGTCACATCGTGCCGGTCATGGTGGGCGATCCCGTCCATACCAAGAAAATCTCGGACATGCTGCTGTCGGACTACGGCATCTACGTGCAGCCGATCAATTTCCCGACCGTTCCACGCGGAACGGAACGTCTGCGCTTTACCCCGTCGCCGGTCCATGATCCCAAGATGCTGGATGGTCTTGTCCGGGCGATGGACGCGCTGTGGAACCACTGTGCGCTGAATCGTGCCGAAATGAGTGCCTGACGCAAGTTCCGCAGGTGCAAAATAACCTCATGTTGTGTTAACACGCTCCTAAGACCGGCGATTTTGGGGAATCACCGGGATGGAATGGGGATGTCTTCGGTCGGTAGATCGGAAAACCGTCAAAGACCTTAGGCGAAACGCGGGGCACAGGGCCGCATGGGCATGAACACAGACACGTCGAAGGATGGCAGCTTGCCATTTGACGAGCTTGATACGCTTGACGTGCCTTTGGGTGACCTGATGCGCGGGGAACGCGCGACGCTTGGCAAATCCCTTCTGGATGTGGAAAGAGAGCTGAAGATCAAGGCCTCTCACATTGCCGCCATTGAAAACGCCGATCTCTCCGTCTTTGCCACCAAGGGCTTCGTGGCCGGTTACGTGCGCTCCTACGCGCGTTATCTCGGCATGGACCCGGAATGGACCTTCCGCCGCTTCAGCGCCGAAGCCGGGTTCCATGGCGTTCACGGGGATTCCGCGGCACAGGCCCGTGGGGCAAAACGCGCCTTTGGCGATGCCCCCAAGCGCCTGAATCCCAATGATGTGATGTCCACCGCCCGCGTGTCTTTCGCCCCCGAGCGCGAAAGCATGTTCAGCCGTCTGGAACCGGGCGCGCTTGGCTCTGCTGCCGTGCTGATCGCGCTTGTTGGCGTCATCGGCTACGGCGCATGGTCGGTGCTGACGGAAATCCAGCGGGTGCAGTTCGTTCCCGTGGACGAGGCCCCGCAGACCGTTGCGGCGCTTGACCCGGTCGAAGCAGCCGGTGTCATGTCGATGGCGCAAACGGAACTGCCCGACGCCACCACGCCGCGCCTGCCCACGGTCGACCCCATTGACCGGCTATATCGCCCGCAAGCGCTGGACACCCCCGTCCTGACCCCACGGGACGAGGCGATTGCCACGCTCGACCCCGATGCGGTCGGAGAATTCGCGCAAACCCCCGGCCTTGCCCGGCCAAATGCGCCCGAAGACAGCTTTGAACTGGCGGGTGCCGTTCAGGTGACCGAGGCCCCGACGGCCGACGAGGTGGTGCTGTTTGCCGTGCGCCCGTCCTGGATCCGCGTGAGTTCGGCCTCCGGCACGGTGCTGTTCGAAGGCACGCTCGATGCGGGTGACAGCTATACCCTGCCCGAAGGGGCCGATCTGCCAACCCTGCGCGCAGGGAATTCCGGCTCGCTCTATTTCGCCGTGAATGGCGTGACGCTTGGCCCCGCCGGTCCCGGCACCTCGATCGCGCGCGACGTGGTGCTGACCGCCGATGCGCTGTCCGACAATTACGTGATGGCCGATGCTGCAGCCGACCCCGACCTGCCGCGTGTCGCGGCGCTGGTCCTGTCTGGCGACAACTGACGCACCCCCGTTGCCGTGCCCGGACACAGGGGCTATCTGACAGGCACAAGCGTTTGATCAGGCCCGAGGCAGACTGACATGTCCCACAATCCCATTCGCCCCTGGCGCAATATCGACCGCCGCGAAAGCCGCCGCATCATGGTGGGGAATGTGCCTGTGGGGGGCGGTGCGCCGATCTCCGTTCAGACAATGACCAACACGTTGACCACGGATGTGGCGGGCACCATCGCGCAGGTGCAGGCCTGTGCCGAGGCGGGGGCCGATATCGTGCGAGTCTCTGTGCCCGATCAGGCGTCTTCCATAGCATTGAAAGAGATCGTCGCGGAAAGCCCGGTGCCGATCGTGGCAGACATCCATTTCCACTATAAACGCGGAATCGAAGCGGCAGAGGCTGGCGCGGCCTGCCTGCGGATCAACCCGGGCAATATTGGCGATGCCAGCCGCGTGGCCGAGGTGGTGAAGGCCGCCCGCGACCACAATTGTTCGATCCGTATCGGGGTGAATGCCGGGTCTCTGGAAAAGCACCTGCTGGATAAGTATGGCGAACCATGCCCCGACGCGATGATCGAGAGCGGGCTAGACCATATCCGCATCCTGCAGGATCATGATTTCCACGAATTCAAGATCAGCGTGAAGGCGTCCGACGTCTTCATGGCCGCCGCCGCCTATCAGGGGCTGGCAGAGGCCACGGACGCGCCCATTCACCTTGGCATCACCGAGGCGGGCGGGCTGACGACCGGCACCGTGAAATCCGCCATCGGGCTTGGCAACCTCCTGTGGATGGGCATCGGCGACACGCTGCGCGTGAGCCTCTCGGCCGATCCGGTCGAGGAGGTGAAGGTGGGCTACGAGATCCTCAAGGCGCTCGGGTTGCGGCACCGGGGGGTCAACATCATCTCCTGCCCGTCCTGCGCGCGGCAGGGGTTTGACGTGATCAAGACGGTGGAGCTGCTGGAGGACCGGCTGGCCCATATCAAGACGCCGATGAGCCTGTCCATCATCGGCTGCGTCGTGAACGGCCCCGGTGAGGCGCTTCTGACCGATGTGGGCTTCACCGGTGGCGGGGCCGGGTCGGGGATGGTTTATCTTGACGGCAAGCAGGCCCATAAGCTGGCCAATGACGGCATGGTCGATCACATCGTCGAGCAGGTGGAACGCAAGGCTGCCCAGATTGAAGCCGCCCGCGCCGACGCGGCGGAATGACCTGCGCTTAACCTTTTCTTCGTCTTGTGCTGTCAGGCTGAGCCGGGCTCCGGTCAGCCCCTGCCGCGATGTTTGGGTGCGGTGCGACAGGGGCTGTCCTTCAGTGCCTTCGGCAGTCGGATCGCTTGGGCACGTGAAGAAGAGTACGGTAAGAATTCTTGCGAAAGGGTTAACAGCACCTGCGTGGTATTGGCGCGCAGCGGGCGATCACTCCGCGGCCAATGGAATGGGGTGCCCCGGTTGCCCGAAACGCGCCGCCAGATCCCGCGTCGCAAAACACAGGCGACCCTTTGCGATGGTGGCCACAACCGCGCGGGTGGTTTCATCGACTATCGCCAGATCGGCCCGTTTGCCGTGTTCCAGCGTGCCGCGATCGGCCAAACCGATGATCTCGGCCGGTTTGGACGAGATCAGCGCCCATGCGGCGGGCAGGTCTTTCAGCGCGCCATTGGCCAGAACCCAGGCTGCTTGGGCCATTCCATGGGGCGCGCCATTTGACACAAGCGCGTCGCAAAGCCCCTGCGCCACCAACCGGGCCGTTCCGGCCGATTCACCGATGCCCGCGGAAGGGCAAAGATCCCCGGCGGAGACAAGCACGCAATCGCCCATGGCACGCGCTGTGGCCGCCGCGGCCCGGCTGCGTGGCAATTCCGCAATCCACGCCCCGAGCATCCGGTAGTATTCCCGTGTTTCGGCATCGGCATCGCCGAGGCTGCCATAGGGAATGCCAAGCGAGTCGAGACATTCCGCCATCTGGCAGAGATCGCGGGGAAAAATGGGGGCGCCGGAATCTGCCGCAGTCGTCCGAGCGCGGGAGGTGAACGAGGCAAGGTCCAGACGACGTTCTTCCAGCCGCCGCAGCCGGTCCGGGCCGAGACGCGCATCCGGCGACAGGATCAGCTTGGCCCGCAGGTCGATCCCGCCGCGAATGACGGCCAGCCTGTCCAGAACATGCTCGATCAGCGGTTCCTTGTCGGACGGAACGGTCAGCCAGGCCGTTGTGATGCCCTGTGCGGCCAGACGAGACTTGATTGCCGGCAATGCGCCGATCCGCAACGGTTCGGGCAGGGCCAAATGCAGGTCGACGATGCCGGGCAGCACCAGGTATCCGCTCAGGTCGACCTCGGGCAGGGGGCCCTTGGTGATCCGCCCGCGCGCAAGCCCGAGCGACCGGCGCTGAAGCTGGCCACTACGCAAGATCCGGGCGCCGGTCAGGCGCAGGGGCGGCAGGTAGAGAGACATTGTGAAGACCGCTCAAGCCAGGGTTTTCAGCAAGACTAGGCACGATCTGTATCGCCCGGATGACAAGAAACCGGAAAATCATGGTTAACAGGCGGAATTACCGTCCGCAGCGACCATGGCGGCAATTGCACCAACGTGACGAGCGGCCTAGGGTCTGCCCGTTGGGTGCTGATGGGAAGGTGGTCGCCATGGCCGAACTGATGGAAATGCCGCGCAATGACGAGGGAATCGGAACGGCTGTGGCGCTTTTGAAGCAACGCTTCGCAGAGCGGCTGGAGACTGGCCAATCCATCCGGGACCAGCATGGCCACACCACCACATGGATCGAAACCCAGCCCCCCGATGCGGTCGTGTTCGTCGACAGCGCCGAGGAAGTGCAGGAGGTGGTGCGCATCTGCGCCGATCACCGCGTGCCGATCATCCCCTTTGGCACCGGCACTTCTCTGGAGGGTCATGTGAACGCCCCTGCCGGTGGTATCAGCGTGGATTTCAGCCGCATGGACAAGATCCTTGCCGTGCATCCCGAAGATATGGATGTCGTCATTCAACCCGGCGTGACCCGCGAGGCGCTGAACACCTACCTGCGCGACACGGGGCTGTTTTTCCCGGTCGATCCGGGCGCCAATGCCTCGCTAGGAGGCATGGCCGCGACACGCGCCTCGGGCACCAACGCGGTGCGCTACGGCACGATGAAGGATAACGTGCTGGCCCTGAAGGCGGTGCTGCCCTCGGGGGAGATTGTCAAGACCGGCAACCGCGCCCGCAAAAGCAGCGCCGGATATGACCTGACGCGGCTGATCGTGGGCTCGGAAGGCACGCTTGGGCTGATCACCGAACTGACGCTGAAACTGCAAGGGATACCGGAGGCGATCTCGGCGGCCACTTGTTCCTTCCCCACGGTCGAGGCCGCCTGCAACGCGGTGATCATGACGATCCAGATGGGCCTGCCCGTCGCGCGGATCGAGCTGCTGGACGCGCTGTCCGTCAGGGGCGTGAACGCCTATTCCAAGCTCGATCTGCCGGAACAGCCGCTGCTGTTGCTGGAGTTCCACGGATCTGAAAACTCCGTGAAGGAACAGGCGCAAACCTTTGGCGAGATTGCAGAAGATTTCGGCAGCCAGGGCTTTGCCTTCACCACGAAACCGGAGGACCGCAATCGGCTATGGCAGGCGCGGCACGACGCCTATTGGGCATCCCTGGCGCTGCGCCCCGGGGCGAAGGGTATCTCCACCGATTGCTGTGTGCCGGTCTCTCGTCTGGCCGAATGCGTGACCGCCGCGCAAGCCAAGGCCGAGGAATTGGGCCTGATCGCCCCGGTCGTGGGCCATGTGGGCGACGGCAATTTCCACACCCTGCCGCTGATCATGATGGAGGATGCTCAAGAGGTCGCCCGCGCGCGGGAATTCGTCAGTTGGCTGAACGATCTGGCGATTTCCATGGACGGCACCTGTACCGGCGAACACGGGATCGGGCAGGGCAAGGCGAAGTACCTGATGGGGGAACTGGGCGAAGGCGCCCTGACCATGATGGCGGCAGTGAAACGCGGCGTCGACCCGTTCAACATCTTCAATCCCGGAAAGATCCTGTTGTCCGATGTCTGATCTCACCGACCAACCCTCCGCCCACGACGAACCGCATCTGTCTTTCCGCACCGGCTGGCTGCGCGCCGCGGTGATGGGGGCCAATGACGGCATCCTGTCTACCGCGTCCCTGATCGCCGGTGTTGCCGCCGGGGGCGGCGACAGAGTGGCGATTGTGCTAGCCGGGACCGCCGGATTGATGGCCGGTGCGATGAGCATGGCGGCAGGGGAATATGTCTCGGTCTCCAGCCAGGCCGATACCGAGGCCGCCGACACGGAGCGCGAAAAATACGAATTGGAGCACAACCCGGACTCGGAACTGGAAGAACTGGTTGCGATCTATGAATTCCGTGGCCTGTCGCCCGATCTGGCCCGCAAGGTGGCCGTGGAACTGACCGAGAAGGATGCGCTCGCCGCCCATTTGCGCGATGAGATCGGCATCACCGACCTGTCGCCGCCTGCGCCGGTTCAGGCCGCTGTCGTATCGGCCCTGACCTTCGCCGTCGGGGCCGCCGCGCCGCTGCTCGTGGCCATGTTCGCGCCGCTGACGGGTCTGGTCTGGTCCGTGGGCCTTGCCACGATTGTGGCTTTGGCCGCCCTCGGGGCCCTTGGGGCGCAGGCGGGCGGGGCACCCAGAACTCGGGCTGCGATGCGCGTCGTCATCTGGGGCGTTCTGGCCATGGCCGCCACCTCGGCCATCGGGGCGCTTGTGGGGACCACGCTGTAGCCTGTTTCGGTTTCACAATTCGGGACTGGCATTGTTAGCGCTAACGGATTATAGAATGCGGTAACATGCAGCCAAGGAGTCTCCGATGTCGCTCAATGCCCGGATTGCAGAGGTCACGGACCGGATCATCGCCCGGTCGGCGGACAGCCGCAGGACCTATCTTGACCGGATGCGCCGCGCCGGCGATCAGGGCCCGGCACGCGCGCACCTGACTTGCGGAAATCAGGCCCATGCCTATGCGGCCATGGGGCAGGATCAGGGGGCGCTTGCCGAAGGGCGCGCGCCCAATATCGGGATCGTGACCGCCTATAACGACATGCTCTCGGCCCATCAGCCCTTTGAGCGGTTTCCTGGCCTGATCAGGGACGCCGCCCGTGCCCGAGGGGCAACGGCACAGGTCGCGGGCGGCGTTCCCGCCATGTGCGACGGGGTCACGCAGGGCCAGCCGGGGATGGAACTGAGCCTTTTCTCGCGCGACGTGATTGCCTTATCCGCTGGCGTGGCGCTCTCGCATAACTGTTTTGATGCGGCCATGTATCTGGGGGTCTGCGACAAGATCGTGCCCGGCCTGATTATCGCCGCTGCCACCTTCGGCCATATTCCGGCGGTCTTCGTACCGGCGGGGCCGATGACCAGCGGCCTTCCCAACGACGAGAAATCCCGAGTGCGCCAGCAGTTTGCCACCGGCGAGGTGGGCCGCGACAAGCTGATGGAAGCCGAGATGGCCTCCTATCACGGTCCGGGCACCTGCACCTTTTACGGCACCGCCAACAGCAATCAGATGTTGATGGAATTCATGGGCCTGCACCTGCCGGGGGCGTCCTTCGTCAACCCCAACACGCCGCTTCGCGATGCGTTGACCATTGCCGCGACCGAGCGGGCGATCGGCATTACCGCGCTTGGCAACGACTATCGTCCCGCGGGCGAGGTTCTGGACGAAAAGGCGTTCGTCAATGGCATCGTCGGGCTGATGGCCACGGGCGGCTCGACCAATCTCGTGTTGCACCTGCCCGCCATGGCGCGGGCGGCAGGGGTGCTGATCGAACCCGCCGATTTCGCCGAAATCTCTGCCGTCACCCCGTTGATGGCGCGCGTCTACCCAAATGGACTGGCGGATGTGAACCATTTCCACGCGGCGGGCGGGCTTGGCTATATGATAGGCGAGTTGCTGGATGCGGGGCTGTTGCACGAAGACGCCGTGACCGTGGCGGGCGATGGCCTGTCCCGCTACCGGCAGGAACCAAAGCTGCAAGGTGACAAGGTGGTCTGGACCGACGGTGCCGGGACCAGCCTGAACGAAAAGATCCTGCGCCCGGCCTCCGACCCGTTCCAGGGCTCTGGCGGATTGGCGGAACTGATCGGCAACCTCGGGCAGGGCATCATGAAAGTGTCTGCCGTGGCCCCCGAACGCCATGTAATAGAGGCCCCGGCAGCCGTATTCCACGATCAGGCAGATGTGAAAAAAGCCTTTCAGAATGGACAGTTGAACCGCGACGTTGTGGTGGTCGTCCGATTCCAGGGGCCGCGCGCCAACGGGATGCCTGAACTGCATAGCCTGACTCCGGTCCTGTCGGTGTTGCAGGATCGCGGCCACAAGGTGGCGCTGGTCACCGATGGCCGCATGTCCGGCGCATCGGGCAAGGTACCCTCGGCCATTCATGTTTCCCCCGAGGCACTGGATGGTGGGCTGATGGCGCGGATTCAGGATGGCGACCTGATCCGGGTTGATGCCGTCAAGGGAACGCTCGACGTCCTGACTGAAGGCGTTGCCGACCGCGCCCCTGTCACCCCCGATCTGTCGGCCAACAGCCATGGCATCGGCCGCGAGCTGTTCGAGGTCTTCCGCTGCAGCGCGGGCCCCGCGACCTCGGGGGCGGGCGTGGTCGTCTGATCTTCTTCTTGGCCCCAATACTCCCGCCGGAGGCGTCCCGCCCCAGCCACCGGCCCCGACCCGAAGGACATAAGCGATGACCCCGCAACAAGCCTCTCTCCACGCCCGCAACATCGCGGCGCTTGCCCCGATCATCCCCGTGCTGGTCGTCGATGACGTCGCCCATGCCCGGCCGCTTGCCGAGGCGCTCGTCGCCGGTGGCCTGCCCGCGCTGGAAGTGACCCTACGCACCCCCGCCGCGCTCGACGTGATCCGCGAGATGGCCAAGGTGCCGGGCGGCGTCGTGGGGGCAGGCACCTTGCTGACCCCCGCCGACGTGAAGGCCGCGAAGGAGGCGGGCGCGACATTCGGCGTGTCGCCCGGCGCGACCGACAAGCTGCTTGATGCCTGCGAGGAGGCGGACCTGCCGCTTCTGCCCGGCGCCGCGACCGCAACCGAGGCCATGCGCCTTCTGGAACGCGGCTACACGATGCTGAAATTCTTCCCCGCCGAGGCTTCGGGCGGGGCCCCCGCGCTCAAATCCATCGGCGCGCCGATCCCGCAGATTTCCTTCTGCCCCACGGGTGGGGTCAGCATGAAAAATGCGAATGAGTACCTGAGCTTGCCGAACGTTCTTTGTGCGGGCGGATCCTGGGTTGCGCCGAAAGACGCGGTCGAGTCCGGGGATTGGGCACGCATCGAAACCCTCGCCCGCGAGGCCGCCGCTCTGCCACGCTGAGCCCGTCTATCCAAGCATCTCGCGCAGGACCGTTTCCACCATCATCACGTCCTCCCTTGTGCAGTCGAAACTGCCCGCCGTCATGCGGATGACGAAGCGGCCCTCGTGGCGGGTCTGGGTCAGGTAGACGCGGCCATCGGCGTTGACCTTCTGGATCAGCGCCTCGCTTGCTGCATCCCCGTCTTTGTGGGCGAAGGAGAAGAGCGCCAGGCGCGGCTCTGTCACGATCTCCAGCCCCGGAATTGCCGCCACACGTTCCGCCAGTTCCGACACCCAGTCCACGTGATTGCGCAGCCTTTCGCGCAGCCCCTCCAGCCCGTAGGCGCGCAGCACGAACCACAGTTTCAGTGCCCGGAAGCGGCGGCCGAGCGGCACGGTCCATTCGTTGAAATCTGTGATCTCGCTGCTTTCCAGCGTTTCCAGGTAGTCGGGGCGCAGCCCGAGCGTGCGGATCTGCGGGGCCGGATCGCGCAGGAACTGGACGGAGCAGTCGAACTGCACGCCGAGCCATTTATGGGGGTTGAAGACGATCGAATCGCAGCCCTCGGCCCCCGCCCAGAGGGGCCGGAATTCCGCGCAGATCATCGCCGACCCGGCCCATGCCGCATCCACATGGGTATAAAGCCCCTCGGCCTGCGCCACGGGCAGGCAGGCGGCGATATCGTCAAAGGCCCCGACAGAGGTGCCGCCGGAACAAAAGATGACACCCGCTGGCACCATCCCCGCCGCGCGGTCCGCTTTGATCGCTTTGGAAAGCGCCTCGGGGTCCATCGACAGATCGGCCCGTGTGGGGATTTTTACCAGATTTTCCTGTCCGATCCCCGCCAGTCGCACCGCCTTGTCAACGGAGCTATGGGTCTGCGCTGAGGCATAGACACGCAACACTGGCTGGCCGGACAAACCCTCGGTCAGGCCACGCCAGTCCAGCGCCCGTTCGCGCATGGTCAGCACCGCCGACAGCGTTGCCGTGGTTGCGGTGTCATGGATCGTGCCGCTGAATCCTTCCGGCAAGCCAAGCCCCGCGCGCAGCCATTGCACCATCCGTTCCTCGATCTCGGTCGCGGCGGGCGAGGTCTGCCACAGCATGCATTGCGCGCTGATCGCGTTGGCCAGCTGCTCGGCCAGCATGGAGGCGGGCGAGGCGTTCGACGGGAAATAGGCGAAGAATCGCGGGTGCTGCCAATGGGTCATGGCGCCGGGCACGATGCGTTCGAAATCGGCGAAGATGTCGTCCATCGGTTCCGCCGTTTCCGGGGCCTCAGCCGGCAGAGCCTCGCGGATCGAGCCCGGTGTCACGTCGGGGCGCACGGGGCGGTTGCGCAGCGTGGCGTGATAGTCCTGCGCCCATGCGGCGGCCCTGGCGGACCAATTCGGCAGATCGTCGTGGTTCATGGCGGCATCTCCCTTCACCAGAAATGCTTATCATGTTAAGCGGTTTCCGCAACCCCGGTGTAGCGACGTTCGATATCGATCAGCCGCCGCTTGCGCCAGAGCCCTCCGCCATAGCCCGTCAGGCTGCCATCGGCGCCGATCACCCGGTGGCAGGGGATCAGGATCGCGATGCGGTTGGCGCCATTGGCGCGGGCGACGGCGCGGGCGGCTTCGGGGCGGCCGATCCGGGTGGCGAGGTCGGAATAGCTGCGGGTTTCGCCCGCCGGAATGCGCTGCAGCGCGTCCCAGACCTGCCGTTGGAAGGGCGTGCCACCGGGGGCAAGCGGCACGGTAAAACGGGCGTTTTGCCCGTCCATGAAGGCCGCCAGTTCCTGCGCGGCACGCTCGGTCGGGGCAGGGCGGCCAAGCCCCAGATCGCCTTTGGCGTCCCGCCACAGGGCCTTCAACTCGGTCGGAAGGGCCCTGCGGTCGGCAAATTCCAGCAGGTAGAGCGCCCGTTCATCGCTGACCGCCACCATGGGCCCAAGCGCCGTGTCGATCCAATCCGCCTGCAAGCGCGCGCCCGCCGTCAGGCTGCCCGGCGCAACCCCCAGAAGCCGGGCGAAACTGGCGCGAAAGGCGGAGGGGCTTTCGAACCCGGCATCGAGCTGCGCCTCGGTCACGCTGCCAGTGTTGCCAAGCGCGGTGAAGCCTTCGCGCAAACGCCGCTGGCGGGCCATGTCGAGAAAGCTCATCCCGAAATGGCGTTTGAAGGCGCGGCGCACGGTCGAGGGGTCGTGGCCTATGGCCGTCAGATCGGCCTCGCGCCAGCGACGCGCGGGGGCACGGTCGAGCGCAGCCAGCAGGGTTTCGACCAGCGGATCGCCGCTCTGGTTCAGGGGGTGGCAGCGTTTGCAGGGGCGAAACCCGGCCTCAAGGCAGGCGCCAGCCGTGGCGTGGAAGGCGCAGTTCTTGCGCAAGGGTTTCCGCGCGGGGCAGGTGAAGCGGCAGAAAATGCCCGTGGAGCGCACCGCCACATAGGCGCGCCCGTCATAGGCCGGGTCTTTCGCGCAAAGCGCGGCATAAAGCGTGTCAGGGTCGGGCAGGTCGAAGAGGGTCATGACGAGACCCTATCCGATTCCCCCCGCCCGTGACGCCGGTTTTCGGGCGTCAATCCTGCAGCGCCCCGGCCCGTTCCCGGGCGAAGTCCAGCAAGGTCGCCACCGCCTCGCGCAGCCGGTCGTCCGCCACCGTCAGGGCCACACGGATATGCCCCGCCGCCGCCTGACCGAAGCTTTCGCCGGGCATCACCGCGATATGGTGCTGTTTCAGCAGGGCAAAGGCGAAGTCCTCGCCGCTGAGCCCCGTCGCACGGATATCCAGCATCGCATACATCGCCCCCTGCGCCGGGATCGCGCGCACCACCTGCTGCCCTGCGACAAGATCCAGAACCAGCCCGCGGCGGCGACGGAAAGGCTCGGCGATGCGCGCCTCGAAATCCTCGCCCAGTTCCAGCGCGAAAAGCCCCGCCGACTGCACGAAGCCCGCGACGCCGTAATTGGTGTTGGTGGCCAGCTGGATCAGGTTTTCCGTCACCTCCTCGGGCGCCACGATCCAGCCGCAGCGCGATCCGGTCATCGCGTGGCTTTTCGAGAGCGACCCGATCTGCATCGTCCGATCCGCCATGCCGGGCAGGGTGCGCGGGCTGATATGCGGCCCGTCCCAGACCTGCGTGTCATAGACCTCGTCGGAGATGAGCCACAGGTCATGCTCCTGCACCACGCGGGCGATGCCCGCCATCGTGTCAGCCCCGTAAACCGCGCCGGTGGGGTTGTTGGGCGAGTTGATCAGCAGCGATCTTGCCCCCGGTGCGGATTTGGCGATTTCGCTCGGATCGGGCTGGAAGCCATGGGCCGAGCGCGCCTTCACCGCCACCGGCACCGCGCCCACGGACCGGATCGTGCCGGGATAGGTGGCGTAGTAGGGATCGATGAAGAGCGCCCGGTCGCCCTCGTCACAGGCTGCGTGATGGGCCATGAACAGCGCCGCCTGACCGCCCGGCGTGATCATCACATTGTCGCGCGTGGTTTTCAGGCCTAACCGCTCCGTCACCCGCGCCGCCACCTTGTCGCGCAGCGCGTCGATGCCGGGGATCATGGCGTAGCCGGTGTTGCCTCCGCTGGCCGAGGCATGCATCGCCTCAAGGATCTGGGCGTCGGTGCGGATGTCATGTTCGCCGATGGTCAGTTCCGTCACGTCAACACCCGCGTCGATCATCCGGCGCGCCTCTATGAACAGGCCCCAGCCATCGTCGCCATCCCCGTTCAATGTCGAAATACGCCGTGATTGCCGCATCGCCGCACCTGTCCGTCTGATCGTGATTCCAAGGCCCCGAGAGGCGCATGCCATCTCCGCCTTGTCAACGCCGGTCCCGGCAGTTTGCCGGAAGGGCTTGGCAGCGCGGCGGAAGCGGTCTAGGGTCACGGCCATGAACGCAACGCTCTGCATCATCTGCTGCATTATTACCGGCTGACATCGTCAGGGCGGTCCGTTCGTTGCTTCCAAAACAATACAGAAGTTGATAGGCCCGCCCGCGAGCGCCCCTCGTGAGGAACAGGCATGACTACGATCAGGTTTCACAACACCCGCACCCGCCGGAAGGAGGTTTTCGAGCCCCTCGATCCAAAGAATGTGCGCATGTATGTCTGTGGCCCCACGGTCTATGACCGCGCCCATATGGGAAATGCGCGGGCGGCGGTGTCTTTCGACGTGGCCTACCGGCTTCTGCGCCATGTCTACGGGGCCGATCATGTCACCTATGTGCGCAATTTCACCGACGTGGACGACAAGATCAACGCGAAGGCGGCGGAAACCGGGCGACCGATCAGCGACATCACGGCGGAAACAACGCAATGGTATCTCGACGACATGGCCGCTTTGGGCGTGCTGGAGCCGAACCAGATGCCGCGCGCCACGCAATATATCGGGCAAATGGTGGCAATGATCGAAGAACTGATCGCCAAGGGCCACGCCTATGCCGCCGAGGGGCATGTTCTGTTTTCGGTGAAGAGCTACCCGGACTATGGCCGCCTCTCGGGCCGGTCGGTCGATGACATGATCGCAGGCGCCCGGGTGGAAGTGGCCCCCTACAAGCGCGATCCGATGGATTTCGTGCTGTGGAAGCCGTCCTCCGACGATCTGCCGGGCTGGGACTCGCCCTGGGGCCGGGGGCGGCCCGGCTGGCATATCGAATGCTCGGCCATGGCCTATGAATTGCTCGGGGAAACCTTCGACATCCACGGCGGCGGCAACGACCTGATGTTCCCCCACCACGAAAACGAGATCGCCCAAAGCTGCTGCGCCCATCCCGAGGGCGGCTTCGCGCGCTATTGGCTGCACAACGAGATGCTGCAGGTCGAGGGCAAGAAGATGTCCAAGTCGCTCGGCAATTTCTTCACCGTCCATGACCTGCTGGAGCAGGGCATTCCGGGGGAAGTGATCCGGTTCGTGTTCCTGCAGACCCACTACGGCAAGCCGATGGACTGGACCGCAAAAAAGGCGGAGGACGCGGAGAAGACGTTGCGGAAATGGCGGGCGATGACGGCTGGCGTAGAGGCCTCGCAGCCATCGGATACGGCTGTCGAGGCGCTGGCGGATGACCTGAACACTGCGGGAGTCGTCGCCGAATTGCACCGGCTGGCCGGGGCGGGGGATGCGGCCGGGTTGAAGGCGACGGCGAGGTTGATTGGACTATTGGACGATCGGCATGGGGCCTGGGCCAATACGGAATCGGTCGATCTGTCCGCACTGGAAACGCGCATGGCAGAAACACGCGCCGCGGCGATGGAAAGCAAGGATTTCTCAGAAGTTGATCGGCTCAAGGCCGTAATGATCTCGGCAGGGCTGGAGGTGCGCATGTCCAAGGCAGGCGTGGAACTGGTCCCGACCCCGCAATTCGATGCGGCGAAGCTGGAGGGGCTCGTATGAAGAATTTTCCGGAAAATTCTTCCGATCTGAAAAATCTTCAAGAAGATTTTTCCGTGGGGGCATTCGCATGACCAGATCCCGCCTCTACATCTACGACACCACGTTGCGCGACGGGCAGCAGACGCAGGGCGTGCAGTTCTCCACCGCTGAGAAACAGGCCATTGCAACCATGCTGGACGCGCTTGGCGTGGACTATATCGAGGGCGGCTGGCCCGGCGCCAACCCCACTGACAGCGCCTTCTTCGACGCAGCCCCCAAGACCCGCGCCACCATGACCGCCTTTGGCATGACCAAGCGGGCAGGGCGATCCGCTGAAAATGACGAGGTTCTGGCGGGCGTCCTGAACGCAGGCACCGGGGCGGTCTGCCTCGTCGGCAAGACCCATGATTTCCACGTGGACACCGCGCTTGGCATCACCTTGCCGGAAAACCTGGACAACATCGCGAAATCCGTGGCGCATCTGGTGGCTCAGGGGCGCGAGGCGCTGTTCGATGCCGAACATTTCTTCGACGGCTACAAGGCCAACCCCGCCTATGCGCTGGACTGCCTGAAGGCCGCGCTCGACAATGGCGCGCGCTGGATCGTGCTTTGCGACACCAATGGTGGTACATTGCCGGAAGAAATCGGGCGCATCACCGGCGAGGTGATCGCTGCGGGCATCCCCGGAGATCGGCTTGGTATCCACACACATAACGACACCGAAACCGCTGTAGCCGGTAGCCTCGCGGCGATCGACGCGGGTGCGCGGCAGATACAGGGCACACTCAATGGACTTGGCGAGCGCTGCGGCAATGCCAATCTGACCACGCTCATCCCCACGCTGCTGCTGAAGGAACCCTACGCCAGCCGCTTTGACACGGGCATCACGCTGGACGCGTTGACCGGGCTGACCAAGATCAGCCGCACGCTTGATGATATCCTCAACCGCGTGCCCATGCGGCAGGCCCCCTATGTTGGCAGTTCCGCCTTTGCCCACAAGGCGGGGCTTCATGCCAGCGCGATCCTGAAGGATCCCACGACCTACGAACATATCGACCCTGCAACCGTGGGCAATGCGCGCATCATCCCGATGTCGAACCAGGCCGGGCAGTCGAACCTGATCCGGCGGCTGGCGGAGGCGGGGCTGACCGTCGAAAAGGGCCACCCGGCGCTTGGCACCATCCTTGAGGAGATCAAGGCGCGCGAGGCGGAAGGCTATTCCTACGACACCGCGCAGGCCAGTTTCGAGCTGCTGGCGCGCCGCGCGCTCGGGCAGTTGCCAAGCTTCTTCGAGGTGAAGCGCTACAAGGTCACCGTCGAGCGGCGCAAGAACAAGTACAATCGCATGGTCAGCCTGTCGGAGGCTGTTGTGGTGGTGAAGATCGGCGACCAGAAGATGTTGTCGGTCAGTGAAAGCATGGACGAAACCGGCGCCGATCGTGGCCCGGTCAATGCGCTGTCGAAGGCGCTGGCCAAGGATCTGGGTCCCTACCAGTCCTATATCGACGATATCAGGCTGGTGGATTTCAAGGTGCGCATCACCCAGGGCGGGACCGAGGCCGTGACCCGCGTGATCATCGACAGCCAGGACAGTACCGGGCGGCGCTGGTCCACCGTGGGCGTGTCGCCCAATATCGTCGATGCAAGCTTCGAGGCGCTGCTCGACGCGGTGACCTGGAAACTTGTACGCGACGGGGCACCGGCGGCATGAGTCTTCAGGCCTGCGCGGAACTTGTGGAACGCGGTGATCCCGACCGCTTCATGGCCACCATGGCTGCACCACCACCGACGCGCGCCGTGCTCTTCCCGCTCTATGCGTTCAACCTGGAGGTTGCCCGCGCGCCATGGGTTGCATCCGAGCCGATGATTGCCGAGATGCGTCTACAATTCTGGCGTGACGTGGTGGAAGAGATCGGGCAGGGCAAACCACCCCGTGCCCATGAGGTGTTGGAGCCGTTGGCACAGGCCATCCAGTCGGAAAACGCCGCGCTGCTGGATGACCTGATTGCCGCGCGCCGGTGGGATATCTACCGCGATGCCTTTGAGGACGAGGCGCATTTCGACCGCTACATAGACGCAACCGCCGGTAACCTTGCCTGGGTCGCGGCCCGTGCCCTTGGCGCAGCGGACGAAGTGGAAACCGCCATACGCGATATGGCCTGGGGTGGCGGCGTTGCGGGGTTTCTGCGCGCCGTGCCGGAGCTGGAGACGCGGGGCAGGGTGCCGTTGCTCGATGGCAGGCCGGAGGGTGTGAAGGCCTTGGCGGACCGGGCCCTGACCCGTTTCCGGCAGGGCAAGGCTGCGCAATCCGCCATCCCGGCCGCTGCGAGACCTGCGCTTTATGCCTTCTGGCAGGCGGAGCCAATCCTGAAAGCCGCCCTTGCCAATCCGCTTTGCGTCGCGGACGGCGCCTTGGCTGTAAGTGAATTTGCCCGCCGCGCACGTCTTTTGCTTGTATCGCTGACCGGCAGGCTCTGAGCCATCCTGTTCCCACGCGCAGCTCTTTGCCCTAGGATGCCCCAGGGAGGAGCATCATGGCCAAGGCCGATCATCACATCACCCGCGTTGTCGAAACCGCGACCGATCCGGGCGCGGCGGCGCGGTCCCGGCTGGCGGCCTCGTGGCGACGGTCGCTCGATCATCACGGGCTCGACCCCGGCCAGCGCGACGGGGTGCAGCGGATCACCGATACGGAACTCGCGCAGCGGCGCGAAAAGGCCGAGGCGATGCGGCGCATCGCGACGCCCAAGCTCGATACGCTCTACCAGCTTGTCGGCAGTTCCGGCTGTGGTGTTTTGCTGACCGATGCAGAGGGCGTTGTGCTGGACCTTCGCGCCGCCGATGGCGACCAGTCGGTGTTCGATGCCTGGGGGCTGACGCCGGGATCGGACTGGTCAGAGGCGTCGGAAGGCACCAATGGCATCGGCACCTGCATCGCCGAAACCCGGCGTGTCATCATCCACCGGGACGAGCATTTCCACGCCCGCAACACGGGCATGAGCTGCATCGACGCGCCCATTTTCGGGCCGGAAGGCGAGCTGATCGGGGCGCTCGACGTGTCCTCTGCGCGGGCCGACCAGACAGAGGCGTTCAACCGCCTCATCGCCGCGCAGGTGGCGCAGACGGCGCGACAGATCGAGGTGGACAGTTTTCGCGCTGCCTTTCCAATGGCGCGCATCATCGTGGCAGATAATGATGACAGCGAGGCGGCGATGCTGCTGGCGGTGGACCGTGACGATATCGTGCTTGGGGCCACACGGGGCGCGCGCAAGGCGTTCGGGCTTGGGGCATCGGGTCCGATCCGCTCGGTCCCTGCATCCGACCTCTTTGGCCGGGACGACGGGCCGTCAGGGTTTGAAAAGGCCGAACGCGCCGCCGTGATTCGGGCCCTGTCGCGGGCCGGTGGCAATGTCTCTCAGGCCGCCCGCGCGCTCGGCGTGGGCCGTGCGACGCTCTATCGACGGATGAAACGGCTCGGGATCGGGGAAAACACGGGCTGACCTGTCTCAGGAGTGAGACAGGTGCGAGACACCGGCTGCTGCCCCCCGGCTGACAGTGCCCGGTCCAATTCGCAGATTTCTTCCATTCCCGGCGGAGGACCGGGACGATTGGAGGATCTCTCATGAATGAAATGACGCAAGTCTCGGGCGGCTACACCTCGCCCTTCAAAACCCGTTACGACAACTTCATCGGTGGCCGCTTCGTTGCCCCCGTGAAGGGCCAGTATTTCGACAACATCACGCCGATCACCGGCGCCAAGGTCTGCGAAGTCGCCCGGTCGGGTGCCGAGGACGTGGAGCTTGCGCTCGACGCCGCCCATGCCGCGAAAGACGCCTGGGGCAAGACCTCGGCCGCCGAACGCTCCAACCTGCTGCTGAAAATTGCCGACCGGATCGAGGAAAACCTCGACCTGATCGCGACCGCCGAAACCTGGGACAATGGCAAGCCGATCCGCGAAACCACGGCGGCCGACATCCCGCTCACCGTCGATCACTTCCGCTACTTCGCCGGGGTCCTGCGCAGCCAGGAAGGCAACATGAGCGAGATCGACCACGACACCGTGGCCTATCACTTCCATGAGCCGCTCGGCGTCGTGGGTCAGATCATCCCGTGGAACTTCTCGGTCCTGATGGCCGCGTGGAAACTGGCGCCCGCGCTGGCCGCCGGCAACTGCATCGTGCTGAAGCCCGCCGAACAGACCCCCGCGGCGATCATGGTGCTGGTGGAATGCATCGCCGATCTTCTGCCCGCCGGTGTTCTGAACATCGTGAACGGCTACGGCGCTGAGGTCGGCGCGGCCCTGGCCCGCAGCTCGCGCATCGCCAAGATTGCTTTCACCGGGTCCACCGAGACCGGCCGCAAGATCATGGAGGCCGCGACGGTCAACCTGATCCCGGTCACGCTGGAACTGGGTGGCAAGTCGCCCAACATCTTCTTTTCCGACGTGATGGCCGAGGATGACGCCTTCCTCGACAAGGCGGTCGAGGGCTTCGTCCTATTCGCCTTCAACCAGGGCGAGGTCTGCACCTGCCCGAGCCGCGCGTTGATCCAGGAGGACATCTACGAGGAATTCATCGCCCGCTGCATCGAACGCGTGAAGGCGATCAAGCAGGGCGACCCGCGCGAGATGGAGACCATGGTCGGTGCACAGGCCAGCCAGGAACAGCAGGACAAGATCCTGTCCTACCTGACCATCGGCGTGGAGGAAGGCGCGGAAGTGCTGACCGGCGGCGACGCGGCGCGGTTCAACGGTGATCTGGCGGAAGGCTTCTACATCCAGCCCACGATCCTCAAGGGTCACAACAAGATGCGCGTCTTCCAGGAGGAAATCTTCGGCCCCGTCGTGTCGGTGACGACCTTCAAGACCGAGGAAGAGGCGCTCGCCATCGCCAATGACACCATGTACGGCCTCGGTGCCGGGGTCTGGACCCGCGACGGCACACGCGCCTACCGCTTTGGCCGCGATATCGAGGCGGGCCGTGTCTGGGTCAACAACTACCACGCCTATCCGGCCCATGCGGCCTTCGGCGGCTACAAGCAGTCGGGCATCGGGCGCGAGACCCACAAGATGATGCTGGACCACTACCAGCAGACCAAGAACATGCTGGTCAGCTACAACCCCAACAAGCTCGGCTTCTTCTGAGCCTGCCTTGAGCGTTTGAATCCCTGCTGCCGACCGGGATCCCCTGGTCGGCAGTTTTCATTTGCGCACTAAGGGCGGATTTCCGGGGCCAAACGAACCGTGCCAGACTGTTGATGGGAAGACAGACAGACCGCGTTTGCCTTGGTTGAAGCAAAATCGAAATGAACTTAACCTCTCTTTATTTAGCGAATAAATGGGGATTCGGGTGTTGTGGCAATTTCACTGAGTTCGATTCTGCCCGGCATCCCCGCGGCGGCGGCATTGGTAGAAAGCTATAGTCCGGGACTGCGTAAGCGCGTCTTCGACCGCCTGATTTCCCGTCTTTTCGTTTGCTCAGGTGTTCCGGAAAATCACGTCGTCAAGCGTACATTCCGCCTTGCTTGGGTCGAGGCGACTCGCGATCTGCTCAAGCATGCGTTGAACGTGGCAGAAACCTACGGCGGAAACGAGTTCAATGCAGGCCTACCGGAATTTGCGCGGCTGCTGCGCGAGGAACTCGAGAACGAAGCGGACCGGGCGCTCGACGAAAGCAGGAAACGCGACCTCGGCGAAAGCCCGATCGACGCCCATTTGGAAGCCTTCATTTCATTGCTGGGCAAACACCTTGCAATAGGGCTCGACAGCAAAGAGCTTGACGATCTTGGTATCGGATTCACGTCGGTCATCTCTGATTTGACCGGCTGGGAGCCGGATCACATTCCCCAAATCGTCAAAACGCTTGCGCGCGACGGATACCGCGTGGGCAAGGGCGCCTCTCGGGATTTCCCTGAGCGGGTGCTCGATATGCTCGCAAGTTTCATGCAGAATCCGGAAAAGTATCCCAAGTCCGGCCCGACCCTGCTTGCGGCACTGACGACATTCCAGAACGATGAGTTGAAAGAGCTGCTGGCAAACCAGCGCGAAGAGTTGGCCGAGCTGACCGGTGACTCGCAGCTTGCCAATTCTCTTCAAAAAGACCTGCCAGAAATGGAGAGGCGGCTAACCGAAATCCTCATCGAAATCCAAAAAGAAATCCAACGCATCAGGATTGGGCTATCTCCCGAATTTGGCAAGCAGGCAGACCCGCTCTCGGACGGTACGTTTTCGCTCCGATCCGAGAACACCGTGGTCTTGGCCTGGTACGAGGATGGAGGCGAATGGTGGGAGAAGTGCGCAAATCACCTGCGATCGGCACTCGATCGGATCGGGCCCGGATACGAGCTGGCCCCGCAGGCTTGGGACTTCAACAGGTTCGATCTGCGTACCCCGCAAGGTCGCAGCCATGCGCTGACCGGCATGTGGGCCGGGTTCAACCAGGCGACGGGCCCCAGTCACGCGGCGAGCCTCGTGCGGATCGGCACGTCCTTGTCAGAGCCCATCCCCTGTGGCGGGCAGTTCGAAGATCGACTGGACAAACTCGGCCTGCTTGCCGATGGGGACGCGGGCGGGCGGTTCTTCGTCGCCGACGGCATGGAGCGAAAGGATCGTCGCCGCGCGATCAGGTCCGGCCAAATCCCGATCACCTTGGAAACACGACTCATTCTGGAAACAAAGATTGCCAAGCGACCGCTTCTGGTGCTGTACGGGACCGGGAACCACCCGCGTGAAACCGAGGTGGATACGCTTCTGGAATGGCTCAACGAGGTTGGCATCCAGGCATATGGACTGGAGCAGATCCAGCACGATGACGGTTGGGCCCTGCCATTCGTGCGAGACATCTTCGGTATCCCCGCGTCGCAGATTCCCAACCCCTACCGGCGCCTCGATCACTACCTTCCCGAGAACGCGCAACAGTTCTTCGGGCGTGACAGGCAGACCGACGAGGCCCGTCGCTGGCTGCTGACACACCGTTCCATCCTGTCGATCAGCGGCCCGAGCGGGGTGGGCAAGTCATCGTTTCTCAACGCTCGGGTGGCCTCCCTGGCCTCCGAAGCTGGTTACGAGCATTTGATCTTTCGACCCACCGACCTGCCGGTCGGCCATGTCGAGGGCACTCCGATCCGGGCCTTTTGCGAGATGCTGGCCGATCGGCTGGATCTCGGAAGAGTGGATCATCCGCTGGTCGTCATTGCCGATGCCGAGCGCGCCCGCGAAGCGGCATTGGAGTGGATCGAGCGTTCCCTGCCACAAGAGCGGCGCCTTTTTCTGGCGATTGATCAGTTCGAGGAAATCGTCGACAACATCGCCAACGATCTTGAAGCCGATTGGTGGCGCGCTCTGCTGTCGCTATTGGCAGAACTTGCGGACAGCCGCGCCTTTCCGTTGGCGATCACGTTGGAAGACAGCCGCCGGGCAATCTACGACACGCACATGGTTGGCACGGTCTATCACGGTGCCTGTGAAATCAGCCTGGCGGACGATGACGAAGACTTCGCCCGCGCGATCGTCACGGCCCCCTTCGCCGATGCGGGCTTCATTCTCCACGATGAGGTCGTGGAGCGACTGTTATCGGAGTTCCACAAGCATCCCGAAGGCGAAAGCGACGCGGGCGGTGCGGCAGCATCGTCCTTGCCCCTGTTGGCGCTGAAGCTCTACAGCCTGTTCGATCACGTGTGCCGTATGTCGGATCAGGGTACACAACCGACCAAAAGGGCTTTTCGCAAAGGAGGTGGCGCCATCACGTTGAGCGATATCGAGCCCTTCCCACTCAGCATAACCGAAGAAATCAAGAACCTGGCAGATCAGGCTTGGGCCGAGACGGACGGTGGCACGGAGGCCGACCTGGGCGCGTTCCTGCGGCCCTTCATTTCGGTTGTCCCCGGCGAGGATGGTGGCGATGCACAGACCGGGCGGCTTTTACTCAACTCCGTGCCCGCGCGACCGTTCTACATCACCGCCAACCGGCAGAAAGCGTTTCTGCGGCACCGTCTTATCGTGCCAACCCCCGGCGGCTACCGTCTGACGCATCAGGCTGTCATTCACAGATGGCCCTTTGCAGCGGCCTGGTTTCGGAAGGAAGCGAAAAGCATCCTGCGTCAGGGCTTGCTGTTGCAGCGTGCCGACGCGTGGGACCGGGACGGACGGCCCGACATTCAGGCCGCTACGGAAGAAGACGTCGCACTGGCGGCCAATTATCTTTCGCTTCGTGCTGTTGATTGGGCCGTGACGTCCGCGATCCTTGCCGACGAGGATCAGCACGAACGCGATTTCGTATTGGCCGTGTTTGCTACTTCCGATGAAGCGGATACTCCGATCGAGAGCAGCGATGTAGGCAGCCGCTACATCCACATTGCCGCCGCCTATGGCAAGATCGACCAGCTGCGTCGCATGCTCGACAAAGCGCCCGATGCAGTCAATCTGTGGCGCGGCGACAAGGGCGTACCCTTGGCGAACGCCGCATGGAATTGCCCACAGACGGTGGCATTCCTGCTTGAGAATGGCGCCGACCCAAACCTGGCGGACACTCATGGCTTTACCGCTATCCATGCCGCAATCTGGGGCGGCAACGATGCCGTCTTCGGCCTGCTTCTTGGGAAGACTGATCCGGAAAAGGCTCCGGAACAACGGATTAACCCGCTCTATTCGGCCGCCCACTGCGGTCGGCTCGACTATATCCTGAAGCTCGAGCAACACGGTTTCCGGCACGATGCGCCGTCTCTCCACAACCTCGACTCCCTGATGGGCGCGGCAAGGGGTGATGATGCGGCTGTTTTCAAGTATTGCCTTGAACGTTGCGACGTGACCCGACGGTCGGATCACGGTTGGTCGGCCTTCGACTTCTCAGCGTCAAACGGCCACACGGGGCGGATGCTGTCGATCCTGCAACGTCCTTCTGGGGCCTCCTGCCTGGACAAGGGGCCCGATGGGGTCGGTCCTCTCATGCGAGCGGCAGGTGCCCTGCAACCACGCGCCGTAGACTTTCTTCTCAATGCCGGCGTAAACCCGAACGAGCAGTCCGAAGCAGAGGACTCCAAAGGTCGTGCGGCGCTGCATTTTGCCCTGGACTGGCTGGCAAGGCATGGCGGCCCGGCCCCGCGCTTCGTGGCAGACGAAACGCGCAATACGCTTCTAACCCTTCTGAAGAGCCCGAAGCTCGATGTCGGCCTTGCCGACGACAAGGGAAAAACGGCATTTGAGATGGCCCGCCATCACGCGGGTATCCAGGCGTTGCTGGCGGAGCATCCCAACTTCGCGCCTGCCGCGATCCCGGCTGGAACGGACACGCCGCTGCATTCGGCAATCAAGTCGTTCGCTAAGGCCAAAGGCGAAAAAGACGTGCAGTCCCAATCCGATCGCGCGGCACTCATCAAAGAGATGTTGGCAGATGCGCGATACCTCGACATCCTGTTTCAGCCCGGGGCCGAACACAGTGTTCCGGTGATCGAACTGATCAAACACGGTCTCGGCGACGACATCTTGGCCTTGATCGAGGCGGGTAAAATTGCCCCGTGGCCCGAATCGCCCGGAGCAGCGATCCTTCCTGCGGCATGGCAATATCAGCACGCGGGTCTAATCAGAGCAGCCACAAACCCCTTGCCGGAAACTGTCAGCTTGGAACAGGCCACAAGCCTGGCCGCCGTCCTGAGCGAAGTCAAAGCGCCCAATCTGATGAACGCCTTTGACCCGGAGTTTTCCGTCCTTTCGACCTGCATCGCCCGCTGCCCCGACCCCCGCAAAGCCCGGACCATCATCATGCTCCGCGCTGCACAGATGGGGAATCTTGCGTTGTTTGACCGCATGCTGGCCGAAGGCGCCGATCCCAAGGAGACGGACGATTGGGGACGCGACGTGATGGCGCGGGCCAGCGACTACATCCGAAACAACCGTGCGGACGCAATTACCGGTGCATCGGCCAAAGCTGCCAGCTCAGGCAAAGCGGCATCTCCTCCAGCGCCTACCCCCAACTACCGGAGCGTTCTGGCGGCGGGCGATCTGTCGAAGATCCGACAACTGTTAAAGTCCCTGCCAGAAGGCACGTTCCCGGACGATTGGGGACGGATGCCCGCCGATTTCGTTCCCGATACCCTGCAGGCTGCGGTACTCAAGCTTCAGAAGAATGGTGACAGCAAAGGAAAGGGCAGATCTTGGAGAATGTTCAGAAAGTGACACCAGCCCTGGATTTCTTTCATCCCGGGTATTCGGGCTGGCAGGACTACGAGAATGGGGTTCCAGAAGCGCTGCGCATGGCGTTGCCACAGCTCGATTTCGGCGATGGATTGACCATAAAGACGCAGACATTGCCGTTCTATCCGGATTGCGCGTTCCTAATGTTCAAGAATCCCAGTTGGGTGCCTTCGAATCTTTATATCTACGCGCTGAGAAAGGGCGAGGATGTTGTTTGGCTAAATGGCACATCACCGGGTATTCATCAGTTCAACGGAGCAGGGAACATTGCACTGACGGACGAGAACGCTCTGCAGTACCTCCATTTCTTCTGTTTCTTCGTGCGCGGCAAGGAGGGACCGTTCTATGTGGTCAATTCTCTTGATGCGCCGTATTTGATCAGTCAACTTGGCGCCGGGGCAAATAACGACAAGAACCTGAGGGCGATGTTTGAGGCTCGCTATCAATCCCCTCGTGGTTTTGGAACGACACCGGACGGAAACCGGCGCTATTCTTTGTTGGTCATGTATTCCAACGCATTCTTCATTGCGGATTTCGAGTTGAAACCGAGCGGTATGGTAGAGATGCGAGATGACACGCCGATAATGTCCGATTTGCCCGCGAAGATCGACGCACCATTGACACCTTTGGCGACTTCAGGCGACGGATCGACGTGAATCAGACCTCCTCCGGGGGAAGGTTCGGAAATCCTTCGCTCGTTATGGGGAAGAGACGCGTTGTCACTCTCCCAGGTCTCAACCCCAGAGCCCGTTTGCGTCCGAACGCCCAATCGAAGCCCCCATCCGATGGCCCGACGCCGCCGATCTGTTGCCCCATCAGTCGTTCAATCGCGTCGTTCCGAGGGGCGAGGCTGTAGCCCAATCCGTCGTCGATCACGGCCGCTCGGTATCTGGATGCTGCCGATCAACCCGCCTCCGAAATGGCTTCCGGTTTTGACAAGGGCCCAGTCCCGGCCAAACGCACCGCTCAGGCCACGGTCATCTGGGACAATCCTAGATCCGCTTTGCTCCGAGCGACCGTCTTGGGGTCGCTATGCGGGCTTATCCAGACGGTTTCGCGCGGCTCGATGCTCCGATACCGTTGTGGGACGCGGCGGCAGAAGTGTTAGCGACGGCTTCGTTTCGCGATATTCATGGCGGAAACATCCCCGCCTATGTAGCAAATTGCGCCAAAAGATGTGCGGCAAGTCACGCGATCCAAGGGCCGATGAAAGCGCAAAAAAAAACGCCGAATTTCACATGACTATCAGTATCTTTGGAAGGGCCACATGATGCCCAAAGTGGCGGAGAGACAGGGATTCGAACCCTGGGTGGACTTGCGCCCACAACGGTTTTCGAGACCGCCCCGTTCGACCACTCCGGCACCTCTCCGCGCTTTATCAGGGGTCGTGAGGCGGGGATTTAGACGGTCCTTTCCGGGCGTGCAAGGGGGGAAGTGACGGTTTCCCGCCGATCAAGCGGATTTGTCCGGGGCATGGCTGGAAATCTCGCGCGATGCCCCCCATTGTCCTCAACAGGACCAACACGGGTTTCCAGCGAAAGGACCGTTCATGCTGCGTGCGATTTGCCTCTCTGTGTCTCTTGTCATCGGCGCGGGCCCGGCCCTGGCCCAGTCCGCACCCCCGTTGCGAGAGGACACGCTGGCCATGCTGGACGCGATCGGCATGGAACAGAGCATCAATATCATGGTGCAGGCAGGGGTGCGCGACGGGCGCGGGCTGGAGGATGACCTGTTCCCCGGGCGCGGTGGTGCGGCATGGGGCAGCGTTGTCGACAGGCTTTATGCCCCTGATACCTTGCGCGCGTATTTCTACGAAGGATTTCCCGAAGACCGTCTCGCCGAGGATCGCGCGGCGGAGATCACTGCCTTTTTCTCCTCCGAACTTGGTGAACGGATTGTCGAAGGCGAACTGACCGCGTGGGAAGCCATCACCGATCAGGCCGTGGAAGACGCCGCGAACGAGGTCTATTTCCAGCATCTTGCCGAGGCCAATCCGCGGCTTGAGCTGCTGGACCGCTTCACCGAGGTCAACGGGTTCGTCGATTTCAACGTGATGGGCGCGCTGAACGCCAATTTCGCCTTCCTGCGCGGCATGTCCGATGGCGGTGCCTATGAACGCCCGATCCCCGAGGACATGATCCTGACCCAGGTCTGGCAATCGGAACCCGATATCCGCGAGGACACGATCCTGTGGCTCTATTCCTTTCAGTTGATGGCCTATGCCGACCTGACGGATGAGGAGCTGGAAGCCTATATCGCGTTCTCGGAATCCGAGGCCGGGCAGCTATACAACTCGACCGTGTTCGCGGGTTATGATGCGGTGTTTTCCGAGATGAGCTATCGTCTGGGGAATGCCGCAGCGCTGTTCATGACGGGCGAGCCGACCTGACAGGTGGTCTCTGGGCCCGGTTTGCTTTAGGATTTGGTCTATTCTCGACGGATCGGATTTCTAAAGGAGGTTGGTATGTTTGCCCGGATTTCACTGTGCGCTTTGCTGTGCCTGTCCATGCCTGCGGCCGCGCAGGATCAAGGCCCTGACGCCGAACTGGTCGATGCCCTGTTCGACGCGGCCGGGTTCGAAGCGAATCTCGCCAATCTTCGAGGGGCCGCATTGGCAGAGTGGCAGGGGACCCAGGACGATCTCTATCCAGAGGCGGTCCCCCCGGTCTGGACGGACGCCATGGAGGCAGCCACCGAGCCGGCCCAGATCGTCGCCGATTTCCGGCGCGGCTTTGTGACCGTGCCGTTTTCGCCCGAGGATATGGAGACAGCGATTGCGGCACTGCAAACACCGTTCGGACAACGCCTGACCGAGATTGGCCAGACGATCTCGACCCGCCTGGCCGAAGCCGAGAACCTGCAAGGGGCGTTCGCCGGGGCAGAGCTGACCAATGATCCGCGGGTCATCGCCGCAGACAGGGTTCTGGACCTGCGGGGTTCGATCGAGACGCATTTCGCCTTTCTGCGGGCTTCGGAACAGGCCTATTATCTTGGCCTCAACGGTGACCCCCTGGAGCAGACCGAACTTCCGGCGTCGGTTGCGGACGATCTGAGCGCCTATATGGCCGACTGGGAAAGCTATTTCGAAGACATCCAAGACGATGTAACCCTATCCTACCGGCAGATGTTCTTTCTGGTGACCGATGGCTTCACAAGCGATGAAGTGGACAACTGGGTAACGCGGGCCGAACAGCCCTGGGCGCAGGCGTTCGAAGACGCCTTTCAGGCCGGATATCGAGAAGCCTACAGGCAGAGCATGTACCGTCTGGGGCAGGCGGTTGCCGCCGGTCATGCGCCGGCGGAGGATGACGGCGGATAAGCTGCAAATTCGGCCTTTGTCGCTTGACTTCACCGCGCGCCTGGGGCATCAGCAGGCCTCATTCGCCGCCCATGACGACTCGGGCGGCGCTTGCTATTTACAACCGATGTCCCGAAGCGGGGCACGCTGTCCGAGGCGCGACACCAGTCGCACCAACACCCAAAGCGGGGGCCACAGGGCGCGGGAGAAAAAGGAAGATGCCTATGTTTGCGGTCCTCAAGACCGGTGGCAAGCAGTACAAGGTTCAGTCCGGTGACGTTCTGCGCGTCGAGAAACTGGCTGCCGATGCTGGCGAAACCATCCAATTCAACGACGTTCTCATGCTCGGTGGCGAAAACACCGTTCTGGGCGCGCCGACCGTGGCCGGTGCTGCCGTTCAGGCCACCGTCATCGACCAGATCAAGGGCGAGAAGCTCATCCACTTCGTCAAGCGTCGCCGTAAGCACAGCTCGAAGCGGACCAAGGGCCACCGTCAAAAGCTGACCCTCGTGCGGATCACCGACATTCTCGCCTCCGGCGCGGATGCAACCGGTGTGAAAGCCGCCGTGGGCGCAGGCTCGGTATCCACCGCAGCAGACGCAGCCCCCGCCGCCAAGCCCGCCAAGAAAGCCGCCAAGGCCGAAGCCGCCCCCGCAGCAGCCGCTGCAACCGGCGCTGACGACCTCAAGCAGCTGTCCGGTGTCGGCCCCGCGCTGGAAAAGAAACTGCACGAAGCTGGCGTGACCACCTTCGCACAGATCGCCGCGTGGAATGCTGACGACATCGCAGCCATGGACGAGAAACTGTCGTTCAAGGGCCGCATCGAACGCGAAGGCTGGGTCGCTCAGGCTCAAGCCAAGATCGCAGAATAAGGAGAGACACCCATGGCACATAAAAAAGCAGGCGGTAGCTCCCGTAACGGTCGCGACTCTGCCGGTCGCCGTCTCGGCATCAAGAAGTTCGGTGGCGAAGCCGTCATTCCGGGCAACATCATCGCGCGCCAGCGTGGCACCAAGTGGTGGCCGGGCGAAGGCGTCGGCATGGGCAAGGATCACACCATCTTTGCAACCGTCGACGGCGCCGTGAAGTTCCACAAGGGACTGAAAGGCCGCACCTTCATTTCCGTACTGCCGGAGGCGGAAGCCGCCGAGTAACGCCGGACCTTTTGCAAGATTGAAAGGGGGATCGGCATCAGGGCCGGTCCCCCTTTCACTTTTCGGGGCTATGGCCTTGAGGTGCCCGACCGAAGGCCCCAAGTGAAAGGGGCAGGTGGCGGGCCCGACCCCGAAAAGACCACTGTTCTGAGGAGGAGCAGAATGAAACAGGAGACGATCGTTCAACAGACCGCCGTCGATACCCCGCGCTTCGTGCTGCGACCCCTGCGGACCTCGGATGCCGGGCTTTTGAACATGTACGCGTCCGATCGCCGGGTGGCTGAACAGACCACCTCTATCCCGCACCCGCTGCCACCGGGCGCGGCCGAGGCGCTGGTCGCCAAGGCGCAACGAGAGGACCGGCGTGAACATGTCTGGGCCATGGATGCCACCGACCAAGGCGGGGCCGAGCTGATGGGGGTGATTTCCCTTCAGCAGATGGACCGCAATCAGTCCGAGATCAGCTATTGGGTCGCGCCGACGATGTGGAACACCGGCCTGGCCTCCGAGGCTGTGAAAGCGCTGGTCGGGGCCAACCCGCTGATGAGCGACACGATCTTCGCCAGTGTGTTCCAGGACAATCCGGGCTCTGCGCGCGTGCTGACCAATGCCAAGTTCAGCTATCTGGGCGATGCCGAGGCGTTTTCGGTTGCGCGCAATGCCAAGGTGCCCACCTGGACATACCTTCGCAAACTGAGCTGAGGGCGCGTGCCGGGGCTTGAGCCCCGGCCCGGTTCCCTCTAATCCCTCTGACCATGCGGGACGACCCCGCGGGGAACCGACATCATGAAATTCCTCGATCTAGCCAAGGTTTACATCCGCTCGGGCGCGGGCGGAAACGGCTGCGTATCCTTCCGGCGCGAAAAATTCATCGAATATGGCGGCCCTGATGGCGGCGATGGCGGTCGCGGCGGCGATGTCGTGGTAGAAACCGTCGACGGGCTGAACACGCTCATTGATTTTCGCTATCAGCAGCATTTCTTCGCCAAGAACGGCCAGCCCGGCATGGGCAACCAGCGCACCGGCAAGGATGGCGATGATATCATCCTGCGCGTTCCCGTCGGCACCGAAGTGCTGGAGGAGGATGAGGAGACCGTCATCGCGGACCTCACGGAACTGGGGCAGCGCGTGGTGCTGGCCCGTGGCGGCAACGGCGGCTTCGGCAACCTGCATTTCAAAAGCTCCACCAACCAGGCACCGCGTCGCGCCAATTCCGGCCAGCCCGCGATTGAGCGCACCATCTGGCTGCGTCTGAAACTGATCGCGGATGTGGGCCTGTTGGGTTTGCCCAATGCGGGCAAGTCCACCTTCCTTGCCGCGACCTCCAACGCGCGACCCAAGATCGCGGATTATCCCTTCACCACGTTGCATCCCAATCTGGGTGTCGTCGGCGTGGACGGGGTGGAATTCGTCGTCGCGGACATTCCCGGCCTCATCGAAGGCGCGCATGAGGGCAGGGGACTTGGCGACCTTTTCCTTGGCCATGTGGAACGTTGCGCGGTGCTGCTGCATCTGGTCGATGGCACGGCGGAGGATGTGGTCGAAGACTACCAGACGATCATTCACGAGGTCGAACAGTACGGCGCGGGTCTGGCCGACAAGCCGCGCATCACGGTTCTGAACAAGATCGACGCGCTTGATGAAGAAGAACTGGCCGAGAAGAAAGCCGCGCTGGAGGCAGCTGCCGGTCCCGTCATGACCATGTCGGGCGTCGCCCAGATGGGCGTGACCGATGTGTTGCGTGCGCTTCGCAGCAAGATCGACGCTGGCCGCCTGCGCGAGAAAAAAGGTGCACAGGAGGCACCCGCGAAATGGGAGCCGTGAGCCTCGCGGACGCACGGCGTCTGGTGGTCAAAATCGGTTCAGCCCTGCTGGTCGACAAGGACACCGGCGCGCTGCGCACGGACTGGTTGCATTCGCTGGCCGCCGATGTCGCGCAGATCAAGGCGCGGGGCGTCGATGTGGTGCTGGTCTCCTCCGGCTCGATCGCGCTTGGTCGGTCCGTGTTGGGGCTCGGGCAGGGAGTCTTAGCACTGGAACAGGCGCAGGCCGCCGCCGCTGTGGGACAGATCCGGCTGGCCCGCGCCTATGAAGAGGCGATGGCCCCCCACGGCATTTCCACCGCCCAGATCCTCGTCACGCTGGAAGACAGCGCTGACCGCAGGCGGTATCTCAACACCCGCAATACGATGGCCACGCTGCTCGGCCTTGGCGTGCTGCCCATTGTGAATGAGAATGACACCATCGCCACGGATGAAATCCGCTATGGCGACAATGACCGGCTTGCCGCGAATATGGCTGCGATGGTGGGGGCCGATCAACTTGTGCTGCTGTCCGATGTGGATGGGTTCTATTCCGGCAATCCAAAGGCTGAGCCGAACGCCACGCGCTATGACGTGATCGCTGCAATCACACCCGAGATCGAGGCGATGGCAGGGGACGCCGGATCGGGCCTGTCCAAGGGCGGCATGAAGACGAAACTGATGGCCGCGCGCACCGCCACGGCGGCGGGCTGCGCCATGGCGATCACGGAAGGGTCGGTTCTCAACCCCTTGTCTGCGTTGGAAAAAGGCGCGAACGCAACCTGGTTCACGGCAACACAGGATCCGCAGACCGCGCGCAAACACTGGATTGCGGCGATGAAGGCCAGGGGCTCTGTCCGCTTGGATGCCGGTGCGGTCGCGGCGCTTGGCCGGGGGAAATCGCTGCTACCTGCCGGAGTGACGAAAGTCTCCGGCCAGTTCCTTCGCGGCGACCCGGTGGCCGTGGAAGGCCCCGACGGGGCGCGGCTCGGGCTTGGCCTTGTCCGCTATACATCCGAAGAAGCGACCGCCATTGCCGGACACCGGTCGGATGAGATCGAGCCAATTCTGGGCTATCCGGGCCGCGCAGCGCTTATCCATCGCGATGACATGGCGCTGTAACGCCACTTCCTGATAAACGCATTCTTAACCAACCCCTCAACGGAGGCTGACATGACCGACCAGTCCAACATCCCCGCCCTCATGGCCGAGATGGGTGCCCGCGCAAAAGCGGCGGCTGCGGAGTTGGCCTTTGCCCCAGCCGAGCAAAAATCGCAGGCCCTCACCGCGGCAGCGGATGCCGTGTGGGCGCGGCGGGC
>NZ_MNBL01000005.1 GCF_001879695.1 Nioella sediminis
CAACCGGCCCTGGTGTAATCCGATGCAGCAATCCGACTTCACTGCCGCGATCCTCGATCCCAATGCCCCGGTGCCGTCTGGCATGGTGGACCCCCAGGGCCGCCCGGCGGGCAAACGTTTCAACGTCTACCGCAACAACCTCGCCGCCTCGCTCACCGACGCGCTGGAAACCGGGTTTCCGGTTCTGCTGAAGCTTCTGGGCGAGAAAAGCTTCAAGACGCTGGCGCTCATCTTCTCTCGCGCTCATCCCCCAACCAGCCGCGCCCTGTCGCAATATGGGCAGGCGATGCCCGAGTTTCTGGAAGGGTTTCAACCGCTTGCCGCCTATCCTTACCTCGCCGATATCGCCCGGCTGGAACTGGCGATCCGCCGCTCCTACCACGCCGCCGATGCGGACCCGCTGAACGCGGCGGGCATGGACCCGGCCACGCTGATGGAGCTGACGCCGGTCCTTGCCCCCGCCACCCAGATCGTCGCCTCGCGCTACCCGATCCACGGCATCTGGCGTCGCAACACGCAGCCCGACGCGCCCAAGCCGCAGCCGGTGGCCGAAACCGTCATGATCACCCGGCCAGAGTTCGACCCGATCCCGCATCTGCTGCCAGCAGGCGGCGCGGCGTTCGCAGGGGCGCTCGATGGCCGCACGACAATCGCCCTCGCCCTGGAACGCAGCATTGAGGCCGAACCGGGGATCGACCTTGCCCCGCTGCTGACGCTGTTCCTGACCTCGGGCGCGCTGACACTCCAGAAAGGACCCGACCAATGAGGACCCTCGTTTCCCTGCACACCCGCCTCTTCGACACATTGGAAACCACCCTTGCGCCGATCCTGATGCCGACGCTCGCGCGCTTCGTCTTTGCCGCGACGCTGATGGTCTATTACTGGAATTCCGGGATGACCAAGCTGGGTGAGGGCCTCTCCGGCCTCTTCCAACCCAATTTCAACGCCTATGTGCAGATCCTGCCCCGCATGTCCGAGGCCGTAGGCTATGACGCCAGCCAGCTCGGGGCGTTCTGGCGGCTGGTGGTGGTCGCGGGCACATGGGCCGAATTCATCCTGCCCGCGCTGATTGTGCTTGGCCTCTTCACCCGGCTGGCCGCGCTTGGGATGATCGGCTTTGTCCTCGTTCAAAGCTATGTTGATATCGTCGGCCATAGCGTCAGCGCGGATGTAATCGGCGCATGGTTCGATGCGGGCTCTGACAGCCTGATCCTTGATCAGCGTGCCTTCTGGGTGTTCCTGCTGGCCTATATGGTCTTCCGCGGCGCGGGTCCGGTCTCGGTCGATGCCGCCCTGCGCGCCCGAGCGCTGCCTCAGACCAGCGCCGCCTGAACCTCCTTGCCCCAGCCCAGATAGAGCGTCCCGTCCTCCGCCCGGATCACGGGGCGCTTCATCAAGGCGGGGTGCGCGGCCAGCAGATCGGCGGGTGCGCCCTTGCGCTCCTCCTCCGCCAGGCCCCGCCATGTGGTCGACCGCGTATTGACCAGCGCATCCCCGAACGCCCCGAGAAATTCCGCCAACTGATCAGCCCCCAAAGGCTCCGCCCGCACGTCCACCAACCGCACGGACTGCCCCGCCGCCTCAAGCGATTTCAGCGCCTTCCGGCAGGTGTCGCAGGTCTTCAACCCGTATAGCTCCATTTCAGCCTCCTACATGTGCAGACCCATGACATTCCCATGACAGCCGCACGAAATTCCTTGCGTTTTTCTGAAATCACCCCATCTTTTCTGCCGTGACAACAGGTTTTCGCTGTCCCGCTCTCTCAAGGACGTCAGACAGGGGGTGTCTGTCGGCACCACGCCGCCGCATCTCGCGGGTGGCACCAAGGAAGACTTGAGAAGGAAGAACGGACATGCCCACTGGCACCGTAAAATGGTTCAACACCACCAAAGGTTATGGCTTCATCGCGCCCGACGATGGCGGCAAGGATGTGTTCGTGCACATCTCGGCCGTGGAACGATCGGGGCTGACCGGCCTCGCCGATAACGAGAAAATCGGCTACGAGCTGCGCGAAGGCCGCGACGGCCGCGCCTCGGCGGTGGAGCTGCAAAAGCTCTGAACCATCCGGTGATCCGGAAAACGAAAGACGCCGCGAGGGGGTGACCGCTCGCGGCGTTTTCTTGTTGATAGACAATCGCTCTCAATCCTTCCCCGCGCGGAATCAAGGCGAAGCCGCCGCGCCATCGCCGACGCGCCCCCGGCGGAGGCGATTTGGTGAGGTCAGACGAGGCGTTTGAGGTCGTTCGGACTTGGCAGGGATAAAGCGCTCCACTGAGAGTGTCGGATCGCCACCGCGCGCGTCGTCAATGGCGCGGCTCTGAACAATCAGACCGCAAATGTCGCGCATGAAAGACCCTTCCACGCATTGCGTTTCCCCATCCACACACCATATCCCCCATTAACCGGCCTTGGGGAGGGCAAACGCGGCCTGCGCGCCTTGCGCTTCTTCCCTTGCGCCAGTAACGTGCCGCCGATTTCGCGGGGGCTCAAGACCAACAAAAGGCCCCGCGCCACGGAACAAGAAGGACGCCCCCATGGAAGGTATCGCCGGGTTCATCCCGCTCATTCTGATCTTCGTGATCATGTATTTCCTCATGATCCGCCCGCAGCAGCAGCAGCGCAAGGCGCATGAGGCGATGGTTGCAGCACTGCGCCGGGGTGACCAGGTGATCACCTCTGGCGGCTTCATCGGCAAGATCTCCAAGGTCAAGGATGATGACGAGGTCGAGGTCGAGCTGGCCGACAACGTCAAGGTCCGCGTCGTGCGCAACACCATCGTGCGCGTCGTGAACAAGACCGAACCCGCAAGCGAATAATCTGACCTGAAGGCGCGACGATGCTCAATATCCCCCTCTGGAACCGGGTTCTGATCTGGGGCCTCGTCGCCCTCGGGCTCGCGTTTGCGATGCCCAACCTGTTCTACCCCCGCGTGGAACGCCATAACGACGCCGCAGCCGCCATCGAGGCCGGTCTGGCCACCGAGGAGGAGGTCGCAGACGACCTGTCGGGCTGGCCCGGCTTCCTGCCTTCCTCGCTGGTTAATCTCGGTCTCGACCTGCGCGGCGGCGCGCATCTGCTGGCCGAGGTTCAGGTCGAGGATGTCTATGCCACGCGCATGGACGGGCTGTGGCCGCAGGTGCGTGACGCGTTGCGCGAAGAGCGTGACACGGTCGGCACGATCCGCCGGCAGGACTCCCCTTCGGACGAACTGCATGTGCGCATTTCCCAGCCCGACGGTATGACCGCCGCGCTTGCGGCCGTCCGCGCCCTGTCGCAGCCGGTCAGCAGCGTCACCGCTGTTGGCGCCATGACGCTGGACATCCGGGCCGAGGGTGATGTGATCATCGTGACCCTGTCCGAGGCCGAACGCGCCGCCACCGACGACCGCACCATGCGCCAGTCGATCGAGATCGTGCGCCGCCGCGTCGACGAGGTCGGCACCCGCGAACCCACGATCCAGCGCCAGGGCGACCGCCGCATCCTGATCCAGGTGCCCGGTATCGGCAGCGCCGAAGAGCTCAAGCGCCTGATCGGCACCACCGCGCAACTGACCTTCCACCCGGTCACCGGGCGCGGTAGCGGCAGCGACGTGGAGGCCGGTGCACGCGAGATCGTGTTGCCGGATGTGGAGGATGAGGGCCTGCTCTACCGGCTTGAACAATCGCCGGTGCTGTCGGGCGAGGATCTGACGGATGCACAGCCCGCCTTCGACCAGAACGGGCAGCCGGTCGTCACCTTCCGCCTGAACACCGCCGGGGCGCGGACCTTCTGCGACTACAGCCAGAACAACGTCGGCGCACCTTTTGCCATCGTGCTGGATGAGCAGGTGCTGTCCGCCCCGACGATCCGCGAGGCGATCTGCGGCGGGTCCGGCCAGATCAGCGGCAACTTCACCGTCGAAGGCTCGACCGAACTGGCGGTTCTGCTGCGCGCCGGGGCGCTGCCCGCCGAAATGACCTTCCTCGAAGAACGCACCATCGGCCCGGAACTGGGTGCCGACAGCATCGCGGCGGGCGAAGTGGCGGCAATGGTCGCGGGCATCGCCGTGCTGATCTTCATGATCGGAAGCTACGGGCTGTTCGGCGTCTTCGCCAATATCGCACTGATCATCAATGTGGGCCTCATCTTCGGGCTGCTTTCGGCCATCGGGGCCACTCTGACCCTGCCGGGCATTGCCGGGATCGTGCTGACCATCGGTATGGCGGTGGACGCCAATGTTCTGATCTTCGAGCGTATCCGCGAGGAACTGAAGACCGCAAAGGGGCCTGCCCGCGCCATCGAGCTTGGCTATGAAAAGGCCCGCTCGGCGATCTATGACGCCAATATCACCACCTTCATCACGGCGGTGATCCTCTATGTCATGGGGTCGGGTCCGGTGCGCGGCTTCGCGATCACGCTCGGGCTTGGGATCATCACGTCGGTCTTTACGGCCATTTACATCACCCGGCTGCTGATCCTGCTCTGGTTCGAACGCCGCCGTCCCAAGAAGATCGAGGTGTAATCCGATGCGTCTGAAGCTTGTACCCTCCGAAACCAATTGGGATTTCTTCCGGCTGAGCAGCGTCGCGCTGGTGGCATCGGGCGTGGCCGTCGTGGCCTCGATCGTGCTGTTCTTCGTCATCGGCCTGAATTTCGGCATCGACTTCCGAGGCGGCACCACGATCCGCACCGAAGCCCATTCCGAGGTGGATGTCGCGGCCTATCGCGAGGCGCTTCAGGGGCTGGACCTTGGCGATATCTCGATCACCGAGGTGTTCGACCCGACCTTCGCGGCGGATGAACATGTGACGCTGGTCAATGTGCAGGCACAGGACGGGCAGGAATCGGTCAGCGCCGAGACGATCGCCGCCATCGAAGCGGTGTTGCAGGAGGTCGATCCGACCATCACCTTCCCCTCGGTCGAAAGCGTCGGCCCGACCGTGTCCGGCGAACTGGTGCAAACCGCGATCATCGCGGTGACACTCGCCATCGCGGCGGTGCTGATCTATATCTGGCTGCGCTTCGAATGGCAGTTCTCGCTTGGCGCCGTGGCGGCCCTTATCCATGACGTGACGCTGACCATCGGCATCTTCTGCCTGTTGCAGATCCGCTTTGACCTGGCCATCATCGCGGCGCTTCTGACCATCGTGGGCTATTCCCTGAACGACACCGTGATCGTCTTCGACCGGGTGCGGGAAAACCTGCGCAAGTTCAAGAAACGTCCGCTGAAAGAGGTGCTGAACCTGTCCATCAACGATACGCTGAGCCGGACGGTCATGACCTCCTTCACCACGCTGATCGCGCTGATTGCGCTGTTCGTGCTGGGTGGCGATGTGATCCGCGGCTTCGTCTTCGCGATGATCTGGGGCATCGTGGTGGGCACATACAGTTCGGTCTTCGTGGCCTCGGCGATCCTGCTGCGCCTCGGCGTCAAGCGCGACTGGTCCAAGACCGATGGCGGCGGGGCCAGCGGCACCCAGTTCGCCAATATCGATGCCTGATATCCTCGGACCGGCCCTGGCGACGCCGGGGCTGGTCTGGCTGCTGCTGACCATCTCTGCTGCCGGGATCGTGCGCGGCTTTACCGGGTTCGGGACGGCGCTGATCTTCGTGCCGGTGGCTGGGATCTTTCTTGAACCGCAGATCGTCATCGCCCTGATCACGCTGACCGGCGTCGCCAGCACGGCGGCACTTCTGCCGCGCGCCTGGGGACAGGCCGACCGGCGCGAAGTGGGCACGATGGGGCTGGCGGCACTGGTGACCGTGCCGCTTGGACTGTGGCTGCTGACGCTTCTGGACCGCGATACGGTACGCTGGATCGTGGCCGCTGTGGCGCTGGTGACCCTGACCGCCCTGATCGCGGGCTGGCGCTATCGCGGCCAGGTGGCGGTGCCGGGCCTTCTGGGCATCGGCGCGGCGGCAGGCGGCATCGGCGGGCTGACCGGGCTGACGGGGCCTGCGGTGATCCTGTTCTACCTTGCCGGGCAGAGCGGCGTCGCCTCGGTGCGCGCCAATACGATCCTGTTTCTGGCGATGCTCGACGTGGTGGTGGTGGGCAACCTGCTGCTGCGCGGATCGGTGGGGCTTGGCGTCATGATACTGGCGCTGATCCTGTCCCTGCCCTATTTCCTGACCTCGCTGATCGGGCAGGCATTGTTTGATCCCCGCCACGAGACCCTGTATCGAGGAGCCGCCTACGGGGTGATCGGGCTGGCGCTGGTCACCGGACTGCCGATCTGGGAATAGGGATGACCGCAATGCGCATGAACGAAATCAGCTTTGGCGAGGCGCGGCCCGTGGATGGCTATGGCCCAGGCTTCTTCCGCGTCGGCGGAGAGGTCTTCGAGGGTCCGGTCCTGTGCCTGCCCGGTGGGGTGCGCGCCTGGGGCGGGCTGGAAGATGCGGGCGCGCTGGTGGCGCTGGCCGGGGCGCTTGATGTGCTGCTGATCGGGACCGGGGCTGACATGGCCCCCCTGCCCGCCGATCTGCGCCGGGTGCTGGAAGCGGCAGATCTGCCGCTGGAGCCGATGGGATCGCCCTCCGCGGCACGCACCTATAACGTGTTGCTGGCCGAAGGCCGCCGGGTCGGCGCGGCATTGCTGCCGGTCTGAGGGGTTTCGCTGCGCGCTGCGCGCGCAGCGACCCGCGC
>NZ_MNBL01000050.1 GCF_001879695.1 Nioella sediminis
ACATGGCGTTTGGCCGCGACAAGGGCCTTTCGGCTGCCATGCTCGATCGGCTGATGCTGGACGAGGCGCGGATCGAGGGCATCGTTAACGGCCTGCGGTCTGTGGCCGATCAGGCCGACCCCGTGGGCGCGGTTATCGCGGAATGGGACATGCCCTCGGGCCTGCATATCCAACGCGTGCGCACGCCGCTTGGCGTCATCGGGGTGATCTACGAAAGCCGCCCGAATGTGACGGCGGATGCGGGCGCGCTGTGCCTCAAGTCGGGCAATGCGGTGATCCTGCGCGGAGGGTCGGAAAGCTTCCACAGCTCCGGCCTGCTGACCGATTGCCTGAAGGATGGTCTGCGCGCGGCGGGTCTGCCCGAGGATGCGGTGCAACTGGTCCCGACGCGGGACCGGGCCGCCGTCAAGGAACTGCTGACCATGACCGACACTGTCGACGTGATCGTGCCGCGCGGGGGCAAGGGGCTCGTGGGACTTGTGCAGCGCGAGGCGCGGGTGCCGGTCTTTGCCCATCTCGAAGGCATCTGCCACGTCTATATCGACAAATCCGCCGACCCGGTGAAGGCGCTCGATGTGGTGCTAAATGCCAAGACCCGCCGCACCGGTATCTGCGGCGCGGCGGAATGCCTGCTGATCCATCGCGATGTTCTGGACACGATCGGGCAGGGCGTGGTGCGCGCGCTTCTGAACGCCGGTGTCGAGGTGCGGGGGGACGAATCCCTGCAATCCATCGAAGGCGTGACGGCGGCGAGCGACGAGGATTACGGCAAGGAATTCCTCGACATGATCATCGCGGCGAAGGTTGTGGACGACATCGACGCGGCCATCGCCCATATCCGGCGCTACGGGTCGAGCCATACGGAAAGCATCCTGACAGAGGATGACGATGCGGCCGCGCGCTTCTTCCAGCGGCTCGACAGCGCGATCCTGATGCGCAATGCCTCGACCCAGTTCGCCGATGGCGGCGAGTTCGGCATGGGCGGAGAGATCGGGATTGCCACCGGCAAGATGCATGCGCGCGGGCCGGTCGGGGCAGAGCAGCTGACCTCGTTCAAATACCTTGTCACGGGCGATGGCGCGACACGCCCGTAAGGTTTACTGACCTATTTCTCGTGAACATCATCAAGCCCGGCCACAATCGTCGGGCTTGACCTTTCTGGTTGACTGAATTTAGGTCAGCCTTACTTCCAGTCCATGAAAGGCCAGCCCATGACCGACGGATCCAACCTGCCCAAGACGCTCGTGCGCCGCATGCCGCTTGAGCCCGGCGTCAGCCGCCCGGTGGTGACGCCGATCCAGCCCTCGGTGGTCTATTCCTCGGAAAGCCCCGACCAGTTGGAAGGCCAGTACGAGGGCAAGGAACATGGCTATACCTACAGCCGTGAGGGCCATCCGAATGCCGATCTGCTGGCCGCCAAGATCGACATGCTGGAAGGCGGGCAGGGGGGCATCATCTGCGCCTCGGGCATGGCGGCTGTCGGCACCGCGCTGATGGGGCTGCTCAACCAGGGCGACCACGTGATCGGGGGCGATCAGCTTTATGGGCGGTCGCTGCGGATGATGACGCAGGATCTGCCGCGCTTTGGCATTGCCACGACGCTGGTCGATACCGGCCATGTTGCGGCCGTCGCCGCCGCGATCCGACCGGAAACCAAGATGATCCTCGTCGAAGTCATGGCCAATCCCACGCTTGCCATCGCGGATATGGAGGGCATCGCCGCGCTCTGCCGTGACAAGGGCATTCTTCTGGCGGTCGACAACACCTTCACCACGCCGACGGCCTATCGTCCTTACGACCACGGCGCCGATATCGTCATCCATTCGGTGACCAAACTGCTGGCCGGGCACGCGGATGTGACGCTTGGCTATGTCTCCGCCCGCGATCCCGAGATCAATGAGAAGTTGAAGGTCTTCTGGATCACCATGGGCGCGACGCCTTCGCCGCACGATTGCTGGCTGGCGGAACGGGGCCTCTACACGTTCGATCTGCGCTATGCGAAGTCGCAGGACAATGCCGCGCTGCTGGCCGACTACCTGTCCACCCTGCCGGGGGTGAAGCGGGTCGTCTACCCGGGCCGGGCCGATCACCCCGACCACGCCCGCGCCGCGCATCTGCTGCGGGGCCAGTTCGGCAACATGGTCAGCTTCGAGATCGAGGGCGGGCGCGCTGCCGCCAATGCCATGATCCGCGCCATGCCCGACATGGCCTTTGCGCCCACGCTTGGCGATGTGGGCACCACGGTCAGCCATTCGGCGACTTCGTCCCACCGGCTGGTGCCTGTCGCGGAGCGCGAAGCCATCGGAATCACGGAGGGCTTTTTCCGGGTATCCGTCGGGATCGAGGATATCGAGATTCTGAAAGCCGATTTCGCGGCGGGATGTGCGGCGGCGGCGGCGGTTGGCTGACTCCGCGCCTGTTGTCGAATCGGGTCGGCAAGCGCTAGGCGGGCCTTGATTCCTTCGGAAGGTTCTCAACATGGCCCGAAACACGCTGTCCGCAGCCCTGAACGCCGTGCCCGACCCGATGCTGTTCATCGGCTCTGGCGGCATGATCGAGCTGAGCAATCCGGCTGGCGAAGCTCTGTTCGGCGTGTGGATCAGGGGGCGCAGCTATGTCACCGCCCTGCGCCAGCCCGCCTTGCTTGGAGAAATCGACCTTGTTCTGCGCGGCAACCGTCCGTCAGAGACCCGCTACATCAAGTCCGACCAGACCGGGGAAACCCAGTTTCGGGTGATGATCTCTCCGATTGCGGAAACGGATGCGGGGCAGGCCGGGGTGATTTTGCATTTCACCGACATCACCCATCTGCGTGAGGCCGAAGAGATGCGCCGCGATTTCGTGGCCAATGTAAGCCATGAACTCCGCTCGCCATTGACGGCTGTTCTGGGATTCGTCGAAACCCTGCGTGGCCCGGCCCGAAATGACGCCGAGGCCCGTGACCGGTTCCTTGAGATCATGGAGCAGCAGGCCCTGCGGATGAACCGTCTGGTGGGGGATTTGCTGTCGCTGTCTCGGGTTGAGGCGGAGGAACGGGTGCGTCCCTCGGATGAGGTGGACCTGCGCGATGTGATTTCGGGCGTGCTGACCACGCTGCGCCCGCAGGCCGAGGATCAGGGCAGCGCGTTGGAGCTGGTGTCCGAGCCGGGTGACTACCGAATCCGGGGCGACCGGGACCAGCTGACGCAGGTTTTCACCAACCTTGCCGAGAATGCGCTGAAATACGGGGGCAAGGGGCGCCCGGTCACGGTACGGATGGAAACCGGCGAGGGCAGAGGGTCCATGCGCGGCCCGGTGGTGCGCGCCGAGGTGATCGACCGGGGCGATGGCATCGACCCGCTGCACCTGCCGCGCCTGACGGAACGGTTCTACCGCATCGATTCACATCGCAGCCGGGAAATGGGAGGCACCGGACTGGGGCTGGCCATCGTCAAGCATATCGTGAACCGCCATCGCGGGCGGTTGCGCATAAGCTCTGAGAAGGGCAAGGGCAGTACATTTACCGTGGTGCTGCCCCGGTAGTCATCCGAACCGGTTGCGCGTGCGGTTTGCAAAGGCGACCAGCGACAGCATGACCGGCACCTCCACCAGAACGCCCACCACCGTGGCCAGCGCGGCACCTGATTGCAGGCCGAAGAGGCTGATGGCCACCGCGACCGCCAGTTCGAAGAAATTCGACGTGCCGATCATGGCGCAGGGGGCGGCAACCCGGTGCGGGACTTTCATGACATATGCCGCGCCATAAGCCAGCGCGAAGATGCCATAGCTTTGCAACAGGATCGGCACCGCGATCAGCGCGATGATCAGCGGCCGGTCCAGGATCGTCTGCCCCTGAAGCGCGAAGAGGATGACGACGGTAACGATCAGCCCCAGAACCGACCAGGGTTTCACCTGCTCCTTGAAAAGTTCAATCGCAGCGGGAGAGCCAAGCCGCGCGCGGGTGATCAGCCCGGCGACCAGCGGCAGCACCACATAAAGCACCACCGACAAAAGCAGCGTCTGCCACGGCACGGCAATGTCGGTGACCCCAAGCAGGAAGGCCACAATCGGGGCGAAGGCGAAGACCATGATCACGTCATTCACGCTGACCTGCACCAGCGTGTAGGTTTCATCGCCCTTGGTCAGCTGCGACCAGACGAAGACCATGGCGGTGCAGGGCGCGGCGCCAAGCAGGATGAGGCCCGCGATGTACTGGCTGGCATCCTCGGGGCTGATCCAGGGCGCGAAGATGGTTTCAAAGAACAGCACGGCAAGGGCCGCCATGGTGAAGGGTTTGATCAGCCAGTTCACGGCAAGGGTGATGATCAGCCCCGTAGGCTGGCGCGCGACGCCCTTCAGCGAGGACGGATCGACGCCCACCATCATCGGATAGACCATCGCCCAGATCAGCACCGCAACCACGAGGTTGACCGAGGCAACCTCCGCCACCGAGACCGCAAAGACCAGCGATGGCGCGACAAGCCCCAGAAAAATTCCGCCCACCATGGCCAAAGCGACCCAGACGGTCAGATAGCGTTCGAAATTACCCATGGGACTGACCTTCCGCTTCTGTTGCGGGCGGTTCTGACGATGATGGCGGTGCTTTGCAAGAGAATCGATTCTGCCCTTGGCTGGAATCACGCGGGGCAGGGTGGCCCTAAGGGTCAGGCCGCTTCAGAAAAACAGGCCAATATTGAATGTAACAACATTTTTTTTCGCGGCATGGAAGGACAAGGCCTTGAATCCATTCATTTATGCCTGCCCGGAAAATCCTGCTCCACCCGCACTGTCATAAAACCGTTACGCATCTGTCACAAAAGCATAGCGCGCCACCGATAGATGGCCCCCTGAGAGCGCGACAGACCGCGTTCCGACAGGAAAACCAAACGGAGAAATCCACCATGTCTTTCGCAAAGCTGACCGTGTCCGCACTCGCGCTGGCCGCCGTGTCTGCCACCGCCGCCGCTGCCCAGGGCCGCGACAACGTCCAGATCGCCGGGTCCTCGACCGTTCTGCCCTACGCCACCATCGTGGCCGAGGCCTTCGGCGAAAACTTCGACTTCCCGACCCCGGTCGTTGAATCGGGTGGTTCCTCCACCGGTCTGCGCCGCTTCTGCGAAGGAGTTGGCGAGAACACCACCGATATCGCAAACTCCTCGCGCTCGATCCGCCCCTCCGAGATCGAAACCTGTGCCGCCAACGGCGTGACCGATATCATCGAAGTTCGCATCGGCTATGACGGCATCGTTTTCGCCTCTGACATCAACGGCAACTCCTTCGAGTTCACCCCCGCCGACTGGTACCTGGCGCTGGCCGCTGAACTGCCCGTCGAAGGTGCCATGGTTGCCAACCCGAACACCAACTGGAACGAAGTCCGTGCAGAGCTTCCCGACCAGGACATCGCGGCCTTCATCCCCGGCACCCGCCACGGCACCCGCGAAGTCTTCGACGAAAACGTGATCCTTCAGGGCTGCGAAGACAGCGGCGCCATGGAAGCGATCATGGAAATCAACGGCGGCGATGAAGATGCAGCCGAAGAGGCCTGCATGGCGATCCGCGGCGACGGCGTGTCGGTCGATATCGATGGCGACTACACCGAGACCCTGGCCCGTATCTCTGCCAACCCCGAAGGCATCGGCGTGTTCGGTCTGAGCTTCTACCAGAACAACACTGCGGTTCTGCAGGTTGCCACCATGAATGGTGTGGTTCCCTCGACCGAATCCATCGCCTCCGGCGAATACCCGGTGTCGCGCCCGCTGTTCTTCTACATCAAGGCAGCACATCTCGACGTGATCCCCGGCCTGCAGGAATACGCGGATTTCTTCATCTCTGACGACATTGCAGGCCCCTGGGGTCCGCTGGCCGCCTACGGCCTGGTGTCCGACCCGGAACTGGCCGAGACTCAGCGCATCGTGCGCGAGCGCGTGACCATGGGCGACATGTAATCGCCTGACCCATCGGCGGGGCGGCCTGATCCATAAGGCCGCCCCGTTTTCTGACTGAACGGATCTGAAAGACCCGATATGCCCCTGATCTGGATCATCCTGGCCGTTCTGGCGCTTGGCGCCGCAGGCTATGTTCTGGGCCGCAAGCGCGCGGTCAGCAGTGCGGGGGGCGATATTCGCATCCTGCATTCCCTGCCCAACTACTACGGCATGAACGTCTTTCTGACTGCTGTCGTGCCCGCGCTTCTGGTGCTGGTGGTCTGGCTTCTGGTGCAACCCGCTGTCATCCAGCGGCAGGTGACGCAACTGATCCCGGACAATGACATCATGGAATCGGGCGAGCTCAGCCTGATCATGTCCGATGTCCGGCGCGTGGCCGATGGCCTGGACCGCGCGTTAGAGCAGGGGGCGTTGAGCCGCGAAGAAGCGCGGATGATCCGCAGCGAATTCACCAATATCCGCGAGACACTTGCCAGTATCGGCGTGGCCCTTGGGGACGATGTGAATGCCGATGTTCTGGCCGCCGCACAGCGCTACCGGACCCTTCAAACCACCGGCAATACCCTGATGACGGCAGCGGTTCTGATCCTTGCCGCGCTCGGCCTTGGCTATGCCTACAGCCGCACCCACAAGGATTTCCGCGCCCGCAACACGGTGGAACGCGCGGTCCTGTCGATCCTGATCCTGGCCTCGACCATCGCCATCCTGACCACGGTCGGCATCGTGCTGTCGATGGTGCTGGAGACGCGGGATTTCTTCCACCTCTACCCGGCGCGTGAATTCTTCTTCGGGACCGAATGGATTCCGTCTTTCGAGGGCGGCTCTCACCTTGGCCTGTTGCCGCTGCTCTGGGGCACGCTCTACATCACTTTCATCGCACTTTTGGTGGCGGTGCCGGTGGGGCTCTTCTCGGCCATCTACCTGGCAGAATATGCAGGCCGCAGGATGCGCGGCATTGCCAAGCCGATGATCGAAGTGCTCGCGGGCATTCCAACCATCGTCTACGGTCTTTTCGCGCTGATCACCGTGGGCCCGATGCTGCGCGACTATTTCGCCGAGCCGCTCGGGTTCGGCACCTCGTCTTCCTCTGTCATGACAGCCGGTATCGTCATGGGGATAATGCTGATCCCCTTCGTGTCGTCGCTGTCTGACGATATCATCAACGCGGTGCCGCAAAGCTTGCGTGACGGCAGCTACGGGCTTGGCGCGACCCAGTCGGAAACCGTGAAACAGGTGATCCTGCCTGCCGCGCTGCCCGGCATTGTCGGCGCGATCCTGCTGGCCGCCAGCCGTGCCATCGGCGAAACCATGATCGTGGTGATGGGGGCAGGGGCGGCGGCGACGCTCAGCCTCAACCCGTTCGAGGCGATGACCACCGTAACCGTGAAAATCGTGGGCCAGCTGACGGGCGACACCGACTTCTCCAGCCCCGAGGCGCTGGTCGCCTTCGCCCTTGGCCTGACGCTCTTCGCCATCACGCTCGGGCTCAATATCCTCGCCCTCTTTATCGTGCGCAAATACCGGGAACAGTACGAATGACCGACGCTTCCACCCCCGTGCCGCCGAAAAGCTCGCTCTACGCGACGTCGGACCGCGTCAAGCGCCGCAATCGCAGCGAAACCCGGTTCCGCGCCTACGGCTTTGCCGCGATCACGGTCGGGGTACTGGCCCTGATCCTGCTGGTGATCTCGATTGTCAGCAACGGTGCCAGCGCCTTTCGCCAGACCTACATCACGATCCCCGTGGAACTGACCGAAGCGCGGCTTGACCCGGCGGGCAACCGCGATCCGGCGGAAATGGCCCGTGTCACGACCTTCGGTTACGCGCCGCTGCTGGCGCAGGCGCTGCAACAGCATCTGCAAGGGCAGGGGATCTCGATGGAGGGTGTCACGCCCCGCGACCTGATGGCGATGATCAGCCAGGAAGCGCCCGCGCAGGTGCGTGCCCTCGTGCTCGCCAATCCCGAGATCGTGGGTCAGACCGTGACGATGGAAATGCTGGCCGGGGGCCGGATCGACGGGTATTTCAAAGGCCGCGTGACGCTGGAAAGCGCCGAACGCGACAGCAATGTCAGCCCCGCGCAACTACTGCTGGCCGAGCGTATGGCCGAGGCTGGACTGATCGAAACCCGCTTCAACTGGGCTTTCATCACCGGGCCGGATGCTTCTGACCAGCGCCCCGAGGCCGCCGGGCTTGGCATCGCGATCCTTGGCTCTTTCTACATGATGATCGTTGTGCTGGTGCTGGCGCTGCCGATTGGCGTGGCGGCCTCAATCTACCTGGAGGAATTCGCACCGCAGAACCGGTTCACCGATGCGATCGAGGTCAATATCTCGAACCTTGCCGCGGTGCCGTCGATCGTGTTCGGCATCCTGGGCCTGGCGATCTTCATCAACTTCGCGGGCCTGCCGCAATCGGCCCCCATCGTGGGTGGTCTGGTGCTGACGCTGATGACCCTGCCTACGATCATCATCGCAACGCGGGCGAGCCTTCGGGCCGTGCCGCCCTCGATCCGCGATGCCGCACTTGGCCTTGGGGCATCGAAGATGCAGTCGGTGTTCCATCACGTCTTGCCGCTGGCCGCGCCGGGCATTCTGACTGGCACCATTATCGGGCTGGCGCAGGCACTTGGGGAAACCGCGCCGCTTCTCTTGATCGGTATGGTGGCCTTCGTCCGCGAATTCCCGGATGCGCCGCCGGAAGGCTTCTTCGACCCGACATCGGCGCTGCCGGTGCAGGTCTATAACTGGACACAGCGTTCGGACCCGGCTTTTGTGGAACGGGCCTCGGGGGCGACAATCGTGCTGCTTGTGTTCCTGCTTTTCATGAATGCGATGGCGGTGATCCTGCGCCGCCGCTTTGAACGCCGCTGGTAGGCCGGGGATGGATGACATGAACGATATGAGATTGGTGGAGCGTGCCGTGGACGATAAAGAGCTGAAGATTGCGGCCGACGGGGTAGACGTGTTCTATGGGGACACGCATGCCATCAAGGCCGTGGATGTGAACATCCTCGACAAGACCGTAACGGCCTTCATCGGGCCCTCCGGCTGCGGGAAATCGACCTTCCTGCGCTGCCTGAACCGGATGAATGACACCATTGATGTCTGTCGCGTGACCGGGAATATCCTGCTCGATGGCGAAGATATCTATCACCCCAAGGTCGACCCGGTGCAGCTGCGCGCCAAGGTGGGGATGGTGTTCCAGAAACCCAACCCGTTTCCGAAGTCGATCTATGACAATGTCTCTTACGGTCCGCGCATCCACGGGCTTGCAAGGAACAAGTCGGAACTCGATGAAATCGTTGAAAAATCCCTGCGCCGCGCGGCACTGTGGGACGAGGTCAAGGACCGTCTGACCGCCCCCGGAACCGGCCTGTCCGGCGGCCAGCAGCAGCGCCTGTGCATCGCGCGGGCCGTGGCCACCAGCCCCGAGGTTCTGCTGATGGACGAACCCTGTTCGGCGCTCGACCCGATTGCAACCGCGCAGGTCGAGGAACTGATCGACGAATTGCGCGAACGGTTCTCGGTGGTGATCGTGACCCACTCGATGCAGCAGGCGGCGCGCGTCAGCCAGAAAACCGCGTTCTTCCATCTTGGGGAACTGGTAGAATTTGGCGACACGAGCCAGATCTTCACCAACCCCAAAGACCCGCGCACCGAATCCTATATCACCGGACGTATCGGTTGAGGAAAGAGCTGTAAGTCATGGAAAACAAATCACATATCGTTGCGTCCTTTGATCGCGACCTGGAGGCGATCCAGGCCCTGATCATGAAGATGGGCGGGTTGGTCGAAGAGGCCATCGTCGATGCTACCACGGCGCTGGAAACCCGCGACGAGGAGCTGGCCCTGAAGGTTCGCAAAGGTGATCGGGCCATCGACGAGATGGAAGAGCGCCTGAACGAAGAAGCCGCGCTGGTGCTTGCCCTGCGCCAGCCGACGGCGGGCGATCTTCGCACGGTTCTGACCGTGTTCCGTCTGGCCGCCAGCCTTGAACGGATTGGCGACTACGCCAAGAACATGGCCAAGCGGGCAGGGGTCATCATGCAGATGCAGCAGATCGACGGCGCCGGCGCCGGTCTGCGCCGCATGGCCCGGCAGGTGGAACTGATGCTGAAAGACGCGCTCGACGCCTATATTCAGCGCGACCCGGACCTGGCCGCCGATGTGCGCGAGCGGGATCTGGAAGTGGACCAGATGTATTCGGCTTTGTTCCGCGAATACCTGACCTTCATGATGGAGGATCCGCGCAACATCACCGCCTGCATGCACCTGCATTTCATGGCCAAGAACATCGAACGGATGGGCGACCACGTGACCACCATCGCCGAGCAGGTGATCTACCTTGTGACCGGTGAATACCCGGATGATGAGCGGGAGAAGGGCGACCGATCCTCGCATGATCTGGGTGTCGAGGAGGAGTGAGCGATGGCTGGCGAGCCCCTTGTTCTGATTGTCGAGGATGAGCCTGCACAACGCGAAGTGCTGGCCTATAACATCCGCGCCGAGGGCTATGCCGTCATGGCCGCGGGGGCAGGGGACGAGGCACTGGTCATGGTACGTGAAACCCCGCCAGACGTGATCGTGTTGGACTGGATGCTGCCCAATGTCTCTGGCATCGAAGTGTGCAGGCAACTCAAGGCCGCAGATGAGACCCGCAAGATCCCGGTGATCATGCTGTCTGCCCGGTCGGAAGAGGTGGACCGGGTGCGCGGTCTGGAAACCGGGGCGGATGACTATGTGGTCAAGCCTTATTCCGTGGCTGAACTACTGGCCCGGCTGCGCACGCAGCTGCGCCGGACGCGACCGGCCTCCGTGGGCGAACATCTGACCTTCGAGGATATCCTGCTGGATATGGAAGAACACCGCGTTTACCGCGCGGGCCAGCAGGTTTCGCTTGGCCCGACGGAGTTCCGGCTTCTGACGGCTTTCATGGAACGGCCGGGCCGCGTCTGGAGCCGCGAGCAGTTGCTCGACCGTGTCTGGGGCCGTGACATCTATGTCGATAGCCGGACGGTCGATGTCCATGTGGGCCGTTTGCGCAAAGCCCTGAAAGCTGCGCATGGCGAGGGGGACCCGATACGGACGGTTCGCGGCGCAGGTTACGCACTTGGCTAAGTGATTGTTTCTTCGGCTTCATCCTGGCAAGATCTGGCCAACCAAATTGGCCAGTAATCATGATTATGTTAATATTTCGACAACCCGGCAACCCGTTGCGTGAACCAGTACCTTCGATTAATCAACACCTTACGACGCATTGTTGAAAACCTAGTTGATACTTGCGCACCGTCCTTGAGCCACCAAGATCACTGGCCCCCGGATACCACTCCGGATAAGCCCAAGCGCAATATCTCTGCAACATCCTGATTTTGCGTAAAATTGTGCCTCGACAGTTTGGATGCGCCGCGCATATCTTGAAAGAGATTTCGGGGACAACGATGCCAAGCAAGACTTTACGCTTTCCATTGCAGGACATGGCGGGACCATGCAAAAGACAAAAGCGCCGTTGTCGCTATGGTGAACCGGCATGAAGCGCCTGCAGCCCTATCTGAAGGCGCGCTCTGTCGAGGAGTTGTGGGAATACCACACCGAGCAGATGGGTGCCTATGGCTTCGATCGCCTCATCTACGCCTATACATGCTTCCAGTCCGCAAAGTCGCTTAGCAACCCCGAAGACGCGCTGATCCTGACGAACTACCCTTCTGACTATATCGAAGCCTATATCGGCCACGGCCTGTACAGGGCTGCTCCGATGATGAAATGGGCGTCCCGCAATGTCGGGTCCATTAGTTGGCGGCATATGTGGGATAAATTCGACGACAGCCCGAACGGCCCTGAACGGCGGGAACTGATGGCGTTGAACAAGAGGTTCGGAATTTCCGCAGGCTATACAATGTCCTTCCCGATGGCGATCAAGCGATCGGCTGCCGGGATCGGGCTGGTGGCCCGCAGCGGCCTGAGCCAGCAAGACGTGGATGCGCTGTGGCAGGACAAGGGTGAAGAACTGGAGATCATCAACCAGGTGGCCCATCTGGCGATCACCCAGCTTCCCGCAACCGGTCAGAGCCGTGTCCTGACACCGCGCCAGTCCGAGGTGCTGGAACTGGTGGCCGATGGCAAATCTGTGCGTGACATTGCCTTGTTGCTTGGCCGCAAGGCCGCGACGGTGGACAAGCATCTGCGCGGCGCGCGGGAGTCTCTTGGCGTTGAAACAACGGCACAGGCAGTGCGCAAAGCCTCGGTCCTGAACCAGATTTTCATCGTCGATCCGGGTGCTCAGACAAGCTGATCGGCGGTATTTGGCCAAAAGGTAAAGGATTCCCTACTTTTCCGGGGCCTGACTTTGCGTCAAGTTAACCCTGTTCCGTGAGTGATGGCTGAGATTTCTTCGGTCAGGAGCATCGGACCGTCAGGAACATTTCCGGCCTGGCGGTCCAGTTCACCCCAAGACCCGGCGGCCATAACCCCGACGTCCTGGGCCGCGCCTGCCCATCCCCATTCCGGCATGCGTGGTGACAAAAAGAAAGCGGTGCTGCCTATTGTCCCTGGCAGCACCGCTTTTTTTCTTTCTGGGTAGGTGGCAGGGGCGCCTCCCAACACCCCTGCCCCTCTTCCAAGGGCCTTAGCCCTGGGCAGCCTTCGCAACCTCGGCTGCGAAGTCTTCTTCTTTCTTCTCGATGCCTTCGCCCACTTCGATGCGGACGAAACCGGTGACGGTTGCGCCAGCCTCGGCCGCGGCGGCACCGACGGTGAGATCGGGGTTGATGACGAACGCCTGGTTCAGAAGGGTCGACTCGGCCACGAATTTCTTCATGCGGCCTTCGATCATCTTCTCGATCACCTGCTCGGGCTTGCCGGATTCACGGGCGATGTCGATCTGGATCTGGCGTTCTTTTTCAACAACGGCCGGGTCCATGTCGTCTTCGTTCAGGGCTGCGGGATTGACAGCAGCGATATGCATCGCGACCTGCTTGCCAAGCGCCTCATCGCCACCGGTCATCGCGACCAGAACGCCGATCTTGCCCATGCCGGGCGCGGCTGCGTTGTGGACATAGGTCACAACGGTGTCGCCTTCCAGGCGTGCCATGCGGCGCAGGGTCATGTTCTCGCCGATGGTGGCGATCTTGTCGGTCAGCGTGTCGGCAACGGTCTTGCCACCCAGATCGGCGGCGGCCAGTGCCTCGATATCCGCGACACCGGTCGCGGCATTGGCGATGTCGCCCACCATTTTCTGGAACTCGGCGTTCTTGCCGACGAAGTCGGTTTCCGAGTTCACTTCGACGGCGACGCCAACACCACCGTCAACAGCGACGGCCACCAGGCCCTCGGCGGCGATGCGGCCGGATTTCTTGGCGGCTTTCGCCAGACCCTTGGTGCGCAGCCAATCAACGGCGGCGTCGAAATCGCCATTGGTTTCGACAAGTGCCTTCTTGGCGTCCATCATGCCTGCGGCGGTGGCTTCGCGCAGCTCTTTGACCATTGCAGCGGTAATTGCCATCGGTCTGCTCCTTTATTCGGGATATGGGGTGGACCGGCCCATAGCCGGTCCATGTATCAGATGCGTGACGGCGATCAGCCTTCAGCGGCTTCCTCGGCGGGGGCATCGGCGGCGATGGCCTCTTCGATGTTGCCCTCTTCCAGTGCGCCCAGGTCAACGCCTGCGCCTTCCATCTGGGCGGTCATGCCGTCCAGGGCCGCGCGGGAGACCAGATCGCAATAGAGCGAGATGGCGCGCGCCGCGTCGTCATTGCCGGGGATGATGTAATCCACGCCATCGGGCGAGCAGTTGGTGTCGACCACGGCCACGACCGGGATGCCCAGTTTCTTGGCTTCCGCGATGGCTAGGTCTTCTTTCTTGACGTCGATGACGAAGATCAGGTCGGGCAGGCCGCCCATTTCACGGATGCCGCCGAGCGAAGCCTGAAGCTTCGCCTGGTCGCGTTCCATGCCAAGACGTTCTTTCTTGGTCAGACCTTCCAGACCGTTTTCCATCGCCTCGTCGATCTGCTTCAGACGAGAGATCGAGTTCGACACGGTTTTCCAGTTGGTCAGCGTGCCGCCAAGCCAGCGGTGGTTCATGTAGTACTGCGCGCAACGCTCTGCCGCTTCGGCGACGGGCTTTTGTGCCTGACGCTTGGTGCCGACGAACAGGATGCTGCCGCCCTTGGCAACGGTTTCGCGCACGACCTGCAGCGCCTGGTCCAGCATCGGGACGGTCTGGGTCAGGTCGAGAATGTGGATGCCGTTACGCTCGCCATAGATGAACTCGCCCATGCGGGGGTTCCAGCGTTGCGTCTGGTGGCCGAAGTGAACGCCAGCTTCAAGCAGCTGACGCATGGTGAAATCAGGAAGCGCCATGTCCTAGTATCCTTTTCCGGTTTGCGCCTTGGCAGAGGTTTAGGGACTGAACCCAACCGGTGGACCGTTCAGGGATGTCTCCCCCGAGGGCCCGCCTCTGCCTGTGAAGTAAGCGCGCCATTAAGGCAGAGCCGGGGGGAATGCAACCCCCCTGCCCCATCAGACCGCGAAATCGGGGCAAGAAGGCGCGTCAGGCGTCTTCGGTGCGGCGATCCGGGTCCGCTTCGGGTGCATGGGGCCTGTCCAGCAGAGTGGCAGCCGTGCCTTCTACCTCCACAGCCTCGGCCTCGTCCGGAACCCGGTCACCATCCTTGTCGCCGGTGCTCGGGTAAACCAGCCCTGCCGAGATCACCAGTTTCGCGGCGTCCTCGACCGACATCTTCAGGATCTGCACATCTTCCTTGGGCACGAACAGCAGAAAGCCCGAGGTCGGGTTCGGCGTGGTCGGCAGGAAGACCGAGATCATGTGCTTTTCATGGCTGTCCGCAATCTCGCCCTTCGCATCGGTCGAGATGAAGGCGATCGCCCAGATGCCCTTGCGCGGATATTCCACCAGGCAGGCCTTGTCGAAAGACCCCTTGGATTGCGCCAGCACGGTTTCGGTGATCTGCTTCAGACCCGAATAGAGCGACCGCACACCGGGAATCGACAGGACCACGCTTTCCGAGGTGCGGATCAGCGACCGCCCGATCAGCCCCTTCGCGATCCAGCCCACGATGATCGTGAACAGAAGGAACATGCCCACACCGATGCCGCGAATATCGACGTCGATGTTGAAATATTCCCGGATCAGGATGGCGGGATTATAGGCATTGGGCAGGAACGGCAGCACCCAGGAATCGATCCAGCCAATGATCGACCAGATCAGCCAGGCTGTCAGGCCAATGGGCGCGATCACCACGAGGCCGGTCAGAAAACTGGCCTGTAGCGAGGATATCCAGCCGCGCCGTGGCGGCGGTGGCGGTTCGGGCAATTCCATTCTTGCCGGTCGTCCCTGTTAAACTCTCTTCCCTGTTACTAAGGGCGCGTTTCACGCCAAACAAGAGAGTGTCTTCAATCCTGCGCGACCATGGCGCAGGCAATTGCCGATGCAAGGCGGGCATTGTTCAGAACAAGGGCGATATTGGCCGTCAGAGACCGTCCTTCGGTCAGTTCGAATAGCCGCTGCAACAGGAAGGGTGTCACCGATTTGCCGCTGATCCCATGTGCATCGGCCTCAGCCTGGGCCTGCGCGATGATGGGGGCGAGGGTTTCGGCGGCGATCTCGTCGGATTCGGGAATCGGGTTCGCCACCAGTTGCCCCCCCGGCAAACCAAGCCGCCCGCGCATCATCGCAGAGGCGGCGATGTCCTCGGCCCTGTTCATCCTCAGCGGGGCGCTCAGGCCGGACTTGCGCGACCAGAAGGCCGGGAAATCGTCCTGTCCGAAGGCAATGACAGGCACGCCTTGCGTTTCCAGAACCTCCAGCGTCTTGGGGATGTCGAGTATGGCCTTGGCGCCAGCGGCCACGACCGTCACGGGGGTTTGCGCCAGTTCCATCAGGTCGGCAGAGATATCGAAACTGTCCTCCGCCCCCTTGTGAACGCCCCCAATTCCACCCGTGGCAAAGACGCCTATTCCCGCCAGATGTGCCGCGATCATCGTTGCGGCCACGGTGGTCGCCCCGGTCCGGCCCGTGGCCAGAGCCACCGCAAGATCGGCGCGGCTGAGCTTCATCACGTTTTTGGCCTGCGCCAGCGCCTCCAGCTCCGTACTCGTCAGGCCCACATGCAAGCGTCCCTCAAGGATCGCAATCGTGGCAGGCAACGCCCCGGCGGCGCGCACCTCGTCCTCGACCTGGCGGGCGGTCTCCAGGTTCTGCGGGTAGGGCATGCCATGGGTGATGATGGTGCTTTCCAGCGCCACGATCGGGGCATTGGTGGCGCGGGCCTCGGCCACTTCGGGCGAGAGGGTCAGATAATCAGGTGTCATGGGCTATCCGGCAACATATGTGGCGGCGGTCGTCAGCGCGTGGGCCAGTGCGACCTCGGGCGTGTCACCGCGGATTTCAGCGGCGATATGGGCCGCCATGAACGTGTCCCCGGCCCCGGTGATCCGGCGCGGGGTGATCTGCGGGGGCGCGAGCGAGAGGGTTCGATCAGGCGTCGCATCCACGGCCAGCCTGCCGCCATCGGTGACCAGCACCCGGCGCGCACCGGCGGCCAACAGCGCCTCGGCCCCGGTTTCGGCGCACCCGGTCGGGGCGCCTGAAATCAGCCCGGCCTCCTCGGCATTCACATAGATCGTGGCACCGGGATGGGACAGGAAGGGCCGCAGCCTTTCGGCCTTCCCGGGCGAGGCCGGGGCAAGCCGCAGATCAGCATGGGCGAACAGCGGGCTCTGCGCAATCCGGGTCAAAAGCTCAACCGTCAGGTTCCCGTCAATCGCCATCGGCCCCACCCATGGATCCTCGGCAGAGGCCAACCCGCCGTTTTCCAACGGCTCCAGAATCCGCGCGCCTGCGGTTTCCAGCGAATGCGCATCGGCAAGTGCCGCCAGCAGCGTCCCCTGCGCTTCGATGGCCATGTATTGATCGGTCGGCAGATCGTGATCGACCAGCACATGGTCCACCTCGATCCCCATACGCGCGCATTCCACCAGCAGCGCGGTGCCCGCCGCATCGTCGCCGACAACGCTCAGCAGCGAGGGCCGCAGCCCCTGCCCCACAAGCGTCATGGCAATATTCAGCGCCACCCCGCCAGGCAGGCGGGTGATGCGGCCGGGTTTGTCGTTCCCGGCCGCCATTGGCAGATCGGTGCGTCCGATGATGTCCCACAGGACGGACCCGATGCACAGGATGTCAGGGCGTTCTCTCATGCGCGCTCTCTAGGCGGGCCAGCCCGCGCCGTCCATGCCTTTCATCTTGGCAAAAATACCTCGGGGGGTCCGGGGGGCAGCGCCCCCCGGCGGATCGGCGTGGGCCAAAGCCGCGGCGAAACCGCTCATTCTTCCTCGTACCACCAGACATCGGGCTGGAACCCCAACCAGTCGCCATAGATGGGCAGAGTTTCGGGAAAATGCAGCTCGCGCACATGGGCGATGCGGCTGACCGGAGAATACCAGATCGGGATGACATAACGGCCAGAGGTCAGCACCCGGTCGAGCGCCCGCACGGCGGCACGATAGTCATCCTGGCTCTCTGCCGTCAGCATCTCGCCCACCATCGCCTCGATGGCCGGGTTGCAGACCCCCATCAGGTTGCGGCTGCCCTCCACATCGACCATGTCGCAGCCCCAATAGAGATACTGCTCATTGCCGGGCGACAACGACACGCCGCGCGCGAACCAGGTCATGTCGAAATCATAGGCGTCCGTGCGTTCCCGATACTGGGCGCTGTCGATGGTCGTCACCGTTGGCGTGATCCCGAGGCGAGACAGCGATTCCACGTAGATATTGATGATCGCCTGATTCTCGGCCGATCCCTGGCTCAGCACGATCTCGAAGGTGAAAGGCTGCCCGTCGGCCCCGGTCATGACGCCCTCCTGCACGGAATAGCCCGCCTCCTCCATCAGCCCCATGGCGGCACGGATGCCCGCCCGGTTGGCCTCGCGCCCATCCGAGACCGGGAACTCATAGCCCTCCAGCGCACCGGGCAGCAGGTCGCCCGCGAAAGGCTCCAGCAGTTCCAGCACCCGGCCCGTCGCCGCACCCGGCTCCATCCCGAGGATCGAGTTGGAGAAATACGACGTGATACGCGGCGCCAGCCCGCCATTCTGGGTCTGGTTTATGAATTCGTAGTTGAAGGCCTGGATCATCGCCTCGCGCACGCGCCAATCCTCGAACTGCGGCGAACGGGTGTTCATCACGAAGCCCCACATCCCCGTGGGCCGTTCATGCGGCACCTCCGACAGCACGACCTCACCCGATTGGACCCTAGGAAAATCGTAGTTGGTTTCCCAGTCGGCCGCATTGGTTTCGCGGATCGTGGTGATCTCGCCGGCTACGAAGGCCTCCCACATGGCGGTGCCGTCGCCGAAGAATTCCAGCCGGATCTCGTCGATCACATTGGTGCCCCGACGGAACGGCAGGTCAGCGCCCCAGTAATCGGGGTTGCGACGCAGCGACACGAAGCGCCCGGCCTCGAAATCGTCGATGACATATGGCGCGCTTGAGATCGGGATCGCGTCGATCCCGCTTTCGGTGAAATCACGCCCCTCCCATTGTGCCGCCTGAAGGATTGGCCGCATCCCCATGATCAGCGCCAGTTCCCGGTCCGGTTCGCTGAAGCTGATCCGAACGCCGCGCTCTCCCACGGCCTCGATGCTGCTCACCCGGTTCCACGCGTTCAGGTATCGCGGATGCCCCTCGGTGCCGAGCGTCTCATAGGACCAGATCACATCTTCCACGGTCACCGGGCTGCCGTCCGAGAACCGGGCCTCGGGACGCAGTTGAAACTCGACCCAGGCCCCGCCTTCGCCGACCTCAACCGATTCGGCCAAAAGGCCGTAGAGCGTGAACGGTTCGTCCCATGATCGGCCCATAAGCGACTCATAAGCCAGGAACCGCAACTGCCACGGGGTCGATCCTGCGCGGATATGCGGGTTGAGGCTGTCGAAGCTGCCGACCTCTCCGGTCACGATTCGCCCGCCTGTGGGGGCATCGGGGTTGGCATAGGGCAGATGCGCAAAATCTGGGGGCAAAGCGGGGTCGCCATACATAGCGATGCCATAGGACGGCTCTGCCGCGGCCCCGCCTGACAGAATCGCCATGACCCCGAAAACCGATGCAATCTGTCTGAAACAATTCCTGCTCATCTGTAAACAATCCCCTCGATGCCTTGTTTGCTTATCCATGACGCTACTCTTCCCTGAATTGCGTTTCAAACTTTTCGGTTGGACTCTGAGCAAGTGATTGCTTATAAAGGATGCACTGCTCGATAGGTTTCTTGCCTGTATGAAACCTGCCTCAATAACTTAACGCCGGCTTCGTGCCGGCGTTTTTTTTTGGTCCGGCTGCGCGGCTTTTGCCTCTGTCCATACTGCAAGTGCAGCATTACGGTGCTGACAAATCGTAAAGGACAGGAGCCTCCGATGGCCATTACCACTTCGCTTGCCGGAAAAACCGCCGTGATCACCGGATCCAACTCAGGAATCGGTTTGGGAATCGCCCGTGAACTGGCCCGCGCCGGGGCGGATGTCGTGCTGAACTCCTTCACGGACCGCGACGAAGATCATGCCATCGCGGCAGAGATCGCCGCGGAACACGGCGTCACGGCCCGCTATATCAAGGCGGACATGTCCAAGGGGGATGAGTGCCGCGCGCTGATCGAACAGGCCGGGGCCTGCGATATCCTGATCAACAATGCGGGCATCCAGCATGTCGAAGCCATCGACAAGTTCCCGGTCGAGAAATGGGATGCGATCATCGCGATCAATCTCAGCTCCGCCTTCCACACCACCGCTGCCGCCCTGCCGATGATGCGCGCCGCCGGTTGGGGACGGGTGATCAATATCGCCTCGGCCCATGGCCTGACCGCGAGCCCCTTTAAGTCCGCCTATATCGCCGCGAAGCACGGCATTGTCGGCCTGACCAAGACCACGGCGCTGGAAACGGCGGAGGAGCCGATCACGGCCAACGCAATCTGCCCCGGCTACGTGCTGACCCCGCTCGTTGAGGCGCAGATCCCCGACCAGATGAAGGCCCATAACATGGACCGCGACACGGTGGTGCGCGAGGTCATGCTGCTGCGCCAGCCGTCCCGCGAGTTTGCCACCGTCGAACAGATGGGCGGCACGGCGGCCTTCCTCTGCTCCGACGCGGCCGCCCAGATCACCGGCACCACGATCAGCGTCGATGGCGGCTGGACGGCCCTCTGAGTCCCCCGCGTTAGCCCCACATTAAGGTTAACGCGCCCCCCTGCCCCTTCTTCTTGGTGAAAATACTCCCGCCGGAGGCGTCCCGACAATGCCACAGGTCAAACCCCGGATATGACACCCAAACGCATCAACCTCGCCCTGCAAGGTGGCGGCGCTCATGGGGCCTTCACCTGGGGTGTCCTCGACCGGCTGCTGCAGGAGCCCGGCATCGAGATCGCCGCCATCTCCGGCACCTCGGCTGGCGCGCTGAATGGTGCGGCGGTCAAGGCGGGGCTCAGCCAGGGCAGTCGCGATCTGGCGCGCGAGAACCTCGCCTGGCTGTGGGAGCAGATGGGGGCGATCACGGATGAGCGATTCAGTGCCTGGCTCGGGGCCATTTCCCCGCTGGCCATCAGTCACTGGATCGAGACCTCGCTGCCCTTCGCAATCGGTGACGCGGTCAGTCGCATGGTCAGCCCCTATAATTACGGGCCGTTCTTCGGCAATCCGCTGTCCCCGATCGTCGATAAGTTCCACTACGAGAACATCTGTTGTGCGGAGGGGCCGGTGTTCTTCGTCTGTGCCACCAATGTGCGGACCGGCAAGATCCGGGTCTTCGGCGGCGATGAGATCGGCACCAGGCCGCTTCTGGCCTCCGCCTGCCTGCCGACACTGTTCAAGGCGGTGGAGATCGAGGATCGCGAAACCGGCCAGAGCGAGGCCTATTGGGACGGGGGCTATACCGGAAATCCTGCCCTTTTCCCGCTCTTTGAACCGCATCTTCCGGACGACATCCTGATCGTAAATATCAACCCGCTGATCCGCCACCGGGTTCCAACAACCGCGCGGGAGATTCAGAACCGGGTGAACGAGGTCAGCTTCAATGCCTCGCTTCTGAGCGAACTGCGCGCCATTCGTTTCGTACAGCGACTGCTGGCGGATGGGTCGCTCGCCCCAGGCAGCATGAAACACGTGCTGGTTCACATGATATCGGACGACGCGCTGATGCGGCAGCTTTCGGTGGCCACAAAGGTCGTGCCGGTTCCGCAGGTGCTGCACCAGCTGTTCGAGGCCGGGTTTGCGGCCTGCGATGCCTTTCTCGCCGAGCATGGGGACCGCATCGGGCAGGAGAGCAGCGCCGATCTTGCGGCGATGTTCGACTGACTACCAACCCGATGCGCGGCTTGTCAGGGCGGGAGCGAGGGGCCAGCCCCTCGCGCTCCCCGAGGTATTTTTGCCAAGCTGAAAGGGGCGCCGACAACTTTAGTCAAATGAGAGGGAAAAGGGTTATCCCAAGCAGGTCACCCAGAGGATCGTCGCATCCTCGGCGCTGACCGAGATCACGTTATGCCCCATGGTGGCGTCGTAATAGGCGCTGTCACCGCGGCGCATGTTCACCGGGGCGTAGAATTCCGTGATCAGCTGGATCTCTCCGGTCAACACGTAAAGGAATTCTTCGCCTTCATGGCGCACCCACCCGTCAAACTCCTCGAAGCTGCGGGCGCGGATGCGGGCGCGGTAGGGCAGCATGGCCTTCTGGGTCAGCTGCGGGGCCAGCATCTCGTGTTCGTAAGTGGCGGTCGGGTGCGGCTCACCGGCGCCGGTCTGGGTCACGGCAAGGCGGCCGTTGACCTTGGGGTTCACCGTGGGCGTAAAGAGCTGCGGCACCGAGATATCCAGCCCGTCCGCCAGTTTCTTCAGCGCGTCATAGGTGGGCGACATCTGGCCGTTTTCGATCTTGGACAGTGTCGAGCGCGCCAACCCGGCCTTCTGGGCCGCCTGTTCCAGAGTCCATTCCCGCTGCTTGCGCAGCTCGCGCACACGAATGGCGAGGTCCACCGGTTGCGGGCGATCCTGCGTGCCGCTTTCGCGGGCAAGGCGGATCAGGCTGGGTTCGTCAGAAAAATCCATGCCTGCGCATGTAGCCCGCGGCACCGGGTCTTGCAACTGTCCCGCGTGGGGCCTACGCCGGTTTCATGCCTCTGCCCGATCCCTGCCCTGCCCCGTTCAACCTTGCGGCCCATGTGCTGGCCCAGGCCCCGCGCCTGCCGGAAAAGATCGGGCTGGCGGTGCTGTCACCCACCCGGTCCGATCGCTGGAGCTTTGCGCGGCTGGAGGACCGGGTGTTGCGCACCGCCAGCGGATTGCTGGCGCAGGGGTTGAAACCCGGTGACCGGGTGTTGCTCAGGCTCGGCAACCGGCCCGATTTCCCGGTGGCCTATCTGGCGGCCATCGCCGTGGGGCTGGTGCCGGTTCCGACCTCTGCCCAACTGACCGGGCCGGAAATCAGCCGCCTTGCGCCCGAGATCGCCCCGAAGCTGATCCTCGCCCATGACGGCATCGCCCTGCCCGATCCGCTGCCCTGCCCGGTGGTGTCGGATCTGGAGCCCCTGGCTGACCATGACCGCGCCACTTATCAGATGGGTGATCCCGACCGTCTGGCCTATCTGGTCTACACCTCCGGCACATCCGGCAGGCCCCGCGCCGTCGCCCATGCGCATCGGGCCATCTGGGCGCGGCGGATGATGCATCAGGGCTGGTATGGGCTGCGCGAAAGCGACCGGCTGCTGCATGCGGGCGCGTTCAACTGGACCTTCACGCTCGGCACCGGGTTGCTGGACCCGTGGTCGGTGGGGGCGACCGCGCTGATCCCGGCGGAAGGCACCGATCCCGGCGCGCTGCCCCTGCTGCTCAAACGCCATGACGCGACTATCTTCGCCGCCGCCCCCGGTGTCTATCGCCGGATGCTGCGCAGCCCCGTGCCGCCAATGCCGAAACTGCGCCATGGGCTGAGCGCCGGGGAGAAGTTGCCCGAGCCGATCCGCGCGGCATGGGCCAGCACGACCGGCACCACGATCCATGAGGCGCTCGGCATGTCGGAATGCTCCACCTTCATTTCCGGCTGTCCCGAAAGGCCCGCGCCGCCGCATACGCTCGGCTTTGCGCAGGAAGGTCGGCAGATCGCGATCCTCGATCCTGACGGGCACCCGCTGCCCAAGGGAGAGACCGGTCAGCTTGCCATCCATCGCAGCGATCCCGGCCTGATGCTGGGATATCTTGGCGATAACGGCTTCGACCTGCCCCTGAGAGGCGATTGGTTCGTCACCGGCGATATGGTGCATGAGGACGCGGACGGGTCGCTCATCTACCACGGCCGGTCCGATGACATGCTGAACGCGGGCGGTTTCCGCGTCTCCCCGCAGGAGATCGAGCGCGCCTTTGCGCCCCTGGTCGAGGATTGCGCTGCCATTTCGGTGGAAATCCGAGAGGAGACACATATCATCTGTCTGGCGCATGTGAGCGATCTGGCCGATCCCGAGCTGCGCCGGCACGCGGAAAACTGTCTTGCCCGTTACAAGCAACCTCGGCTTTATGTCCGCCTCGACGCGCTGCCCCGTGGCGGGAACGGTAAACTCAACCGAAAGGCGCTGGCCGCCACAATCAGGGACACCCAATGATCAAGCTCGACATCCTTTCCGATCCGATCTGCCCTTGGTGCTATATTGGCAAGGCCTATCTGGATCGCGCGCTGGAGGCGGCAGGCGACCATCCCTTCGCCATCGAATGGCACCCGTTCCAGCTGAACCCCGAGATGCCAGCGGACGGTATGGACCGGCGCGCCTATCTGGAGGCCAAATTCGGCGGCAAGGAGGGCGCGGTGCAGGCCTATGCGCCGGTTGTGGAACACTCGGAAATGGCGGGGCTGAAGATCAATTTCGAGGGGATTGAGCACACGCCCAATACGCTCAACGCGCACCGCCTGATCCATTGGGCAGGGATCGAGCAGCGCCAGACGCCGGTCGTGTCGGCGCTGTTCAAGGCCTATTTCGTGGATGGGCGCGATATCGGTGATGCCGCGACACTGGCCGAGATTGCCGGGGAATGCGGTCTGGATGCCGCCATGATCGCAACCCTTCTGGCGGGCGACGCCGATGCTGACGATATCCGCGCCCGCGATGCCCATGCGCGCGAACGGGGCGTGACGGGTGTACCTACCTTCGTTGTCGCCAACCAGCACGTGCTGACCGGCGCGCAGCCGCCCGAGCTGTGGGCCAAGGTGATCGAGGATATTCGGGGCCTGATGAAAGAGGCTGAATGAGCGCGGGGCTGATCCTCGGTCTGACTGCAACCGGGATCTGGGCGGTGATCCTTGTCCTGTCCGACCGTGCTCCCGGCCAAGGCCCGTGGCCTCCACGGAACGGCAACCTGATAACGGCGATATGGGCCTGGGGGCTGACCACGCTGATCTATGTGGGGCTGGTGCAGACATGGGGGCAGACCCCGGTGCTGCCCGGCTGGCTGCGTCTTGGCCTTGGCCTGCCTCTGGCCGTCATGGGCAGTCTGCTTCACACCTGGGCCACGGCCGCGCTCGGGCTGAAGGGCACCAGCGGATGGGATGTGGGGATTGCCACCAAAGGCCCCTACGCGCTCTGTCGTCATCCGCAATATCTGGGGCAGATCGTCAGCATTGCGGGGCTGGCGCTGATCATCGGCTCGCCAGAGGCGCTGAACCTCGGGCTTGCCGCATCGCTCATGCTGGGATACGGATCAGGGGTCGAGGACCGCGCCATTCAATCGCGCTACCCAGACCTCTTCGCGGCTCATTCCGCTAAAACACCGTTCCTTTTGCCGAGATTTTCGAGCCGCTCATGACCGATTCCACCTCCCGCCGCCTGTCCCAGGGCGAGTTCATTGCCCTGATGGGCATGATGTTCGCAACTATCGCCTTTTCCATCGACTCGATGCTGCCCGCCCTGCCCGAGATCGCGGAAGAGCTGACGCCCGACGCCGCCAACCTCGCGCAGCTTGTTCTGACCTCCTTTGTCTTCGGGATGGGGGCGGGCACGCTGGTCACCGGGCCGCTCTCGGACGCGTTCGGCCGTAAGGCGATCATCTATTGGGGCGCGGGGCTTTATGTGATTGGCGCCGTCATGGCCTATTATGCGCCGACGCTGGAACTGGTGCTGGCCGCCCGCGCCATTCAGGGGCTTGGGGCGGCAGGCCCGCGCATCGCCTCGATGGCGCTAGTGCGCGACCTTTATTCGGGCCGCCAGATGGCGCGGATCATGTCCTTTGCGATGCTCGTCTTCATGATCTTCCCTGCCGTCGCGCCCATGATCGGCGCGGGCATTATCGCGCTGGCGGGTTGGCGGTCGATCTTCCTGGCTTTCGTTCTGTTCTCGGCGATCTCCACCGCCTGGATCGGTATTCGTCAGCCCGAAACCCTGCCGCTCGAGAAGCGCAGGCCCCTTCAGGCCGCCATGCTGTGGGCAGGGATGAAAGAGGTTCTGAGCCACCATCAGGTGATGCTCTCGACCCTGATCCAGATCATGATCTTTGGCATCCTCTTCGCCACGATCAGTTCCGTGCAGCAGGTCTTTGACATCACCTATGACCGGGGCGGAAACTTCCACTTCTGGTTCGCGGGAATCGCGGTTTTCGCGGCCCTGCCGCCGCTGGTGAATGCCTCGCTGGTGGTCAAGCTTGGCATGCGGCCCCTGATCCGGCGGGCATTGATGGGGCAGATCGTAGTTTCGGCTGTGGCCGGGCTTGTGTTCCTTTCCGTAGGAACGGAGGCACCCTGGACCTTCTGGGTCTTCCTCGTCTGGACCGCAGGACAGTTCGCTGCCACTGGCTTTACCATCGGCAACCTGAACGCCCTGGCGCTAGAGCCCATGGGCCATATCGCGGGCATGACCTCTTCGGTCATGGGGGCCGTGGCAACCGTGGGGGGCGCGGTGATCGGGGCCGTGATCGGGCAGCTTTTCAACGGCACGCCCACGCCGCTGGTTCTGTCGGTTCTGCTGGTCGCCGGTGCGAGTTTCGTGATCGCGACCCGCCTGCCGCGTGAGGGGCGTTAACCCTTCTTTGCCGCAATCACCTTCTCGGCCAGATCGCGGGCAATGGCGAACGCTCCCTTGATCTTGTCGCTGTCCTTGGACCAGTCACGCCGGACCACGATCTTGGTGTCCCGCACCTTGGCCAGCCCATTTTGCGCCTGAACGAATTCCACCAGCCCGGCGGGGTTGGCGAACTTGTCATTATGGAACTGGATCGTCGCGCCCTTCGGCCCGCCATCGAGCTTGGCAATCCCCGCCCGCTTGCACATCGCCTTGATGCGCACGACCAGCAGCAGCGTGTTGACCTCTTTAGGCAGCTTGCCGAACCGGTCGATCAGTTCAGCCGCAAAACCCTCCAGCTCCACCTTGGTGTGCAGTTGCGACAAGCGTCGGTACAGCCCAAGCCGCACATCCAGATCGGGCACATAGTCGGCGGGGATCAGGACAGGAACGCCCAGATTGATCTGTGGCGCCCAGGTGCCATCGTCATCGGTCAGCGCCTCCATATTGCCCGACCGGATCTTGGCAATCGCCTCCTCCAGCATGGACTGATAAAGCTCGAAGCCCACCTCTTTCACATGGCCCGACTGTTCTTCACCTACGATATTGCCTGCCCCGCGAATATCGAGGTCCTGGCTGGCGATGGTGAAGCCCGCGCCGAGGCTGTCGAGACTGCCCAGAACCCGCAGCCGTTTCTCCGCCGCAGGCGTCAGCTTGGCGCGCGGTTTCGTGGTCAGATACGCATAGGCACGGGTCTTGGCGCGGCCCACCCTGCCCCGGATCTGGTAGAGCTGCGCGAGCCCGTACATATCGGCCCGGTGGATCACCATCGTGTTTGCGGTCGGGATGTCGATGCCGGATTCAATGATCGTGGTGGCCAGCAGCACGTCATATTTGCCGTCGTAGAAGGCATTCATCCGGTCATCAAGCTCGCCTGCCGCCATCTGCCCATGGGCCACGACAAAGCTGACCTCAGGCACCTGTGTGCGCAGGAACTCCTCGATTTCGGGCAGATCCTCGATGCGCGGAACCACGTAGAAGCTCTGCCCACCACGGTAATGTTCGCGCAGAAGCGCCTCGCGGATCGTGACCGCGTCGAATTCGGACACATAGGTGCGGATCGCCAGCCGGTCGACGGGCGGCGTGCCGATGAGGCTGAGGTCGCGCACACCGGAAAGCGACATCTGCAATGTGCGCGGAATGGGCGTGGCCGACAGCGTCAGCACATGCACCTCGGACCGCATTTCCTTCAGCCGCTCCTTGTGGCCGACGCCAAAGCGCTGTTCCTCGTCGATGATCAGAAGGCCGAGGTTCTGGAACCGGATGTTCTTGGCCAACAACGCATGGGTGCCGATACAGATATCGACGCTGCCATCCGTCAGTCCCTTTCGGGTGTCTGTCGCCTGCTTTGCGGGAACAAAGCGAGACAACTGTCTGACATTGATGGGAAATCCCCTGAACCGGTCGGCGAACGTCTTGGCGTGCTGGCGGGCCAGCAGGGTTGTCGGCGCGATCAGAGCGACCTGCATGCCGGAGGCCGCCGCGACGAAGGCCGCGCGCATCGCGACCTCGGTCTTGCCGAAGCCCACATCGCCCACAACCAGCCGGTCCATCGGCCGCCCGCGTTCCAGATCCTCGATAACATCGCCGATGGCCGATAGCTGATCGTCGGTTTCCTCATAGGGAAAGCGGGCGCAGAACGCCTCCCACATATCGCCGGGCGGCTCCATCACAGGGGCATGGCGCAGTTCTCGTTCCGCGGCGATACGAATAAGCTTGTCGGCGATCTGGCGGATGCGTTCCTTGAGCTTGGCCTTCTTGGCCTGCCAAGCCCCGCCGCCAAGCTTGTCGAGCAGCCCTTCCTCATGCCCATAGCGGCTGAGAAGTTCTATGTTTTCAACGGGAAGGAATAGCCTGTCGCCGCCTGCATATTCCAGCGCAATGCATTCATGGGGGGCACCCATGGCGGTGACGGTTTCGAGCCCCTTGTAACGCCCGACCCCATGGTCGACATGGACGATCAGATCGCCGGGGGACAGGCTTTGCGCCTCGGTCAGGTAGTTTTCCGCCCGCTTGGTCTTGCGCTTGGGCCGGATCAGCCGGTCGCCCAACACATCCTGTTCGGAAATCACCGTCAGCCCGTCGCCGGTGAAGCCCTGTTCCAGCGGCCAGACCGCAAGATTGACGCCCCCCTTCTTCAACCCGGCCAACCCGTTGGAGATCTCCGTCAGATCGGTGATGCCCTGATCCTCCAGTAAGCCGCGCAACCGTTCCCGCGCGCCCGCTGACCAGGAGGCCATGACAATCGCATTTCGCTTGGATTCCGTGCGAATGTGATCGGCCAAAGCCCCAAAAAGGCTGATATTTTCCTGCTGCCGTTCCGGCGCGAAACTGCGCCCGATCCGCCCACCTGCATCCACCACACCGGGGCCGGAAGCCTGTGGCAGAGGCGAGAACTGGATCACGCGATGGCCTGCGATGGCCTTTTCCCAGGCCGCGTCATTGAGATAGAGCAATTCCGGCGGACAGGGTTTGTAGACCGTGTCCATCCGGCCCTTCTGCGTCATTGCAGTCTTGCGCGTATCATATTGATCTTCAATGGTTTCCCACCGGGCCAACCGTTGCGGCGTTGTCTGATCGTCCAGCGTGATCGTGGCATCGGGCAGATAGTCGAACAGGGTTTCCAGCCGGTCATGGAAAAAGGGCAGCCAATGTTCCACACCCTGATGCTTGCGGCCCGCGCTGACGGCTTCGTAAAGCGGATCCTCGCCGCCACCTGCGCCGAACTCCACCCGGTAATTCTGCCGGAACCGCGCTATGGAGGGGTCATCCAGAATGACCTCTGATACCGGCGCGAATTCAACGCGGGTCAATTTTTCGGTCGTGCGCTGCGTGGCCGGATCGAACCGGCGGGCTCCGTCCAGCACGTCACCGAAAAGGTCGAGCCGCACAGGGCTGTCCTCCCCCGGCGGCCAGACGTCGATAATCCCGCCTCGGATCGCGTAATCTCCGGGTTCCATGACCGTCGGAGATTGGGAAAAGCCCATACGAACCAGAAAGTTACGAAGGTCTTCTTCATTCAGGCGATAGTCAACTTCCGCCACGAATGCCGAGCGTTTCAGCAAGGCGCGCGGCGGCACGTATTGCGTCGCGGAGCTGAGCGTCGTCAGAACGATGAACCGGCCGTCCAGCCCTGCTGCCAATGTTGCCAAAGTCGCCATCCGTGTGGCCGAGATGTCTGCATTGGGCGATACCCGGTCGAAAGGCAGGCAGTCCCAACCCGGAAAGCGCAAAACCGGCACGGAGGGATCGAAGAAGTCCAGCGCCGTGGCCATGGCCGCCAGGCGCTTGTCATCGCGCGCCACATGCAGGACAGGACCATCCCCGGTGGACAATTCCCGCAGCAGCCGGGTTGCGTCGAATCCCTCTGGAACACCGCCCATGAGGACATGGTTTCTGTTATCCATGAAGGGCTTGTCCTGCGAAGTTAAAGTCCAAGTGCGCCGTAGTGCAAATTGGTCCACATGCCCCAGAAGGCCGTGATGAAGATCGACACCATGCCGATCATCTGCACCATCATCCGATGCGTGCGCAAGCGCCGGCCCAGATCCTCGAACCCGGTGTCGCGCAACTTGTGGGCCGTGCGCACGTTCAGGGCAGCAACACCTGTCATCGGCGCCATCAGCAGGAAGACAGCCTGGCAGAACTCCACCCCATAGCCCCAGCCCAGAACCGCAAGCCCGGTGATCAGGAAAGCAAGAAAACCGATGGCGAAAACGCCCGACAGTTCCACCATCGCGAGGATACGGTTCACATTGACCTCGGCCAGCACCCGCATGTCATGGATCGACCGTTCATGCCCACGCCGCGCGCGGGTGACCATGTCGAAGGGCACGCCCACGATCCAGTGGCTGGCGGTAGACCACAGGGCCGCCAGAGCGATCCAGTACCACAGGTTCGAAAACGACCTGAGGTCGATCACTTCCGTTGCAAGTTCGAGAAAGTCCAAGGCCGCTCTGCCCACCAGATCACAATTTCGGGGCACATTAGTCGCGCGTCGCGCGGGTTTCCAGCCCTTGAGAAAACTGCGCGAACATGCCACCCCATTTTGCAACACATGATGGCGAGGACGACCCCATGCGCAACAATCAGGCCCCCTTCCCCAAGACCCGGTTCCGCCGCACCCGTGCCAGCGCATCGGTGCGGGCATTGGTGCGCGAAAACAGCCTATCGGTTGACGATCTGATCTGGCCGGTGTTCGTGCGCGAGGGCGACAGCATCGAGGAACCGGTGTCGTCCATGCCCGGCGTCCACCGCTTTTCCATCAACTGCCTCGTGAAAGCGGCGCAGGAGGCCTATGACCTCGGCATTCCCGCGATCTGCATCTTTCCCTATACCGACCCGTCGCTGAAAACCGAGCTATGTGAAATCGCCTGGGATCCGGACAATATCTCGAACCGGGCGATCCGCGCGATCAAGGAAGCGGTGCCGGATCTGGCGATCATGACCGATATCGCACTCGACCCCTACAACGCCAACGGCCACGACGGGATTGTGCGGGATGGGATCATCGTCAATGACGAAACGGTTGAGGCGCTTGTGAAAATGGCGCTGGCACAGGCCCGCGCCGGGGCCGATATTCTGGGGCCGTCAGACATGATGGATGGACGGATCGGCGCGATGCGCGATGCGCTGGAATCCGAGGGCTTCGGCAATGTCTCGATCATGTCCTATGCCGCCAAGTTCGCCAGTGCCTTTTATGGCCCGTTCCGCGATGCCGTGGGCGCCTCAGGCGCGCTGAAGGGCGACAAGAAGACCTACCAGATCGCCCCCGCCAACCGGAACGAAGCGCTGCGCTGCGTGGAACGCGACCTGACCGAAGGCGCTGATATGGTGATGGTCAAGCCCGGCCTGCCCTATCTCGACCTCTGCCGGGATGTGAAGGACGCCTTCGGCGCACCCACCTTCGCCTATCAGGTGTCCGGTGAATACGCGATGATCGAGGCGGCGGCGGCCAATGGCTGGATCGACGGTGACCGGGTCATGATGGAAAGCCTGATGAGCTTCCGCCGTGCCGGGTGTGACGGGGTGCTGACCTATTTCGCGCCGCGCGTGGCGCGCATCTTGAACGGCTGACATGAAAAACCGCCCCTCCGGATCATCGGCGGGGCGGTTTCTGCCATGGCAGGCGTGGTCGAGGGAACGCCCACGCCGCCGGATCAGACCGGCATGTCGTTGAACAGGTCGTCGTCTTCTTCCTCCACAGCCGGATCGGGTTTCCAGCGCGGCGCAGGCCGCGGATTGTCGACGCGGGCAGCCGCCGGATCAACCTTGGACTGGCCCTTCTCTTCGGGCTCTTTCGGGTTCGGTTTGGTCATCAGGCGGTCCTCCATAATGGTTTTAGGGCGCTATCTTTGGGCCGGACCGAAAGGCCCGGCCCCGCAGGATCAGCCGCAAGTCCCCACCCGGGGCCGATCCTGGTATCTGGTCAACTGGCGCATTTGCGGCAGAAAGGCGTGCAGGGCAGCACCTCCAGCCGATCCTCCGAAATCTGATCGCCGCATTTTACGCAATACCCGTACTCGCCCGCATCCATGCGTTCGAGCGCGGCCTTGATCATGCGAATCTCGTGCTGTCCGGACACGCCCATCCCTTCGAGCACCTCGTCGCCTTCACGCTCAACCGCCGCCTCTTCCCAGTCACGGGTGTTGTGGCTTTCCAGCTCGTCCTCGATTTCATGGAGCTTCACGTCCAAGGCATCGAGGCGCTTCATCATGCTTTCGCGGCGTTTTGCGAGGTCGATCATCTCCCGGTCCTCCTCGGAGCTGTTCTGTCATTCCACCATGTTCCGGCGTCTGGACAGGAGCTTATCGCGCAGCGCCCCCCCTCACTTTGACCGAGATCAACGGATCGGGCGAATTCACGGCGCTTTCGGCTTTTCATTCGCCCCGCCGCACGGCAGGTTGGGTCATATCATGGACCAGATGGAAGAGACCGAAGATGGACCTGCGCCCGCTTTCCGATGATCACTCTGTTGCCGGTCAGCTCGATCCGGCGGACATGGCCGCACTTGCGGCGCAAGGCATGACCACGGTGATCTGCAATCGCCCCGATACGGAAGTGCCGCCAAGCCATCAGGCCGCTGCCATGCAACAGGCCGCCGAGGCCGCGGGGCTCGACTTCATCTTCAACCCGGTGAACGGGGCGGCGATGACCATGGACAATGTCGAAGAGCAGGCCGAGGCCCTCGACAGCGCGCAAGGTCCGGTCGTGGCCTATTGCGCGTCGGGTATGCGATCGGCGGTCATGTGGGCCTTTGCACAGGCGGGACGGATGCCTACCGACGACATCATCGCCGCAGGCGAGGCCGCGGGCTATCAACTGGCGGGTATGCGCGGCCAGATCGACGCCTTGGCCGCCCGCGCGGGCTGAGACCCCTGCCCGCTTGAGATCATCCCGCGCCCTGTCTATGTGTGGTCGCCGGTGGCCCGTGAATGGGCCGTCCTGCTAGGAATTGCTGCCCTCCATGGCTGTAGAAGACAAGCAAAGCCGCACCCTGGGTGACTGGATCGTGGACCGCATCGCGCGGGCCGTGATTGCCATGTTGTTGCTGCTGCCGCACCGGGTGCGTGTTGCCACCATGGGCTGGATCGCCCGCAATCTCGTCGGGCCGCTGACCGGTTACACCCGGCGCGCCCGGAAGAACCTCGCCTATATCTGGCCCGACATGTCCGAGCGTGAGCGTCGCCGGATCGCCCGATCCGTTCTGGACAATGCGGGCCGGGTGATCATCGAGAACTACGCCACCGCAGATCAGCTGGCCCGTGCCGCCACCTGGACCACGCATGGACCGGGGCTGGACCCGGCGCAAAAGGCCCTTGCAGACGGTCGACCCATCTTGTTCGTGTCCGGCCATTTCGGAAATTACCAGGCCGCCCGCGCCGCGATGAACGTGCGGGGCTACAATCTTGGCGGGCTCTACCGGCCGCTCAACAACGGCTATTTCAACGATCACTATGTCCGCACGGTCGAGGCGGTCGGTGGACCCGCCTTTGCCCGTGGGCGCCGGGGGCTGGCCAATTTCATGCGCCATGTGAAAGAGGGCGGGCATGGGGCGCTGCTGATCGACCAGTATTTTGCCGATGGAGTCGTGGTCGATTTCCTTGGAAAACCTGCCCCGACGGCGCAGTCGGTCGGCGATATTGCGTTGAAGTTCAACGCCCTGGTCATCCCGATCTATGCACGTCGCCTTGAGAACGGCATAGATTTCGACGTGCTGCTAGAGGCACCCGTGCCGCATAGCGATGCCAAAACCATGACGCAGGCCCTGATGGACAGCCTCGGCGCCCAGGTCCGCGAACGGCCCGGTCAGTGGTTCTGGGTGCATCGCCGCTGGAAGCCGGACCGTCAGGCCGCCCGCGCCGCTGCGGGGCTGTGATCGGCGAAAACCTGCGCTTTCCGGCGCTATTGGCGTGACACACGGCGAAAACATGCGTATTTTGCGCATCAAGGGCGAAAAAGCCCAATATCCTGAGGACAGACACAGGCGGTAGAGAAAATGAGCACCCTCAACAGACGCAGTTTGATCATGGGCGCGGCCAGCGTGCCGCTTCTTTCGGCTTGCGGCAACGGGCTTGGCAGCGATGCCAGCGCCCGGATCGATGCCCGCGTCGACAGCGCCATCGACTTCATGTACGCCAATATCCCCGGCACCCGGAACCTGATGAGCGACGCCGAAGGCGTGCTGATCATCCCCCTGATCACCGAAGCCGGGTTCGGCATCGGTGGCGGGTACGGTCGCGGGGCGCTGCGGATCAACGGCGCAACGGTCGATTACTTCTCGTCCGCTTCCGCAACTTTCGGCCTGCAGATCGGCGCACAGCAATATGCCCATGCCCTGTTCTTCATGACCGAGGAAGCGTTGCGCGATTTCCGCTATTCCTCCGGTTGGGCCGTGGGCGGCGATGTGCGCTACGCGGTCAGCACATCTGGCGGCAATATCGGCACCGATACCAATGCGCTGCTCAGCCCGGTCGTGGCCATCGTCTTCGGCCAGGCGGGCCTGATTGCGGGCGCGACTCTGGAAGGTCAGCGCTACACCCGCATCATTCCCTGATGGAAACAGAGTTTTGATCGGTTGGGGCGGCCCTTGTGGCCGCCTCTTTCGTTGCATTCGCCGCGCATGGCGCTAGGGTGCGGACGCTTGACGCCCCGCCCCAAGAGACGAGACCCGAATGGCCCCCTTCCTGCGCTGGATGATCCGGATCGTGACCGCTGCCCTCGTGCTGGCGGTCCTGACCCTGTTCGTGGGTTGGTGGATCTTTTCGCGCTCGATCCCCGACTATGACGCCCAATGGCGGGTGTCCGGGCTGAACGCGCCGGTCTCGATCGTGCGCACGAACGCCAATGTGCCCCATATCTTCGGGGAAACGGATCACGACGTGTTCTACGGGCTCGGCTTTGCCCATGCCCAGGACCGGCTGTGGCAGATGCTGATGACCCGCCGCACC
>NZ_MNBL01000051.1 GCF_001879695.1 Nioella sediminis
GCACCGCGCAGGGCCGCCTGTCGGAGCTGTTTGGTGAGCGGACACTCAGGCTGGATGAGCTGATGCGCAGGCTCGACCTCTACGGCCATGCTTCCCGATCCGTCGATGCGCAGGATGCCGAGACGCTGGCGATGCTTCAGGCCTATGCGGACGGGGTGAACGCCTGGCTTGGGCAGGTCGCCGATCAGGCGCTTGGCCGGGGCGCGCCGGAGCTGTTGCTCTTCTCGCCCGAGATTGCACCCTGGCGACCCGCTGACTCCATTGCTGTCGTCAACATGATGGCGCTGCAACTGGCGGGCCATCACGAAACCGAGGTGCTGCGCGCGCGCACCTCGCTGATGCTGAACGATCACGCGAGGCTGACCGATATCCTGCCGGATCCGCCCGGCGCGCCGGTGGCGGAACTGCCGGAATATGCGGCGCTTTTCCCGGACATGCCGCGCTATGTGGCCAGCAATACCGCTCCGCGCGATCCGCTGTTCCCGAATATGGGGCCGGGCCTGGCAGGCGCGTCGAATGCCTGGGCCGCCGCGCCCTCGCGTTCCGCCACCGGGGCGGCGCTGCTGGCCAATGACCCGCATCTTGGCCTCACCGCGCCGACAATCTGGTATCTCGCGCGGCTGGAACTGACGACGGGCGGAGTGATCGGAGGCACCGTGCCCGGAATGCCCATCGTGCTGGCGGGGCGCGGCGAGGAGATCGGCTGGGGCCTGACCTCCTCCTACATGGATGACATCGACCTCTTCATCGAAGAACTAAACCCCGACAACCGCGAGGAGTATCGCACGCCCGACGGGTGGGCAGAATTCGAAACCCGCCGTACGATCATCGAGGTGGCCGACAGCACGCCGGTCACCATCACCCTGCGCTGGACCGAGAATGGCCCGGTCATCCCCGGCCACCACTGGAATTTCGACACGATCACCCCGCCCGGTCATGTGCTGTCGATGGCCTGGACCGCGTTCACGGATGAAAACACCTCGCTGCGCACCGGGCTGGAACTGATGCGCGCGCGGACCATCGAAGAGGCGCAGGCCGCGGGGCAGTATTTCGTGGCCCCCTCGCAGAACCTGACCATCGCCACCCGCGACCGGATCGCCATGCAGGTTATTGGCCATATGCCCTGGCGGCTGGTCGAAAGCGAAACGCAGGGCCGCATCCCGTCGCGCGGATGGGTGGCGGAGGAACGCTGGCAGGGCGTCACGCAGTATTTCGCCAACCCGCATTTCGAAGACCCCGAGGGCGGCATTCTGGGCAACACGAACAACCGGATGGTGGACCGCGAATATCCGCTCCATGTCAGCCATTCCTGGGGCGACACGCAACGCATCCGCAGGTGGGAACACCTGATGCAGTCGCGGCAGGTCCACACCCGCGACAGTTTCATCGAGGCACAGCTCGACACGGTGTCCCAGACCGCGCGCACCCTGTTGCCGCTGGTCGGACGAGAGCTGTGGTTCACCGGACAGGCCGCCCCCGCAGGCACGCCCGAGGCGCGGCGCGGCGAAGCGCTCGACCTGCTTGCTGCCTGGAACGGCGAGATGAACGAACACCTGCCGGAACCGCTGATCTACGCCGCCTGGATGCGCGCCTTGCAACAGCGGCTGGTGCAGGACGAACTGGGGCTTCTGGCGCCCGAGTTTCAACGGCTGGAGCCGATTTTCATCGAGCGCGTCTATCGCGATATCGACGGGGCGTCCGACTGGTGTGACGTGCAGCCCTCCACCATCGAGGAAACCTGCACCGATATCGCCCGCATGGCGCTCGACGACGCGCTGCAATATCTGACCGAGGAATATGGCGGCAATATCTCGTCCTGGAGATGGGGCGACGCCCATGAGGCGGTGCATGAACATCAGGTGCTTGGGAACACGTCCTTGTTCGGGTGGGCGGTGAATATCCGCCAGTCCACCTCCGGCGGCGACAATACGCTGAACCGGGGCCGCACCAGGGCGGAACTGCCCACTCCCTTCCGCAATGTTCATGCGGCAGGCTATCGCGGCGTCTATGATTTCGCCGATCCGGACAGTTCCGTCTTCATCACCGCGACAGGTCAGTCGGGCCATCCGCTCAGCCGGTATTACGACAATCTGGGCGAGCTGTGGCGGCGCGGCGAGTACATCCCCATGTCGCTCGACCCTGAACTTGCGGCCGCTGGCAATATCGGCATCACAACGCTTAGCCCACGATAAGAAAGCCGCCCCGAAGGGCGGCTTCCTGCTGTTTCGCGGGGAATGTCAGCGCGCAGGCACGTAGCGTTCAATCGCCACCCGTATCGCACCGTTCTGCCGGTGATACTGCATCACCGCCAGCATATAGGTGCCTGGCGCAACACGCGCCGCGATCTGGGAATCGAGCGAGTTGTTGGCGTCGTCATTGAAGGCCAGCTCGCGGCCAACCCCATCGAAAAGCGCAATCATCGGATCTGACATGCCGATGCCCACGGCGTCGATCAGAACCAGTCCGCCCTCAGGCACGTTGAAGCTGAGCCAGCGGGCATCGGCCCCGACAGTGCCGTCATTGATCAGCATCGTGGTCAGGTCGCCAAGCTGCACCACCGGGAAGGCGCTGCCATCGGGCGGCGGGCTGGCCTCACCATTGGCATAGAGATCCTGCATCATGTTGGCCTCGGAATAGACCTGAACAGACACCTCGACTGGCAGATCGGGATTGTTCAGCGCCCGCATCCCGATGCAATAGCTGCCTGCGGGCAGCGGCTCGGGGAAATCCACGCGGGCGTTGAGACTGTTGTAATCATCATTCTCATCCAGCAGCAGGCCCTGCGCGTCGTAGATATAGATATAGGGATCGGCGCTCTGGTTCTCGGCGCGGATCGACACGGGCGTGGGTGTGGACAGCGTGAACCGGTAATAGGGCGCACCGTTCACCGAGTTGGTGGCCCGCGCCTCCTGCCCCGCGACCTGGTCGATCGGACCATTGCCAAGCGGTGTGGCGGGGGTGCCAGCAGTGCAGGCCTGGATGTTGGACCCGCCTGACCCCATGGTCAGGGCTGCGTGATCGACCAGTCCAACGCGGATATCGGCCTGGATCGGCCCGCCGCCATAGCTGCGCGTGGCGAGGCAATAGGTGCCGGGCGCAAGCGTCAGCTCCCCGCGCGAGGCCCAGTTGCCGCCGCTGTCATCATCGGTCAGCACCATGGTGCCGGACTGGTCATACAGCTCGATCACCGGATCGCCGCCAAACTGGCCCTGTGCTTCGACCCGCACCGGAACGGGCTGCGACACCGTGAAATTCGACACATGGTAGCTGCCGGGAGGAACGGCCCCCACCAGGTTGAACGGGGCCGTGGCTGTGGCGATATCGGACGTGCTGGCGCTGCCGCCCACCCAGTCACCGGCGGGCACATTGGCCCCGCAGGCGGCCTCCTGCGCGGTGGCGGGCAAGGCCATCAGGGTTAGCAGCGCGCCTGCAAGGGCGGTACTTGTGCGATAGGTCATTGAAATTCCTCCTCAAACCGGTTCCGGGTCAGGACCCCTTGTCGCTCAGCTTATCCCAGAGCAGCCCTCATGCCAGCCCCGATTTCGCGCGGCTTGCAGCGGATCGGGATTGGGGACAGAGTGGCGCTTCGAGATAGACAAGGACAAAACCCCGTGCAGCGCCTCAGCCAATCGCCCACCGATCCAGACTTTGTTCAGAATCCCTACCCGTTCTATGCCCGCGCCCGCGCGGCCGGACCGCTGATCTGGTGGGAAGAGTACGACATGCCCTGCGCCACCACGCACGAGGCGGTGAACGCGGTGCTGCGGGATCGGCGGTTCGGGCGTGAGCAGCCCGAGGAGTTTCGCAGGCCCATCCCGGAACACCTGAAACCCTTCTACGCGGTCGAGGCGCATTCCATGCTGGAACTGGAGCCGCCCCGCCATTCGCGCCTGCGGTCTCTGGTTCTGCGCGCCTTCACTTCGCGCCGGATCGCCGGGTTGAGGGACGGGATCGAGAGCCTCTGCCACGAGTTGATCGACGCTTTTCCGGACGGCGAGTTCGATCTGCTCAACGCTTTTGCGCGCCCCCTGCCCGTCACCGTCATCGCCCGGCTTCTGGGCGTGCCCGAGGAGATGGGGGAGAAATTATTGAGCTGGTCCAATGACATGGTGAAGATGTACATGGCCGGGCGGAGCCGCGAGGATGAAGACGCCGCCGTGGCCGCGACGGAAGGCTTCGTGGATTTCATGCGCGGTTATGTGGATCAGCGGCGCAAGGACCCGCGCGATGATCTGATCACCAGCCTGATCGCGGCGGAGGAAGACGGAGAGCGGCTGAGCACCGATGAGCTGATCACCACCTGCATCCTGCTGTTGAACGCAGGCCATGAGGCGACGGTGCATACGCTTGGCAACGGCGTGAAGGCGATGCTGGAACATGGTGTGGTGCCGGAGGGGACTGCCGAGGCGCTGGTGGAAGAGATTATGCGCTATGACCCGCCTCTACATATGTTCACCCGCTATCCATATGAAGAGATTGAATTTTATGGGCACACCTTCCAGCGCGGCGATGAGATCGGGCTGCTGCTTGGGTCGGTCGGACATGATGAACATGTGAATGACACGCCCGAGGATTTCGATCCCTCACGCGCCGCGGCAACGCATCTGGCCTTTGGCGCCGGGCTGCATTTCTGCGTCGGCGCGCCGCTGGCGCGGATGGAGTTGCAGATTGCGTTGCCGATCCTCTTTGAGCGCTGCCCGGAGCTGCGGCTGGCAGGGGTGCCGCGCTATGCGGATATCTATCATTTCCACGGGCTGGAGCGGTTGATGGTGACGCGCTGAAAAGGGCTTCGCCCATGCCTTCGGCCTGGTCGACCCGCGCGCCCTGACGGGCGCGTTTTGGGGCGGTGCCGTGCGTACACCCCCATACACCCCCTGTACCCCCCCGTGCATACGAAAAGCAGTTTCGCCGCCTGCTGGCGTCGACCGGGGAGCGGCCCTCCTCACCCCCCGGCTGTCGCCGGAGGCCTCGTCGGTCCGCGTTGCCACGGAGGCGTGGTGAGGGATGGTGTGCCAGACCGGATGACCGGCCTGGTGGTGACGTCAGGATGCCTCCGGCGGGAGTATTTGGGCAA
>NZ_MNBL01000052.1 GCF_001879695.1 Nioella sediminis
CCCCCCGGCTGTCGCCGGAGGCCTCGTCGGTCCGCGTTGCCACGGAGGCGTGGTGAGGGATGGTGTGCCAGACCGGATGACCGGCCTGGTGGTGACGTCAGGATGCCTCCGGCGGGAGTATTTGGGCAAAGAAGAAGGGTTATTCGGCAGCGAGAGTCCGGCCCTGCAGCATCGGTTTGAGGTAGCGGCCCGTATGGCTGGCGGCGACCTCGGCCACCTGTTCGGGGGTGCCTTCGGCCACGACCGTACCGCCGCCATCGCCGCCTTCGGGGCCGATGTCGATGATCCAGTCGGCGGTTTTCACCACGTCGAGATTGTGTTCGATCACAACCACCGTGTTGCCCTGATCGACCAGTTCATGGAGCACTTCGAGCAGCTTCTTGACGTCTTCGAAATGCAATCCGGTCGTGGGTTCATCGAGGATGTAGAGCGTCCGACCTGTCGACCGTTTGCTGAGTTCCTTCGAGAGTTTCACCCGCTGCGCCTCGCCGCCCGACAGCGTCGTCGCCTGCTGGCCCACCTTGATGTAGTCGAGCCCGACGCGGCTGAGCGCCTCCATCCGGTCGCGGATCGCGGGGACGGCCTTGAACGTGTCGCGCGCATCCTCGACCGTCATGTCGAGCACGTCGGCGATCGACTTGCCTTTCCATTTGATCTCCAGCGTTTCACGGTTGTAGCGCGCGCCTTTGCAGGTTTCGCAGGTGACGTAGACGTCGGGCAGGAAGTGCATCTCGATCTTGATCACCCCATCGCCCTGACAGGCCTCGCACCGCCCGCCCTTGACGTTGAAGCTGAAGCGACCCGGCTTGTAGCCGCGCGCCTGTGCTTCCGGCAGACCTGCAAACCAGTCACGAATGGGCGTGAAGGCCCCGGTATAGGTGGCGGGATTGCTTCGCGGGGTGCGGCCAATGGGGCGCTGGTCGATGTCGATGACCTTGTCGAGATGTTCGAGGCCCTTCACCGTTTCGCAGGGCGCGGGCGTCTGGCGGGCGCCATTGAGTTTCATCGAGGCGGTTTTGAACAGGGTTTCGATGGTGAGCGTGGACTTGCCGCCGCCCGACACGCCCGTGACGCAGACGAATTTGCCAAGCGGGAAATCGACGGTGACGTTTTGCAGGTTGTTGCCCGTGGCCTTGACGACGCGGACGGATTTGCCGTTGCCTTTGCGGCGTTCCGCAGGGATGCCGATTTCGCGGGCGCCGGAAAGGTACTGGCCGGTCAGCGAGGCGGGATCGGCGGCGATCTCTGCCGGGGTGCCTTTCGACACCACCCTGCCCCCATGGACGCCTGCGCCGGGGCCGATGTCGAAGACATAATCAGCCTCTCGGATGGCTTCCTCGTCATGTTCGACGACGATCACCGTATTGCCCTGATCGCGCAGGTTCTTGAGAGTCGTCAGCAGCCGGTCATTGTCGCGCTGGTGAAGGCCGATGGAGGGTTCATCGAGCACGTAAAGCACGCCCGTCAGGCCGGAGCCGATCTGGGAGGCAAGGCGGATGCGTTGGCTTTCACCGCCCGACAGCGTGCCCGCGTTGCGGCTGAGGGTCAGGTATTCGAGGCCCACATTGTTGAGGAAGCCGAGCCGTTCGCGGATTTCCTTCAGGATCGCGCGGGCGATCTCGTTTTTCTGGTTGGTCAGGCTGTCGGGGACCGTGGCGCACCATTGGGCGGCTTCCTTGATCGACATCTGAACGACCTGTCCGACGTGAAGGCCGGCGATCTTGACCGCCAGCGCCTCTTCCCGCAGGCGGTAGCCGCCGCAGGCGCCGCAGGGGCGGTTGTTCTGGTAGCGTTCGAATTCTTCGCGGATCCAGGCAGAGTCGGTCTCGCGATAGCGGCGTTCCATGTTGGGAATGACGCCTTCGAAGGTGCGCGTGACCTGGTAGACGCGGCCGCCATCGTCGTAGCGGAAAGGGATTTCCTCCTCGCCCGAGCCGCGCAGGAAGACCTGCTGCACATTGGCGGGCAGTTTCTTCCACGGGGTCGCGGGGTCGAAGCCGTAATGCTTGGCGATGGCCTCGATGGTTTGCAGGAAATAGGGAGATTTGCCCTTGCGCCAGGGGGCAAGCGCGCCGTCTTCCAGCGTCAGGGTCTGGTCTGGGACAACGAGCCGTTCGTCGAAGAACAGTTCGACCCCGAGGCCATCACAAGAGGGGCATGCGCCGAAGGGGGCGTTGAAGGAGAAGAGGCGCGGTTCGATTTCGGGGATGGTGAAGCCACTGACGGGGCAGGCGAATTTCTCGGAGAAGGTGAAGCGCTCGGGCTCGCCCTCGCGGGGCGCGGTTTCGAGGATCGCGATGCCATCGGCGAGGTCGAGCGCTGTGCGAAGGCTGTCGGCCAGCCGCGTCTCCAGACCCTCGCGGACCACGATCCGGTCCACGACCACGTCGATGTCATGGCGGAATTTCTTGTCGAGCGTGGGCGGTTCATCGAGTTCGTAGAACGCACCGTCCACCTTCACCCGCTGAAAGCCCTGCTTGCGCAGCTCCAGCATTTCCTTGCGGTATTCGCCCTTGCGGTCGCGCACGATGGGGGCCAGCAGGTAACCGCGCGTGCCCTCCTCCATCGCCATGACCCGGTCGACCATGTCCTGCACCTGCTGCGCCTCGATCGGCAGGCCGGTGGCGGGAGAATAGGGCGTGCCGACGCGGGCGAAGAGCAGGCGGAGATAGTCGTAGATTTCCGTCACCGTACCGACGGTGGAGCGGGGGTTTTTCGACGTGGTCTTCTGTTCGATGGAAATCGCAGGGCTAAGGCCGCTGATATGGTCCACATCGGGCTTTTCCATCATGTCGAGGAACTGGCGGGCATAGGCGGAGAGCGATTCGACATAGCGGCGCTGGCCCTCGGCGTAGATCGTGTCAAACGCGAGGGAGGACTTGCCGGACCCCGAGAGACCAGTAATCACCACAAGCTCATCGCGCGGGATGTCGACGTCGATATTCTTGAGATTGTGCTCGCGCGCGCCGCGCACTTCGATTTTCTTCAGCTCGGCCATGCCTGCCCCCGGGGGATGTGTTGGTTAAGAGATAGTTGAGCGCAGGTGAGTCTCCAACTAAAAACTGAGAACATTATGTGAACTTTATCCACAGGCCGCTATGTTCTGAGCGTATTGCGACGCCGTTATGCCGCCGTCTTGGTCACATCTGCGTGATTTCGCAGACAGGCAGGGCGATTGCAGAGATCAGTCTTGATAAATTCGGAAAACGCCTTTAATTGACAATGACAACATTAAAACCTTTGAGGGTATGCCATGTTCGGCTTCTTCCAATCCAACGGACCCAGCCTCGCCTATGAGCCGCAGAAGGCGGTCAGCGACTCGAACGCAGGTCGCATCACCATCGTCGATATTCGGGAACCCGCAGAAGTCAAAGCGACCGGAAAAGCCAAGGGCGCCCTGCATGTGCCGCTTGCCGCCCTGCGCATGAAGGCCGATCCGGCCTCGCCTGAGCAATTGCCGGAATTTCGGGCGGGCAAGCCCGTGGTGCTCTATTGTGCCTCTGGCAGCCGGTCGCAGATGGCGGTTCGCATGCTGCGGCAGATGGGTCTGGAAGAGGTCTACAATCTCGGCGGGCTGGCTAATTGGCAGATGGCGGGCGGCACTGTCGGGCACTGAGCCCCGCAACTGACCACTTGGCGAGAGACGCATTTTTCGCGTAGCATGAGGGTATTGTTTTACCTTCATGTTTCGGGATGCCCCATGCGCACGCTTCTCACTGCCCTGCTGCTGTCGCTCCTCTCCGTTCTGCCTGTGTCCGCGCAGAGCAACGACAATCCGGCCACGATCCTTGTCCTTGATGCCTCCAATTCCATGTGGGGGCAGATCGACGGGGTGAACAAGATCGTCATCGCGCGAGAGGTGATTTCCGACCTCCTGACCCAGATCCCGGACAATATGGAACTGGGCCTGACCATGTACGGCCACAACCGGCGCGGGGATTGTACCGATATTGAAACCATGGTGCCGCCGGGGCTGAACAACCGCGAAGAGATTGCGCGGATCGTCAATTCGGTGAACCCGAGAGGGCGCACGCCCCTGTCAGACGCCGTGATTCAGGCCGCCGAGGAGCTGCGCTACACCGAGAATGCGGCGACGGTGATCCTTGTCTCTGACGGGCGCGAAACCTGCGATGCGGACCCTTGCGCCGTGGGCCGTGCGCTGGAAGAGGCGGGGATCGACTTTACCGCCCATGTGATCGGCTTCGACGTGGACGAACCCGAGGGCATTGCTGAGCTGCAATGCCTGGCCGAAAACACCGGCGGGCGCTTCCTGACCGCGTCGAATGCCGAGGAGCTGGCCGATGCGCTGAGCCAGGTGGCCGTGGCCCCGACCCCGCCGCCGTTGACGGATGTGACCCTGCGCGCCGTGGTGGTGCCGGGGCAAAGCGCGCCCGTGTCGCCGCTGCTGTGGGAAATCTTCGATGCGAACGGCGCTGTCGTGATGGGGCGCACCGAGCAGCCGATCATTCAGACCGCTCTGCCGCCGGGCAACTATCAGGTCTGGCTGACCCGCGTGGTCACCGGCACGCAGCATGGCGGGCCGATCACGGTTGCCCTGCCCGGCCCGCAGGAGTTCATCTTCGAGCTGCCCGAACTTGTCCCCGAGGCCAGCCTGACCGCGCCGGAAGAGGCCGTCATCGGCACATCGGTGCCCGTGGGCTGGACCGGTCCCGGCGCGGCGGAGGACTATATTCTGCTGGCCACCGCCGACCGGTCGCAAAGCTTCGTTCAGGTCTTCCCGCGCGACGGCAATCCGCTGATGATGACGCTGCCCGATCAACCCGGCGACTACCTGCTGCAATATGTGCATCCGGCGATGAACCGGGTGCTGGCCGAACGCACGATCCGCGCCCTGCCCCTGCCCGCCACTTTGGAAGCGCCGCTGAGCGCCGTGGCAGGCTCGACCATCGAGGTTATCTGGGACGGACCGGGCGGCGAAAACGACGTGATCGCCGCCGTGGCGCCCTCGAACGAGACACACGCCTCCCGCGCCTTCGTGCGCGAGGGCAATCCCCTGCCCCTGCGCGTGCCCTCTCAGGCCGGGCAATATCAGCTTCGTTATATCGACGGGGTCACGCAGCGGGTGCTGGCCACGAGGATGCTGGATGTCACCCCGGCAACCGCCACGCTGGAGGCCCCGGAATCTGTCGAGATCGGCAGCACCTTTGCCGTCGGCTGGACCGGGCCGGGATATGAGCCCGACCAGATCGTGATTGCAGAGCCGGGGGAAACCCGTACCCTTGGCCGCAGCTTCGCGCGCGAAGGCAACCCCGTCAGCCTGCAAGCCCCGAGCGAGCCGGGCATCTATGAACTGCGCTATCTGATGCAGGTCGATGAAGAGGTGATCGGGACGCGGCGGATCGAGGTGACGGACATCGTCGCCACGATCGAGGCCCCGGCCACGGCTGTTGCGGGATCGACCGTGCAGGTCTTTTGGACCGGGCCGGATTATCAGAGCGACTTTATCGCCGTGGGCACACTGAGCGAACCCGACCGCTACACGAACTACGCCTATACGCGCGACGGCAGCCCCGCCGCACTGGTCATGCCGACGGAACCCGGTGAATACGAGATCCGCTATTTCCTGAACCAGACCCGCCGGGTTATCGCGCGCCATGCGATTACCGTGACTGATGTCGAGGCGACATTGGAGGCCCCCACCACCGCCGTTGCAGGGTCCACCGTTCAGGTGGTCTGGACCGGCCCGGATTACCGCAACGACTTCATCGGCGTCGGCGCGATGGCGGAACCCGACCGCTATTCCAACTACGCCTATACGCGCGATGGCAGCCCTGCCGCGCTGGTCATGCCGACGGAGCCGGGTGACTACGAGATCCGCTATTTCATCAATCAGGACCGCACGGTCATTGCCCGGCACGCTATCACCGTGACCGATGTGATTGCCACGCTAGAGGCCCCCTCGACCGCAGAGGCCGGGTCCACTGTTCAGGTTCACTGGACCGGACCGGACTACCGCAACGACTTCATCGGCGTCGGCGCGATGGCGGAACCGGATCGCTACACGAACTACGCCTATACGCGCGATGGCAGCCCTGCCGCGCTGGTCATGCCGACGGAACCGGGTGACTACGAGATCCGCTATTTCGTCAATCAGGACCGCACGGTCATTGCGCGCCACCCCATCACCGTGACCGATGTGGGTGCCCGTCTGGAGGCGCCTGACAGCGCCGAAGCGGGGTCAACGGTTCTGGTGACCTGGGAAGGCCCGGATTACCGCAATGACTTCATCGGCGTGGGCGCGATGGCGGAACCCGACC
>NZ_MNBL01000053.1 GCF_001879695.1 Nioella sediminis
GCGCCACCCCATCACCGTGACCGATGTGGGTGCCCGTCTGGAGGCGCCTGACAGCGCCGAAGCGGGGTCAACGGTTCTGGTGACCTGGGAAGGCCCGGATTACCGCAATGACTTCATCGGCGTGGGCGCGATGGCGGAACCCGACCGCTACACGAACTACGCCTATACTCGTGACGGAAGCCCGGCCCGGCTGGTGATGCCGACCGAGCCCGGCGACTACGAGATCCGATATTTCGTCAACCAGGATCGCACCGTGATCGGGCGTCATCCGATCACCGTCACCGCGGTTTCGGCCAGCATCGAAGCCCCCGAAAACGCGGCGGCGGGCGATACGATCAATATCACCTGGACGGGGCCGGATTATCGCAACGATTTCATCGGGATCGGCGCGCTGGACGATCCGGACGGGTATCAGAACTATGCGTATACGCGCGACGGCAGCCCGGCCCGGCTGGAAATGCCGGTCACGCCCGGGCGCTACGAGATCCGCTATTTCGTCAATCAGGATCGGACCGTGATTGCCCGGCGCGAGATCGAGGTGACGGCCCTGTCCGTCACCGTGACAGCCCCTGAAACCGCGCGTGTTGGCGAAACCATCCTGGTCACCTGGGAGGGGCCAGATTACCGCAATGACTTCATTGCCGCAGCCGAGCCGGAGGATGACGGGTACGAGACCTATGTCTATACCCGCGATGGCAGCCCGGCGCGGCTGCAAATGCCTTCGGAACCCGGTAGCTACGAGGTCCGCTACTATGTGAATCAGGACCGCAGCATTCAGGCGCGGGTGCCGATCACGGTAAGCGATATCGAGGTGGTGCTGGACACCGCAAGCAGCGGCCTTGCGGGCGGGTCCATCATGGTCAGCCATAACGGGCCGGATTACCGCAATGACTTCATTGCCATTGTGCGCGCTGGCGAGGATGGGCACGAGGAATACAGCTACACAAGAAACGGCAACCCGCTGCGGCTGGACCTGCCCGATGAACCGGGGCAATACGAGATCCGTTACATCATGGCGCAGGATCGGCGGGTGTTGGCCTCGGTTCCTTTCACGGTGATGGCCCCCTGATCACGCAGTGCAACGAAAAAGCCCCCGGAACCGCGCGGCTCCGGGGGCTTTTACATTGCTTGGTCTCCAATCTCACATATGGATGACGCGCCCATAGGCGTCGAGGCTGGCCTCGTGCATCATCTCGCTGAGCGTGGGATGCGGGAAGACGGTCTCGAACAGGTCTTCCTCGGTGGTTTCCAGCTTCTGGCCGATGACATAACCCTGGATCAGTTCCGTCACTTCCGCGCCGATCATATGCGCGCCCAGAAGTTCGCCGGTCTTTTCGTCGAAGACGGTCTTGATCAGCCCTTCGGGTTCGCCAAGCGCAATCGCCTTGCCGTTGCCGATGAAGGGGAAACGGCCGACCTTGACCTTGTAACCGGCCTCTTTCGCCTTGGCCTCTGACAGGCCGACGCTGGCCACCTGCGGGTGGCAGTAGGTGCAACCGGCGATGGAATTGGGCTTGATCGGGTGCGGCTTGCCGCCCGCGATCAGCTCCGCCACCATGACGCCTTCATGGCTGGCCTTGTGAGCGAGCCAGGGCGCGCCCGCGATGTCGCCGATGGCGTAGAGCCCATCCACGCCCGTGCGGCAGTATTCGTCGGTCACCACATGGGTGCGGTCGATCTTTATGCCGAGCGCCTCCAGCCCCAGACCCTCGACATTGCCGACGATGCCCACGGCAGAGATCACGGTGTCGAAGTCGTGCTTTTCGACCTTGCCACCGATCTCGATATGGGCGGTGACCTTGTCGGCGGCGCGGTCCAGCTGCTTGACCATCGCCTTTTGCAGGATCTTCATCCCCTGCTTTTCAAAGGCTTTCTTGGCGAATTTCGAAATTTCCTCGTCTTCCACCGGCAGCACCCGGTCCATGACCTCGACCACGGTCGTGTCGGCGCCGAGCGTGTTGTAGAAGCTGGCGAATTCGATGCCGATGGCGCCCGATCCGATGACCAGCAGTTTCTTGGGCATATGCGGCGGTTGCAGCGCGGCCTTGTAGGTCCAGACGCGCTTGCCGTCAGCCTCCAGCCCCGGCAATTCGCGGGCGCGCGCTCCGGTGGCCAGAACGATGTTCTTGGCGGTGAGCTCTTCGGTGCCCTTGTCGGTTTCGACCTTCACCTTGCCCTTGGCGGGAATGGTGGCAGACCCCATGATGACGGTCACCTTGTTCTTCTTCATCAGGTGGCCGATGCCGGAGGAAAGCTGTTTGGCCACCCCGCGGGAACGCTTCACCACGGCGTCGAGGTCATAGCCGATATTGTCAGCCTTGAGGCCGAATTCCTTGGCCCGTTCCATCAGGTGGAACACCTCGGAGGACCGCAGCAGCGCCTTGGTGGGAATGCAGCCCCAGTTCAGGCAGATGCCGCCCATATGCTCGCGTTCGACGATGCAGACCTTCTGGCCAAGCTGCGCGGCGCGGATCGCCGCCACATAGCCGCCGGGGCCTGCCCCGATTACAACTGTATCAAAAGACTGAGCCGCCACTGTATCCACTCCTCCGGTCGAAATTTGTTTAACGTTAAACCATTGCTGCGCGCAAAACAAGCCCAACAGCGCAGGGCAGCCTTGCGCACAACGCAGATCTACCGCGCCGGGCGAGTTGTATGTTTAATGATTAAACTACTTACAAAGCGCGGCGGCACGAGCCTCTTCAACCACTTTGCCATATCCGCCGTTTTCAAGGAATTCCTTTTCCGCATCCGAGCTTGTGCGCCCGAGCGCTTCGTTGCGATAGGGGAAGCGGCCAAAGCGGCGAATGATCTCGCGATGCGCAATGGCATGGGGCAGCTTGTCTTCCCGCTGATCCGGCATCTTCTGACAGGACAGGCGCACGGAGTGGTCCTGATCGGTCAGCGCCTCGGAATGCATGAAGGGCAGGTAGAAAAACTGTCGCGTGGACTGGTCGAACCGTTCGTCCCACCGTTGCTTAAGCGCATAGCACGCCGCCGCCTTGGCCTTGCTGTCGGTGGAAAACGCCTTGGCCTGCCCCCGGAACATGTTGCGCGGGAACTGGTCCAGCACGATGATCAGCGCCAGCGCCTTGCGCGGATGGCTTGTCCAGTGGCTGAGCTTGCCTGCTGCGGCTTCTTCCCAGAGCGGCAGGAACCTGTCGCGGATCTCGGTGTCGAACGCCTCGTTGCTCATGTACCATTTGTCCGGTCCGGCCTCCTCCAGCCAGAATGTCAGGACATCCTCAAATCGGTCTGTCATGGCAGTGCTCTCCTTCCTTCTGCCTCAAACCCCGGGCCTAGATACCCGTGGGCCTCTCCTCCCTTGTGTCGCCATCCTCGGCCATTTCTTCCGAGGCTTCGGCATATAGTTCCTGCGCGGTTTCCACGGCGACCATGGATGCGGTCGGCATGATCGGCGTGTAGGGCACCGCGTCGTAATCTTCGGCCTCGGCCGCATAGGCCGACTGGCGCCGTGTCATCCGCCAGCCGCTATAGACGGCCATGATGGCAAGAGTGATCGCAAGGAACAACCAGAAGCCCCTTGGCCCGGTCATCCCCATCAGCCAACCCACGGCGGGCGGACCGGCGATGGCGCCAAGCCCGTTGATGAAGATCAGCCCGCCGGATGCGGCGGCCATGTCCTGGATCTCCAGATAATCGTTGGTGTAGGCGATCAGCAGCGCGTACATCGGCTGCGCCAGCCCGCCGGTCAGCAGCGCCGACAACAATACCGCCTCGAATGTGGATTCGAACAGAAACCCGATCAGCGCGGAACAGGCCCCGGCCAGTGCCACGAAGAAGATCAGGATCCGGCGGTCCATCTTGTCCGATAGCCAGCCAATCGGGTACTGAAAGACGATGCCGCCCACGAAGAAGGCGGAGACCATCATCGAAATCTCGCGCACGCTCATCCCCGCCTGGGTTGCATAGACGGCGGACATGCCGAATTGCGCCGAGAAGACGAAGCCCATCAGGATCATCCCGACAAAGCCGAGCGGCGAATTGCGGTAGAGCTGCCCAAGGCTCATCGGGCGGGTGGTTTCAAAGGCCGGTGTGGGCGCCACCGCCAGCAGGATCGGCGCGAAGGACAGCGAGACCAGAACCGAGGGGATGATGAACAGCACGAAGCCCGAGGGGTCGCCGAAGTTCAAAAGCCCCTGCCCCAGCACCAGCCCGACCATCTGCACCAGCATATAAGCCGAAAGGGCCTGCCCGCGCGTTTCATTGGTGGCGGAATTGTTGAGCCAGCTTTCGGCGGTCACGTAGACGCCCGACAGCGAAAACCCGATGATCACCCGCAGCACCATCCAGGCATAGGCGTCTGTCAGAACCGGATAGAGGATCAGCACCGCAGAAATGAACGACCCGAGCGCCGCGAAGACCCGCACATGGCCCACCCGCCGGATCATGTGCGGTGCAAGGCGCGACCCGCCCAGAAACCCGACGAAATAGGCGGAAGCAATCAGCGACAGCTGGTAGGTGGTGAAGCCTTCGATGCCGCCGCGCACACCCATCAGAGAGCCCTGCAGGGAATTGCCAACCTGCAAGAGCATCAACCCGAGAAGAATGGCCCACGCGCTTGCGATGACCTGTTTCATGGCGCTGCTCCACCGCTCGTCGTTCTGTCGTGTATGACAGTGCTGGATGCGCCAACACCGCCAAAAAGCGACGTTATCAGGTCACGCTATCAACCTTTTGCGGCATTTTCCGGGAAAAGTAGGGATGCATCGCCATAAGAGAAGAATCGGTACTTTTCAGCAACGGCATGGGCGTAGACTTCTTTCACAAGATCGAACCCCATCAGCGCCGAGACCAACATCAGCAACGTGGACTTTGGCAGGTGGAAATTGGTCATCAGCCCGTCGGTGATTTTCCAGCGGTAGCCGGGGTAGATGAAGATGTCGGTATCGCCCTGCCAGGGCTGCATGGTGCCATCCTCGGTGGCAGCGGTTTCAATCAGGCGCAGCGCCGTGGTGCCAACAGGGATGATGCGCCCGCCAGCGGCGCGGGTGGCGTTGATCTCGGCGGCAGCCTGTTCCGTCACCTCGCCCCATTCTGCGTGCATCCTGTGGGTGGTGACATCCTCGACCGTGACCGGCAGAAAGGTGCCCGCGCCCACATGCAAGGTGACGAAGGTGAACTGAATGCCTTTGTCCTTCAGCGCCTCTATCAGCGCCTCGTCGAAATGAAGCGAGGCCGTGGGGGCCGCGACGGCACCCTGATTGCGGGCCCAGATGGTCTGGTAATCCTCTTTGTCACGCGCATCGGCGGGGCGCTTGGCGGCGATATAGGGCGGCAAGGGCATCGCCCCTGCCTCATTCAGCGCCGCGTCGAAATCGGTGCCTGACAGGTTGAAGCGCAGGCGCAGCCCGTCCTCAAGCGCCACCACCTCGGCTGACAGGTCATCGCTGAAATTCACCGTTTCTCCAAGCGCCAGCTTGCGCAGGGGTTTGGCCAGCGCCGACCAGCTGCCATCGGCCTGAGGTTCCAGCAGCGTAACCTCGATCTTCGCCGAAACACGCCCCTGCTGGCTGTCACGCCAGCGCTGCCCGAACAGTCGCGCCGGGATCACCTTGGTGTCGTTCAGGATCAGCCGGTCCCCCTCGCGCAGCAGGTCTGGCAGGTCCGAGACGCGCAGATCTTGCATAAGATTGCCCGTGACATGCAGCAGCCGGGCCGAGGATCGGGGCTTGGCGGGGCGGGTCGCGATCAGCCCCTCGGGCAGGTCGAAATCGAAATCGTCGAGGGTCATTCAGCGGGCTCCGGTGGCGGGCGGCGAAAGATTTCCCGGAAGATGCCGGGGGTGAGCACCGAAAGCGGGTTGACCGACACGCTGCTGTCCTCGGGCGTGCCCGTCAGGCGGTAGGTGAAGCCGAACAACCCTTCACGGCGCGGGCTGAATAACCCGCCCACGAGCCCGTTGACCATATATAAAGGCGACACGACGCCCTCGAAATCATAGTAGCGCGCACGCAGGTCATAGGTTCCGTCCAGCGACAGCCCCATCGACGGCCCGAGCGCCGTACCCTCCTGGATGACAAGCGCGTCCGGCGACAGGGTAAAGGCCGCGCGCACCTCGCCCAGGCCGATGCCTTCGCCGGTGACCATCTGTTCCAGAAGTCCCACGACGGAAATGGCAGAAAGCAGTTCGGCAAAGGCGGGCGCGTCGCGCAAACGGGGGTTGTCGATGGTCAGAAGGCCGGAATAGTTGCCCTCTCCCGGACGGGGGCGCAGGATCAGGTCCATCGCGCCGCCATAGGCGTTCTGATAGATGCCCGCCGCGCGCAGCACAGCGCCGCCATCGTCGGAGCGCAGGCGCAGGGCGGTGCCGTTTGCCTCGCTCAGCACCGTGCCGCTGACCGGTACCGCGCCCCCCATCAACCCGCGAAAATCGCCGCTGACCGGGGTGCCTGACAGCTCTGTGCGCAGATTGGTCAGGAAGATGCTGTCGGTGATCTCCAGCCGGTCGAGCAGGATATTGAGCGGCAGGGCCTGCCCGCCTCCAGCGCCACCCGAGGGCAGGCCGCGCAGGTCCACCGTGCCGCCCGTGACATTGATCTGCGGCGTGCGCCCCGCGCCGCGGGAGACCAGCGCGCCGGTGATGTCGAGCCAGTCGGACAGCGTCAGGCGGGTGATCTCCAGCCGCTCGAACTGCTGCTCGTCGCTGATCTGAACGGACCCCGCCAGCGTCAACCCGTTGCCCGCAATCTCCAGTCTCGGAACATCCGGCGCGTCGCCCAGGATCAGCTCGGCCTCCAACCGGCCGGTGCTGGCTGCGGGCAGGGACCAGCCGAGCGACGGGACGCTCAGCGCAAGCCCGGCCAGATCGGAGCTGACGGACAGGCGCGGCGGTTCCCCCCGGTCAAGCGCAAGGTCGAACTGCGCCTCGCCCTGCCCGCGCAGCATGCCGTCCGGCAGGATCACCCCGAACTCCGCAAGGGCGTCGGGCGTCAGCGTCGCGGTCCCCCGAACGGTGCTGGCCGGGGTGCTGTCTGGTCCAAGCGCCCGACGCCAGGTGGCATTGGCGTGCAGCCCGTCCAGCCGGGCAGGTCCGCCGATGGCAAGGGTGTCATTATCGGCGGTGATGTTCAGCGCGGCGGCCCGCAAGTCCCGTCCGGGCACCAACTGGTCGGAGCGGACATTGCGCAGGGTGCCACCGATCCGGAACGTCACATCCTGCGGCATGATCCGGGGCCGCATCTCCATGGCAAGTGACACGTCCAGATCGGCCCGCCCGCTGGCGACCATGCCCGGATCATAGGGAAACTGGTCGAGCAGGTTGAAGGGATCGGCCCCGATCAGTGTCAGGACCGAGGAAATCGGCCCGCCGATCTGCAGATCGAAACTGGCCGGAGAATAGGCAACGCGGGTGTCCTCGATACGCATCAGACTGCCCGCGAGATCCAGCCGCCCGCCATTGGGTGCGGTGACATGGCCCTCGTGCAGCGCAAGGGACAGGACGTTGCGCGAAATATCCATATAGCCGCGTCCCTGCTGGATCGGGGCCATGTCGCGTATGGCGCGGACCTCGGCCCCTTCGAAATCGAAGGTCAGGCCGAATTGCGGGTCGGTTTCCGGCGCGATGCGCAGCGCGGCGTGGATATTTCCCAGACTGCCGGAAATGACATTCTCGGTCAGCCAGTCGCGGGTATTGGGAATTTGCGCCACCGGCCAGAGCGGGACCACCCGCTGCGCGTCGAGCTGGGGGATCTCGGCATCCAGCCGAACCGCCAACCCCGCCTCCTGCGCCGCGACGCGGCCTCGCGCGGTCAGGTGAAGCCCCTCGTCAAAGAGCACTGCCTGTCCGAAATCCATGGCAACGAAGGGAAACAGCTGCAACCGCATATCCAGAGCGCCACCCGCGAAGCTGACGGGGGCCTCGAACAGGCCCGGCGGATCGGCGGTGATCTGGCTGAGCTGCAACTGAGACACATAGACCGGCCCGTCCAGCAACGTGGCATGGCCGGTGATCCGGGCCGACAACGCCGGGGCGTCGACGGTGAATTCCTCGATCCACATGCGGGATTCGCCAGCATTGTAGTCGAAGGACAGGTTCAGGCCGTTCAGGGGCAAGGGATCGACAGCCCCGCCGGGGGACACATGGCCCGCACCGACCGCCAGCGTTCCCGACAGCGTGCCGACCGAGGCGTCATCGAACAGAACCGTGGACAGCCGCCCGGACATCGGGGCCTCGACCAGGGTCAGCCAGGTCAGCGCGTCCGAGACGCGGGCGATATCGGCGCTTTGCAGATTGCTGAACGCGCCCGTGAATTCGGTCTCTCCCAGTTCGGCGCGGCGGGTGAAGGTCAGCTCGATCGCGCCGCCATCGCTGCCGTCCAGTTGCCCGGCCACCGACAGAACCAGCGCTTCGCCTTCGGGCACAAGGGCAAGGGAGGCGCCGGTGATCCGCGTGGTGTCGCCGCTTCGCATATCGTCGATCACCAGCGTGATATCTTCGCCGACCACCCTGACCAGCCGGGAAAACACCGTCTGCTGGAACATCCGGTCAATGCCCGCAAGCGTCTGGGCCAGGTCGCGGGCCTCGCCGGTTTCCGCACCGGTGAAGGCAAGATCGAAACTGCCCTCCGCATCGCGCCGGATGCGCAGACCCGCCCCCCCGACCGAGACCTGCCTTGGACGCATCTCGCCGCGCAGGGCGGCGGCGCGATCCAGTTCCACCTGTAGCACCGGGAAGACAACGCGCGGGCGATCCCCGTCGCTGAGCTGCATTTCGGTAAAGCGGATTCGCGGCTGCAAGGTGCCGCGTGACAACGACAGGCCGATCTCGCCCACGGTGATCTGCCCGCCGGGCATGGAGGCATCCAGCGCCGCCTCGATCCTGACGCGGGACCATTCGGGCAACGGCACTGCGCGTCCATTCGGCGGAAAGGCCAGAAACAGGATACCGGCCGCCAGAAGCAGGACCAGCAGCGCCAGCCCACGCAGGATCCAGCGCAGCGGGCCTCGTCGCCTAGGGCGGCGCGGCTCTGGGTCTGGGCCGGTGTCTGACATGAGTTCTGCGCGCTCGATCTGCCGGAGGATTTCGGTCGGTTTCAGGGTTTATCTTCGCCGGATTTATCCTAGCTTGCAAATCGCCGATAGCAGATTCCCGCCGATGAACAAGGAGAGACCGATGATCGACGCAGGCCAGACCGCCCCGGATTTCACCCTTCCCCGCGATGGCGGGGCCGACGTGACCCTGTCCTCGCTGAAAGGCGGTCCCGTTGTGCTGTATTTCTACCCGCGCGACGACACGCCCGGCTGCACCACGGAAGCCAATGACTTTACCGCCATGCTGCCCGACTTCACCGCTGCCGGGGCCACGGTGATCGGGGTTTCCAAGGACACGGTCGCAAAGCACGAGAAATTCATCGCCAAGCATGATCTGGGCGTGATCCTGGTCTCGGATGCCGAGGGGGATCTGTGCGAGACCTATGGCACCTGGGTCGAAAAGAACATGTATGGCAAGAAGAGCATGGGCATCCAGCGCGCGACGGTGCTGATTGATGCCGAGGGCGTCGTGGCCCGCGTCTGGCCCAAGGTGAAGGTGGCCGGTCATGCCGCCGAGGTACTGGAGGCGGTGAAGGCGCTGTGACCTCCCTGACGCTGACGGAGATGGCGACGGCGGTTC
>NZ_MNBL01000054.1 GCF_001879695.1 Nioella sediminis
AAAACGACACTCAGCCGCCGCTACGCCGCCCAGTGGTTTGCCGCGCGTCGCGGCGAGGCCCCCGAGATTGCCATCGGCACCGCCAGCCCGCCCCTGCGCCCGGCACGGCCCGCGAAGCCAGAGCTTCTGGACCCGCGCGACGTGCCCCGCCGACGTCCCGGCAGCCCCGAGGGGCGCAAAGCGCTGCTGCATGCGGTGGCGCATATCGAGCTGAATGCCGTCGACCTGCATTGGGACGTTATCGCCCGGTTCGGGGGCCGGGTGCGGATGCCTATGGGGTTCTATGACGATTGGGTCAAATCTGCGGACGAGGAGTCGAAGCATTTCCAACTGGTCAGCGCCTGTCTGGAAACCATGGGCAGCCACTATGGCGACCTTGCCGCCCATGCGGGCATGTGGCGCGCGGCAGAGGATACGGCCGAGGACATCATGGGCCGGCTTGCCGTGGTGCCCATGGTACTGGAGGCACGCGGCCTGGACGTGACACCGGGCATGATCGAGGTCTTCCGCAAGGCGGGCGATGACGCGGCCCGGCAGGCTGTAGAGGCGCTGGAGGTCATCTATGCGGAAGAGGTGCATCACGTGGCCTATGGCTCCAAGTGGTTCCATTTTCTGTGCGGACGTGAAGATATCGACCCGAAGGACGCGTTTCACCGGCTGGTCCGCACCTATTTCCACGGGGCGCTAAAACCCCCGTTCAACGAGGAAAAACGGGCAGAGGCCGGGTTGCCACCCGATTTCTACTGGCCACTGTCCGAGACCGGTTCGGTCGGCTGACCCTGCGGGAATGGGCAAAAACCTGCCAAAAACCGGCGAATAGGCCCGTTTATCCACAGCCGGGCAGAAAAAGGTTTGAGCCTCGCGGGGCTTTCCCCTAATCCCTAGTTTACCGGTGCGGCGGGTTGTGGGGACAGGACGGCGCGCAGGGCAATGACAAGGGTAATGGGGCACAGCGACGTGAAGACACGCCTGACCGACCGTTTCAACGGCGCGCTGGAACGGTATTTGCCGGAACAGCGGCTATTCCTGAAATCAGACCAGGGCATGCGCTATGTGCGGCTGCGGCCTGCGACACAGGCGATCATGCTGACGGGGAGCTCGCTTTTCGTTGGCTGGACGGTAATTGTCACGGCCATCTTCCTGATCGATTCCATCAGCGCGGGCGGGGTCCGCGAACAGGCGGAACGGGCGCAGGTCGCCTATGAACAGCGCCTGAATGCCATGTCCGAGGAACGCGACGCGCGCGCGTCAGAGGCGCAGGCCAGCCAGGAACGGTTCTCGGTCGCCATGGGCGAGGTCTCGGCGATGCAGTCGCGTCTGCTGGCATCAGAGGAACGCCGCCGCGAGCTGGAAACCGCGGTCGAGGTGATCCAGACCACCCTGCGCCGGGTCATGACGGAACGCGACGACGCCCGCGCACAGACCGCCGCCCTGCTGGCCGAGATCGAGGCCGAAAACGGCTCGGTCCAGACCGCCGCCGGCAGGCAGCGGGAACTGGAACGGACGCTGGAATACCTGACCATGGCGCTTGCCCGCGCCGCCGATCAGCGCGACGACGCGGTCGAGATCGCGGAAGATGCCGAAGAAGAAATCGACGAGCTGGAATTCACCCAGGCCCTCGCCGATGAACGTAACGAGCGGATTTTCGCGCAGCTTGAAGACGCCGTGGAAATGTCGATGGCGCCGCTTGACCGGATGTTCTCGGCCGCAGGTCTGTCGACCGAGGATCTGGTGAACCAGATGCGCGCCAGCTACAATGGCCAGGGCGGGCCGCTGATGCCGATCACCATGTCGACGCGCGGCGAAGACCCGGATTCCGCCTCGCTGCGCGCCAACGAGGTTCTGGCACAGCTCGATAACCTCAACCTTCACCGTATGGTCGCGGAAAGACTGCCTTTTTCTCGGCCCGTCTTTGCCAGCTACCGGCTAAGCTCGCCCTTCGGATACCGCCGTGACCCGTTCAATGGTGGCAGCCGCCTGCATACCGGTGTCGATATGGCGGGCCCCACCGGCACCCCGATCCACGCCACCGGCGACGGCGTTGTCAGCTTCGCCGGACGGCAGAGCGGCTATGGCAATATCATCGTCATCCAGCACGCCTTCGGCTTCGAGACCCGCTATGCACATTTGCATCGTATCCGCGTCACCGAGGGCCAAAGGGTCTCGCGCGGGGATCGCATAGGTGATATGGGAAGCACCGGACGGTCGACGGGGCCCCATCTCCACTATGAGGTTCGCACCGGTGATACGCCCCGAAACCCCATGAACTACATCACGGCAGGTAGAGATGTTTTCTAAGTCAAAAATCAATGAACCCGGTCCCAAACAGGCTGGCGCCGCTGATAGCAAACCCGAAACCGGGGCAGATGCCCCCAAGGCAGGATCCTCGGACAAAAGCTCAATGCCCCTTACCTCGAACAAGCCCAAACCGCCCGCATCCTTGCTCAGCTCTGACCTGACGATCACCGGCAATCTGCGCACCACCGGTGACATCCAGGTGGAAGGCACCGTGCATGGCGACATCCGCGCGCATCTGCTGACGGTTGGCGAAGGCGCCACCATCGAGGGCGAAATCGTTGCCGACGACATCGTCGTGACGGGCCGCGTCGTGGGCCGTGTCCGTGGCCTGAAAGTGCGCCTGACCGCGACCGCGAAGGTCGAGGGCGACATCATCCACAAGACCATCGCCATCGAGAGCGGTGCGCATTTCGAAGGCTCTGTTCAGCGCCAGGAAGACCCGCTGTCCAATGGCGGCGCCAAGCGCCCTGCCCCGGCAGCCGCAGCGCCCAAGCCAGCGGCCAGCAACGGCACCGCAGAAGCCTGATCCTTTCCGGCTGACGGCAGTTCATGGCGGCCCCGATCTTTCGGGGCCGTTTTCGTTTGTGAGGGATCAGCCATGCTCCAACGCGCGCCGGTAGATATGCCAGCTGGCATGGCCCAGAACCGGCAGCGCGATGAACAGGCCCAGAAGGGCCGGGATCATCGCCGCAAAGGTCAGCACCGAAATGGTCACGCCCCAGGCGATCATGACCCTGGGATTGCGTTTGACAACCGCGATCGAGGTCAGCATGGCGGTGACGAAATCCAGCTCCTTGTCCAGAAGCAGCGGCAGCGAAATTGCGGTCAGGCAAAACAGGACAAAGGCGAACGCCGCCCCGAATGCGGTGCCGACCAGCAGCATCAACAGACCTTCGGGCTGAAGCAGATAGGCATAGCTGGAGCTGACATTCATCAGAACCGATGGCCCCATGAACAGCGCGAACAGCATATGCGCGAAAAAGGACCAGAACAGGAAATAGACGATGATCACCCAGGACATCAGCGGCAATTGCCGAAGGCGCTGACGCCAGACCACGCCGAAAATGTCATTGCGGCGGAAATCCGTGTCGCCTTGTTCCAGCCGGTGCGAGACCTCGTAAAGCCCCACGGCCAGAAACGGCGCGATCAGGGGGAAGCCCACGGTGATCGGCAGAGACAGCCAGATCTGCTCGGTCACGAAAAAGAGGATATAGAGCAGCCAGCCGCCGATCACGTAGATATGGGCAAAGAACAGCCCCATCATCGGCTTGCGGCGGAAATCCTGCCACCCGGCGCGCAGCGCGTAGCCGATATCGCCCATATCCATCTGCCGGACCTCCGGCACTTTCGACGCTTCGGGCAATGCCTGACTTGTGTCACTCATCACGAAATCCTCCCTCGGGGAAATGCTAAGGGAGGATGCTTGACCGTGCCAAGGGAAATCTGGAGCTGCGTGCCGTTCAGTCCTCGGCCTGCGCCTGTGCGCGGGTCTTGCCAGAGACATCCATGGCCAGCACGCTGGCCATCAGCCCGTCCAGATCGCCATCCAGAACGCCCTGTGTGTCAGAGGTTTCGAACCCGGTGCGCAGGTCCTTTACCATCTGGTAGGGTTGCAGAACATAGGACCGGATCTGGTTGCCCCAGCCCGCATCGCCCTTGTTCTCATGCGCCTCGTTGATGGCTGCGTTCCGGCGGTCAAGCTCCTGCTGGTAGAGCCGCGATTTCAGCGCCTTCATGGCGATATCGCGGTTCTGGTGCTGCGATTTCTCGGAACTGGTCACGACGATGCCCGTGGGAATATGGGTTATCCGAACCGCGGAATCCGTGGTGTTGACGTGCTGACCGCCCGCGCCGGACGACCGATAGGTGTCGATGCGGATGTCAGAGGGGTTCACCTCAATCTCGATATTGTCGTCCACGACCGGATAAACCCAGACCGAGCTGAAGGAGGTGTGCCGCCGGGCGGCGCTGTCATAGGGGCTGATCCGCACCAGGCGGTGCACGCCCGATTCCGATTTCAGCCAGCCATAGGCATTGTGGCCGGAAATCTTGTAGGTGGCGGATTTGATGCCCGCCTCTTCGCCCGCGCTTTCGGACTGAAGCTCCACATCATAGCCCTTTTTCTCGGCCCACCGGACATACATCCGCGCCAAGATGGACGCCCAGTCACAGCTTTCGGTGCCACCGGCGCCGGAGTTGATTTCAAGGAAGGTGTCATTGCTGTCGGCCTCGCCGTCCAGCAGCGCCTCCAGTTCTTTCGCGGCGGCGGTCTTGACCAACTCGGCCAGCGCTTCCTCGGCCTCGGCGATCACCTCCTGATCGTCCTCCATCTCGCCAAGCTCGATCAGTTCCACATTGTCGTTCAGTCCGGTCTCGATGGCCTTGTAGGTGCCCATCTTGTCGACCAGCAACTGACGGTCGCGCATCAGCTTCTGCGCCTTTTCCGGGTCGTTCCACAGGTCCGGGTCCTCGACGCGGGCATTGAATTCCTCCAACCGATGGGGGGCCGTCTCAAGGTCCATCCGCTGGCCCAGAAGGGTCAGGGATTTGCGGATTTTCTCGATATGGCTCTGGGTTTCGGCCCGCATGGTCTGCTCGCTCGGCTCTGGAATGGGTTGTCACAGGGATGTAGACCAGCCCCCGCGCCGCTGCAAGCGGGCAAGGGCCGGTGATGGTCAGTAAAGCCCACCGGAGGTCAGTTCGCCAAAGCCCGTGCCAAGCGGCACTCGCGCGGTTCCACCAGTCGAGGTTTCCACGGTACTGTCCGTGGGCGGTAACGGATCGCCGTCGACGATTTCCCCGCCGCCGGTGCCCGGTTCCTGACCGCGCGCGAACATCGGCAGGTTCGACCCCATGCCGAAGCCCCCGTCGACGATGGACAGCATGCCGAAGAACGGCTCTTCCCCGTCGCGGAAATATTCCATCACCACATCGGGGCCGGAGGCGCCGGATTCGAGACGCTGACCCGAATAGCGGTCGATCGGATAAAAATGGCCGCCCGGCGGCACTTCGAACTCTCCGCCGCCATATTCGGCAATCGCCTCGCGCATGAATTGCGCAAAGACCGGCCCGCACATTCCACCGCCCGAGGCACCCCGGCCAAGGCTGCGCGGCGTGTCGAAGCCGATATAGCACCCCGCAACGATGGTGTTGGAAAAGCCCACGAACCACACATCGCGCGCGTCGTTGGTGGTGCCGGTCTTGCCAGCCAGTGGCACGCCGAGCCCGGCATTGCCGACGCTGCCCGCTGCCGTACCGCGCTGAACCACGCCGCGCATCATCGAGGTGATCTGGTAGGCGGTGATTGCATCAATCACCCGTTCGCGGTTCGAGACGATCCGGGGCGCGCGTCCGCTTTCAAGATCGCTCAGCAGACAGTCCTGACAGATGCGCTGATCATGGCGATAGACGGTAGCACCGAAGCGGTCCTGCACCCGGTCAACCAGCGTGGGTTCCACCCTCTCTCCGCCATTGGCGAACATCGCATAGGCCGCAACGACCCGGTAAAGCGTGGTTTCCTGCGACCCGAGCGAATTGGCCAGATAGGGCTGCAATTCATCATAGACGCCGAAGCGTTCCGCATACCGGGCGACGGTCTCCATCCCGATATCCTGTGCCAGACGCACGGTCATCAGGTTCCGCGACCGTTCGATGCCGGTACGCAGAGGCGCGGGGCCATAGAATTCGTTCGAGGCATTGGTGGGCCGCCAGATTCCCTCGCCCGTATCGACCTCGATCGGGGCGTCGATGACAATGGTGTTGGGGCTGTAGCCGGTATCAAGTGCGGTCGCATAGACGAAGGGCTTGAAGACAGACCCCGGCTGGCGCGTCGCCTGCGTGGCGCGGTTGAAGCTGGAATACTGGTAGGAAAAGCCCCCCTGCATCGCCAGAACCCGGCCCGTGTTCACATCCATCGCCATGAACCCGCCCTGCACCTCGGGGATCTGGCGCAGGGTCCAGCGGATGAAACTGCCGTCACTGTCGCTGGTCATGGCGCGTACATGGATCACGTCGCCCACATCCAGCAGGTCGCCAGCATTGCGCGCGGTATCGCCCCGGTTGCCATCGGCGTCCACGGGCCGCGCCCATGTCACGTCTTCCGGCGGAATCCAATGGCCGTCCTCGTCATCCTCAATGCCTTCGATACCGATCCGGGCATGGGTGTTGCCCACCTCCAGCACCACGGCGGCATGCCAGCCGTCGATATCGCGGGGGAAGGTCACATCAGCCAGCAGGTCGCGCCAGCCCTCGCCCTCGGCTTCGGCCAATAGTTCCGGATCAATCGTCGCCAGCGGGTCGCGCCACAGGCCCCGGTCGCGGTCATAGCGTTCCAACGCCCGGCGCAGGGCCTGAGCAGCGGCATCTTGCAAGCTTTCGTCCATCGTGGCGCGCACGGTGTAGCCGCCCGACAGGAACCCTTCGGTACCGAAATCGCGGCTGAGCTGGCGGCGGATCTCATCGGAGAAGTAGTCACGCGATGGCAGCTGCGCCCGGAACGGTTCGATATGGCCGCCCTGCACGGTTTCCAGCGGCGCGGCCTGCGCGGCCTCCATCTCTTCCAGCGAGAGATAGCCGTTTTCGTACATCTCGCGCAGCACGTAGTTGCGGCGGCTGATCGCGCGGTCATAGTTGCGCACCGGATGCAGCGCGGTGCCCCCTGATTGCGGCAGCGCCGCCAGGTAGGCGGCCTGTTCGGGGCGCAGATCAACAAGGTCGGAGTTGAAATAGGTCTGAGCCGCTGCGGCCACACCGAACGATCGCTGACCAAGCTCGATCTCGTTTAGATAAAGCTCCATGATCCGTTCCTTGGACAGCGTCTGCTCGATCCGCGCGGCCAGGATGATCTCGCGGATCTTGCGTTCGATCCGGCGCGAACCATCGAGCAGGAAGTTCTTCACCACCTGCTGCGTGATCGTGGAGGCCCCGCGCACATCCCGCCCCCGCGACCGGATCGCCTCAACCACCGCGGCCCCGATGGCGCGGGGGTCATAGCCCGAATGGTCAAAGAAATTGCGGTCCTCGGCGCTGACGAAGGCATGCACGACGACCGGCGGAATCTCCTCATAGGACGCATAGATCCGGCGTTCAGCGGCGAACTCGTCCATGATCTCGCCATCGCGGTTGTAAATCCGGCTGATCGTGGCGGGCGAATACTGTTGCAGCGTCTGGTAATCGGGCAGATCGCGGGTGAAGGAGAAGATCACGCCCCCGGCAATCAACGCGCCCATGACGAGCCCATTGGTCACGAGGCTGAATATTGCCCCCAAAAAGGAAAAAATGAATCGGATCATGCCCGCGACTCCTGTGGCGCCTTCGCCTTATAGGCCGCGCGGCAGGGGGGGTCAAAAGCAACGCCACGAAAGCGGCGGGAATTCGCGCCTCAAGGGGTTTTCCGAGAATGGGTAGTGACGCAGGATAAGGCATGGACTTCAACGACATCCTTCCCGCCTATGACCGGGTGGCCGATCACTGGGCCAAAACGCGCAACACGTCCCTGTTCGAGGTCGGAGCTTTGACGGCGGCTCTGGACGGTCAGAAGGACGCGACGGTGCTCGATCTGGGCTGCGGGTCGGGGGTGCCGATTGCGGCATGGTTCACGGATCAGGGTTGTGCCGTGACGGGTGTCGACGGGTCAAAGCGCATGCTGGATCATTTCCGGGGCAATCTTCCCGACGCAAGAGCGGTTCTCGCCGATATGCGCGGACTGTCATTGGGCCAGCAATTTGACGTGATCGTCGCGTGGGACAGTTTCTTTCACCTGTCGCGCGGGGCTCAACGCACCATGTTTCCAGTGTTCAAGGCCCATGCCGCCCCCGGCGCGCGGCTTCTGATGACAACCGGCCCGTCGGACAGCGAAGCCATGGGCCAGGTCGGACCGGAACCGGTGATCCATGCCAGCCTGTCGCCGGACGCCTACCGTGCGCTCTTTGCCGAGCACGGGTTCGAGGTGCTGTGGTTCCGCCCGGAAGACGCGGAATTCCACGGCCATTCCGTCTGGCTCGCTCAGCGGTCGGGCGGGATCGCGTAGGTCATCGAGGCGCGAGCCACCGGGGCCTCCATGCCGTCGGACCGGATCAGGCAATCGCCCACGGCCAGTGTCTTGCCCAGTTTCAGCAACCGGCAATCGCACAGAAGGTCGGTCGCGGCGGCGGGTTTGCGCATGAAATCCATCGAGATATTGGTGGTGACCGCCAGTGCCTTGGGGCCGACCATCGCCAGCACCGCCAGATAGATCGACACATCGGCCAGCGCGAACATCGACGGCCCGGATACGGTGCCGCCGGGGCGCAGGTGCCGCTCATCGACCTTGAGCCGCACGAGGATGCCCATCTCTCTGACCTCTTCGATGGTGAAGTCGTCTGCAACTTGCGCGAATTCCGTTTGCAGGAACGTGGATAGCGCGGATTTGTCCATGGCCAGTGCCATTGCCCCTCCTCCCTCTTTCGGCCTAGCATTCAGCGTCTTGGATGCAATTGGCAAGGGAGGGCCAGATGTCGGACGCTACGTCACAGGATATTCTTATCCGCGAGGACCTTGGCCCCATCACCCGGCTGACGCTGAACATGCCCGGCGCGCTGAATGCGCTGTCGGACGCGATGCTGGCGCGGCTGAAAGCGGAATTCACCGATCTGTTGGGATCGGACACGCAGCGCGTTGTGGTGCTGCGCGGCACAGGCAAGGCGTTCTGCGCGGGCCATGACCTGAAGGAAATGCGCGCCAAGCGGCAGGCCCCCGACAAGGGCGCGGCGGCCCTGCGCGATCTCTTCAACCGCTGTGGAGAGGTCATGCAGATGATCCCGCGTCTTCCGCAGCCGGTGATTGCGCAGGTCCACGGCATCGCCACGGCAGCGGGCTGTCAGCTGGTGGCGTCCTGCGATATGGCCGTTGCCGCAGATGACACGCGGTTCGGGGTGAACGGCGTCAATATCGGGCTCTTTTGTTCCACGCCCATGGTGGCTCTGTCCCGCAATATCCCGCGCAAACAGGCGATGGAGATGCTGACCACGGGCCGGTTCATCAGCGCCGACCGGGCCGAGGCGCTCGGGCTGATCAACCGCTCCGTTCATGCCGACCGGCTGGAGGAGGAGGTGATGGACATGGCGCAGACCGTGGCCGACAAGCTCGGCAGCGCGGTCAGGATCGGCAAACGCGCCTTCTATGACCAGATCCAGATGAGCCTCGCCCAAGCCTATGATTACACGGGCGCGGTGATGGTGGAAAACATGCTCGATGACGACACCGCCGAGGGGATCAACGCATTCATCGAAAAGCGGGCACCGGACTGGACACAGCCGGGCTGAGGTCACCCCAATCGCCTTAGCAAGATGGCCAGCATCCCAAGGCTGGCCATCAGAACCAGAAGCGAGAGGCCAAGCAGGCCGGGCACACCGAACCCTTCCAGCATGAAGGCCCCCAGAACCGGGGCAATTGCCCCTGCCATAATTGCAGGAATCTGGATCGTGCCCGCAATGGCACCATAGCCCGCCGGTCCCATGACCTCGGAGATCAGCACCGGACGCAGGATGGTCATGACCCCGATTGCACCGCCCTGGATGGCGGTAAAGGCGAAAATCAGCCAGGGCTGCACCCCCGCCAGAAACAGTGCCAGCGTGCCCGCGACCATGGCCAGAAAGGTGATGCGGGTGGCTGCCGCGGTGCCGATCCGCGCCTCGTATCGCATCAGGACCAGTCGTCCGGCCACCTGAGCGGGTCCAACGGTAGAGGCCGCGAACACCGCCAGCGGCTGGTTCGCGCCCTGTTCAACGAAGATCGGCACCGCATATTGGATCAGCATCCAGTGATTGAGCGAGACAAGCGACAGGACGACCGCCAGAAGCCAGAAGCTAACTGTGCGCAACGCCCGTCCCAACGCCCCCCTGTCAGCATCTTTCGTATCGGGCGCGCCTTCGACCCGGCGCAGCATCCGGCCCGCGATGGCGAAGAGTGGCGCCAGACCGAATGCCATCACCGCCGCCGCAACCCAGACCGCCCCACGCCAGCCAATCGAAGCGCTGAGCGTCGCGCCCGCCGGAAAGGCAAGCGTCGAGGCGAAGCCCGCGACCAGCGTGACGCGAACGATTGCTGCCCTCGCATGCGGTCCAAGGCGGCGAATGAGAAAGGCAAAACAGGTTTCATAGAGAGTGACGGACTGGGCCAGCCCGATCAGGGCCCATGCGGCCAGATACGCTGTCGGCGTCTGACTGAGCGCCAGCACCACCAACGCCCCGGCCCCGATCAGAGCGCCCGCCACCATCGCCTCGGGCCCTTTGCCAAGATCCACCAGCCGTCCGGCGAACGGGGCCAGCACTGCGGCAATCACGATGGCCAGGAACGGCCCGGTGGCCAGCACGGCCCGGTCCCAACCAAGATCGGCCTCCCAGCTCAGGATGAGTGCAGCAAAGATGTAGTAGAGGCAGGCGTAGCTGAGCGTCTGGCCTACCGCCAGCATCCAGACCGCCGGGCCGCGTGCGGCCTGATCTGGCCGCACCCCCATTCTAAACCCCGTAAATCGCGCCGAACTTGGCGTCGAGATAATCGAGAAGCGGCGCTTCGCTGACCGGTGCACGCGCGGCGCGTTCCACCACCTCGCCCGGCTCGTATAGCCCGCCATGGGTTTGCAGGTTCTGCGCCATCCAGCCGGTTGCGCCGCTCAGATCGCCCTTTGCCATCTGCGCATCCACATGCGGCAGATCCTCCCGCAGGGTCTTGAACAGGCAGCCCGCATAGACATTGCCAAGCGTGTAGGTCGGGAAATAGCCAAAGAGCCCCACCGACCAATGCACATCCTGCAACATCCCGTTCGAAGGCTTATCGACCGCCACACCGAAATCGGCGGCAAAGCGGTCATTCCAGGCGGCTTCCAGATCGGCCACTTGCAGGTCACCGGTGATCAACGCCCGCTCCAGATCGAAGCGCAGCAGGATATGCAGGTTGTAGTGGACCTCGTCGGCCTCGGTGCGGATATAGCCTGACTGGACCCGGTTCACCGCCGCATGGAAGGCATCGGCATCCTTGACGTTCAGATTGCCAAAGGTCTCGGTCATCTTGCCGAAAAGCCAGCCGGTGAAGGCACGGCTGCGGCCCATCTGGTTCTCATAGGACCGGCTCTGGCTTTCATGCACGCCCATGGACACGCCGCCGCCGAGGATGGTCAGCAGGTAGGCATCGTCAATATTGAGCTCATAACAGGCGTGGCCGACCTCGTGGATGGTGGAATAAAGACAGCCGAACGGTTCGCTTTCATCCACCCGCGTCGTGATCCGCGCATCGTGACCGGACCCGGAGCTGAATGGATGCACCGCCTTGTCAATGCGGCCCCGGTCGAAGTCATAGCCGAAGACCGCCGCCAGTTCTGCGGACAAGGCCAGTTGCGCGGCTTCGGGAAAATGGCCCTTCAGCGGTTCAGGGTTGTAGCCTGACGACAGGACACGCCCGCGCAGATCGACCAACCGGGGGCGCATTCGTGAAAAAAGCGCCTCCAGCTCGGCACCGGTGATCCCCGGCTCATAATCCTGAAGGAGCGCATCATAGGGGTCGGCGTCCCCGGCGATGGCAGCGGCTTCCTCGCGCCGGAGACGCAGGATTTCGGCCAGCGTCGGCAGGAAGGCCGCCACGTCTTCATTCGCCCGCGCCTCGGCCCAGATGCCTTGCGCGCGGGAGGTGGCCTTGGCAAGTGCCTTGGCCAGATCGGCGGGCACCTTGGTGGCGCGGTCGTATTCGCGGCGGATCAGACGCAAATTGGCACGCGCCACGTCACCGGAGGCCTCCGCCCGGTCCAGCCAGTCGCCCACACGCGGATCGGTGCGGCGGGCATGGAGCACGCTTTCCATCGCCGCCATTTCCTCGGCCCGCTGATCGGCGGCCCCGCGTGGCATCATCGTTTCCTGATCCCAGCCGAGACGGCCCATCACTTCGGACAGGGCCTGCGTGTCTTTCTGGTGGGCGATCAGATCGTCATAGGCGGACATGTCAGGCCCCTCTCACAGATTGGGCATGGGGATGCATCGCGGTGAAGCGCGCGCGCAGGATCAGCACGATGGTCACGACTGCGCCCAACTGGTGCAGAAGCGCCAGGGCCAACGGCGAGGAATGCATGACCGTGACAATCCCCAGAACCGCCTGAACGAAGATCATCGCCGCCGCTACCTGCGCAGCGCCCCTGACGCTGCGATTGGCGGATTTGCGGGCGGCCATAAGGATACCGATCGCCATCAGCACCAGCACATAGCCCACGATCCGGTGGATGAACTGCACCGTGCCCGCGTTCTCAAAAAAGTTCCGCCATAGCGGCTCGATTTGCCACATATCGGGCGGGAAGAAACCGCCGGACATCAGCGGCCAGTCGGGGAACATGCGGCCCGCGTCTATCCCCGCGACCAGAGCCCCCAGAAGGATCTGAATGAAGGACAGGTGCAACAGCCCCGTCACCATCCCCTTGGTCTTACGGTCCATATTGCGGCGGGCCTGCATCAGCTCCGCCTCGTCACGCATCAGGCGCAGCACATACCATGCAATGAGCGCGAGGATCAGGAAGGCCAGCCCCAGATGTGTCGCCAGCCGGTAAGAGGCCACGTCGAGCATCCCTTCCTGCAGCCCGGAATGCACCATCCACCAGCCAATCGCCCCCTGCGCGCCGCCAAGTGCGCCAAGCAAAAGGAAGCGTCCGGTCCATCCTGTTGGCATCCGTTTCGTCGCCAGCATGAAGGCAAAGCCGAGCGCCCAGACAAGGCCGATGGTCCGGCCAAGCTGCCGGTGGCCCCATTCCCACCAGTAGATGTACTGAAACTCGGCGAGGCTCATCCCTGCATTCTGCAGCCGGTATTCATCGGTTTGCTGATAGGCTTCGAACTCCGACTGCCAGTCAGCCTCGTTCAGGGGCGGCACCGCGCCCGAGATCGGGGCCCATTCGGTGATCGACAGGCCCGAATCCGTCAGCCGGGTCAGTCCGCCCACGGCGATCATCACCACGACCATCGCGAAAAGCACCATCAGCCAGACCCGCGCAAAGCCGCGCCCCCTGCCCCGGCCCGCCGTCAAAGCGCCCGGCGTCGCGGCGGGTTTCTGGGTTTCGGTGACCTCTTCGAAGATACTGCGTCCGCTCATGCCTCGGGCTCCCATTTCCGTCCCGCCAGACCTAGCCCCGCCCCACGGGAGGATCAAGCGCCACGGCAATGCGTCGCGGGGTCAGCCGCGTTCTTTCCAGCGCACCATCTGGCGAAGGACACCGTGGAGCGTCTGCACATCGGCGCGCGTAAGCGGCAGGCGCGACCACATGTTACGAAGGTTGAGGCGCATGCTGTCTGCCTTGGCCTCGGGGAAGAAGAACCCGGCATCGTTCAGGCGTTCCTCGAAATGGTCGCCCAGTTTTTCCACTTCCAGCCCGGTGGCGAACTCGGTCCCGGCCAGTTCCATCACTTCCGCCACGATCTCTTCCGTCGCGCGGCGCCATTCATAGGCGGTCAGCAACACGCATTGGCCAAGATTGAGCGAGGCAAAGTCCGGGTTCACCGGCACCGAGATGATGGCGTTGGCCTGCACGATATCCTCGTTTTCCAACCCCGCCCGCTCGGGACCGAACAGCACCCCCACCTTGCCGCCCTCCGCATGGATCGCACGGGCCTGTTCCATCGCGCGCTCGGGCGTCACAATCGGTTTCGTCAGGCCCCGTTGCCGGGCCGTGGTGGCAAAGACATAGGTGCAATCGCGCAGCGCTTCTGCCGTGGTTTGAAAAAGGCCAGCATTGTCCAGAAGCCGCCCCGCCCCGCTGGCCAGCGCCACGGCGCGTTCATTGGGCCAACCATCGCGCGGGGCGATGACCCGCATATGATCCAGCCCGAAATTCCACATCGCCCGCGCGGCGGCACCGATGTTTTCGCCCATCTGCGGGCGCACGAGGATGAAGGCGGGTTGCGGGTGCTTGCTGTCCATGGGCTGCCGCATAAATCCGGGGGGGCCGCGATGCAAGCGCCCCATTGTTCCCGGCGCGGCGACCGGCTATCACCGCGCCAGAAAAGACGAAGGATATTCCCATGCCGCAGGACGCCCCCGAGCAGCCGCAGATCTACCTGATCACGCCGCCCGCCTTCGAAATCGACGCCTTCGCGCCGAAGCTTGCCGCCGTGCTGGACGGGATGGAGATCGCCTGCCTGCGGCTGGCCCATGCCTCCTCCGATGCCAATGACGTGGCCCGCGCCGCCGATGCGTTGCGCGTCATTGCCCATGAGCGGGACGTGCCGATTGTGATCGAAAAGCATCTGGGAATGGTGGAACGGCTCGGGCTTGACGGGGTTCACCTGACCGATGCCGCACGGTCCGTCCGCAAGGCCCGCAAGGAACTGGGGGCCGATCCCATTGTCGGCGCGTTCTGCGGTGCCTCCACCCATGAGGGGATGACGGCGGGCGAAGTGGGCGCAGACTACATCGCCTTCGGTCCTGTCGGTGACAGCCCGCTTGGGGACGGCACCCGCGCCGAACATGACCTTTTCGCCTGGTGGTCGCAGATGATCGAGCTGCCCGTTGTGGCGGAAGGTGCCTTGACGGTCGATCTGGTGGCGCAGCTGGCCCCGGTCACGGATTTCTTCGCAATCGGGCAGGAGATCTGGAAGGCGGATAATCCGCTGGCCGCGCTGACCGCCCTTACCGCGCCGCTTCGGTGAAGCCCATCCGGACGGCTTGTTCGCACGCTGCCGCCAGAGATTTACGATCGGGGAAGTCCGAGACCCTTAGCGGCGGGTGGTAGGTCACGTCGACGCGGCCCTGTCGCCGGACGGCCAGCACCTTCAGCAGCCCATAGCCGAAACCCATATCGCCCCACCAGCCGTAGAATCTCGGGTCTTCGCCCTCGGGCGCATGATAGCGCAGGGAGATGGGCTGAACGGTCAGGAAGTCGCGCAAGGTCTCGGTGGTGAAGGCCGCGAAAAGGGTCGTCTTGAAGGGCAGAACCCGTTGTCCATCGGTGCTGGTGCCTTCGGGGAAAAACAACAGGTGGTGGCCTGCGCGCAGCCGGTCCTCGAACACGTCCTGCTGCCGCTTCGCTTCGCGCCGGTCGCGGCGGATGAACACCGTGCCGGTGCCCCGCGCCAGCCAGCCGATGCCGGGCCAGCCATGCACCTCGGCCTTGGCAACGAAGTAGATGCGTTTCGACGCGTTCAGCACGAAAATGTCGAGCCAGCTGGAATGATTGGCCACATAGGCCCCACGTTGCGGGCTTGGAACACCACTAACATTCCGCTTCAACCCCATCATCCAACAGGTTGATATACATACGAATTGTGTAATCCAGGGAGTGATGGGGCGACGATAACCCCAGATCCACTTCTCCGGCAGCCGCAGGAGCAGAAGCAGCGGAAAGCAGACAAGCAGGAGCAGGATGACAGGAATACCCCTGCGACCGGCCCTCAGCCACCCGGCAAGGGCAATGGGGCTGTCCACCGGCATCTCGCCATCATCCCAGACCGTCACCGCCGCACGCCCTTGGCATAGAGGCCGAACTGCTTCTGCGACACCCGTTTCACATCCATCAGCAGGCAGATATCGGTGGTGTTGAAAGGCCGGTCTATATAGGCCCCCTCGCCCACGAACCCGCCCATCTTGAGATAGCCCTTGATCAGCGCAGGTATCGCGCGGGCGGCGGCGACCCGGTCCAGATCGGGCTCGGCGATCAGGTCCATGCGCTGAAAACTGTCCTCGCGCGCGCGTACCCGAATCTCCGGCGGAGAAAGGTAACGGTGATGAAGCAATGATAAGGGCGCGGCAAAGGCAGCGGCATCGGTGCCATGGAAGGACGCAACGCCGAACATCAGGTCGATCCCGTGATCCTCCACATAGGCCGCGAGCCCGTTCCAAAGATGCAGCATCGCCGTGCCGCCGCGATAATCGGCGTGCACGCAAGACCGCCCCAGTTCCAGCAGCTTCAGCGGACCCTGTTTCAGAACCGTCAGGTCATATTCATCGTCGCAATAGAACTGTCCTGCGGCGGCGGCCTGGTCTTCTCGCATCACACGGTAGACGCCGACGCATTGATTGCCCTGCCGCGACCGATCCAGCAGCATCAGATGGTCGAAGAACGGATCGAACCTGTCCGCCTCCAGCCCGTTTGCGTGATCGACGAGGTCGCCATCGCCGCCCAGTTCCCGGATGAAAACCTCGTAGCGCAGGGCCTGTGCAAGCCTCAGATCGGCCTCGCCTCGGGCCAGACGCAGTTCAAGCTGGGTGTCGTCAATCACCATGGGTCGCCCGCCAAGAAACCTGCGCGCGAGGTAAGCGATTGACCGGGCCAATGCAACCTCAAGCCCCCACCCGTTAGGAAACTGTTAACCGCAAGCGGGCTAGCGTTACCGGGCAGAAGATCCGAGGAGATCAGAACTCGATGACAAGGCCCACCCGTTCGCCATTGATCACCACCTTTCCGGCATTCTCGAAATTCACCGTGATCCGGCCCGCGATATTCGATTGCACCTGCCCCAGCCCCCAATCAGGCTGGCCGGGGTGCCGCACCAGCATTCCCGGCTCCAGCATCGCGTTGAGATCATTGACCATTTCAGGGGGCCTTTCGTGATGGATGATCGCCATGATTTCCCAGTACCGGATCTTGCCGAGCTGGTTGGATCGCGGCTTTGCCATGACCTTGTAAACCCGCTGTCAGCGATTTCCAACGGGATGGAGCTGATTGGCCTGTCCGGCGCGCCCCGGACACCAGAGCTGGAGCTGATCGGATCGGCCATAGAAGACGCCATGGCCCGCATCCGCTTTTTCCGGGTGGCTTTCGGCGCGGCGCGGGCGGGCGAAACCCTGTCGGAACGCGAATTGCGCGAGATCGTGACCGCGATCTATGGCGGCGGTCGGCTATCGGTGGAGTGGCGGGTAACGGGCGACCTGCCCCGGCAGGACGCGAAGCTCGCTTTCCTGCTGCTCAACTGTGCCGAGACGGCTCTTCCGCTTGGGGGCGTGTTGACGGTTCAGCGCGACGGGGAGGACTGGGACATCTCGGGCGAGGGTCGCAAGCTGACCATCGACGCGGAGATCTGGCAGGTTCTGGATCAGCCGATATCATCTGACCTATTGCCGCCGCCCTCTCGCGTCCAGTTCGCATTGCTGGCCAAGGAAGCTGCAATCAGCGGAAGACGCGCCCGGCTATCGCTGTCCGCGGATAGACAGCAATTCACGCTGAGCCTGACCCGGGCCTAGCCCAAGGCGACCAGCCCATTGCGGAAACGGCGCATGTTCTGCCGGTAATGCTCGGCCGAGGCCAGCAGCCCGGCCTGTGCCGCCTCATCAAGCTGTCGCACCACTTTGCCCGGCGCGCCCATGACCAGCGAGAAATCGGGGATCTCCTTGTTTTCCGTGATCAGCGCCCCGGCCCCGATCAGGCAACCTTTGCCGATCTTCGCCCCGTTCAGCACCGTCGCCCCCATGCCGATCAGGCTGCCATCCCCGATTGTGCAACCGTGCAGCATGACCTTGTGGCCGATGGTGCAATTCGCCCCGATGGTCAGCGGGCAGCCGGGATCGGTGTGGAAGACGCAGTTTTCCTGCACATTCGACCCGGCCCCGACCCGGATTTCTTCATTGTCACCGCGCAGGGTGCTGCCGAACCAGACCGAGGCGCCTGCCTCCAGCACCACCCGGCCGATCACATTCGCATCGGGCGCTATCCAGGTATCCTCTGCGATCTCTGGTGCGATGCCGTCCAGGGCGTAAATCACTGTTCATCCTCCTGAAACTCGGACTGCAGCCCGCGCACGAAGCCCACCAGACCCGGCTGCTGCGGCTGGCGCAGACGTTCGGCACTGACGATGGTTTTCAGCCGCTCGAAGGTCACGTCCAGATCGTCGTTGACCAGCACGTAATCATAACCGTCCCAATGGCTGATCTCGTCCCAGCTTTTTTGCATCCGCTTCTGGATCACCTCCGGCGCATCCTGTCCGCGGCTGACCAATCGACGGCGCAGTTCCGCGATGGATGGCGGCAGAACGAAGATCGACAATACATGGTCGCGCAAGGCACTGGTCTTGATCTGCTGCGCCCCCTGCCAGTCGATGTCGAACAGCACGTCGCAGCCGCTGTCGATGGCCTCTTTCACGGGTGCCATGGGCGAGCCGTAGAAATTGCCGAACACATGGGCGTGTTCCAGCATCGCGCCGTCCCGAACCATGTCCTTGAAGGCGGTTTCTGTCAGAAAGTGGTAGTCCGTGCCGTCCACCTCGCCCGGCCGTGCCGCGCGCGTCGTGGCAGAGACCGAGAAGCTTAGGGACGGGTCCCATTCCATCAGCCGCTTGGCCAGCGTCGATTTTCCCGCGCCCGAGGGCGAGGACAGGATGATAAGAAGGCCACGGCGGCTGTCGGTCTGGGGCATGGTCACTCCACGTTCTGAACCTGCTCGCGCATCTGATCAATCGCAACCTTGAGGTCAAGGCCGGTCTGGGTCAGCGCCGCGTCGCTGGATTTCGAGCAGAGCGTATTGGCCTCTCGATTGAACTCCTGCATCAGGAAATCGAACCGCCGCCCGACCGGGCCGTCAGCCGTCAGCAGGGCCTTTGCAGCGGGGATATGGGCATTGGCCAGCCGGTCAATCTCTTCGGTCACATCCGACTTGACCGCCTGAAGGGCGAGTTCCTGCGCCAGCCGGTCGGGGTCCATACCGTCAGCGGTGTTCAGGATCTTTAGCAAGTTTTCCGCCAACCGGTCCGCTGCCGTGCCTTTTCGGGCTTCGGCCTGCGCGGCGGCCTGTGCAACCAGCGGATCCATGGCGTCGATCTGGTCGCTGAGGGTCTGGCGCAAAGCCGCCCCTTCTTCGGCGCGGGAGGCCAGGAAGGACGCCAGCAAGTCGTCGAACTCCGCCAGCAGGGTTTCGTCTGATGGAAAACTCTCCTCCGCCGCGCCATTGGACATGACACCGGGCAAGGTGAGTATACGGGCGGGATCGACGGGGCCGACGGGCAGGCCCTGCGCCTCGGCGCTGCGCTGCACATGGGCGAGAGCCGATAGAGAGGCCAGCAAAGCCGCTTCATCTATGGAGGCCGCCGCGCCGCTGTCTTCCTTGCTGATCCGCAGATTCAGCGTCACCGATCCGCGCGCGATGGCTTTCTTCAACCGCTCCCGCAGCATGATATCGAGCCGCCCCAGCCGATCCGGCAGGCGCAGCCGCATATCCAGCCCCCGGCCATTGACGCTGCGCAATTCCCAACTGCGCAGAACGCCATCGGAGGCCACATCGCGGGCGGCATATCCCGTCATCGAGTTAACCACTTAAGCTTTTCCCCCCTGCTCGTCGAATTGTTCGGATGTTATTAAGGGTTGGGTAAGGATCTCCGGTTCAGCGTTAACACAAGTCAGGGTGCGACGCCAACGCCGGGCAGGGTCGCTTCGGGGGCGTGAGTGCAGGAGTGCAAGATGAAAACCTGTTCGGAACAGCCGCGAAACGTGGTGCCGCTTTGGCATCGCAAGGATCATCAGATGGGATCGGTTGTCAGCACCGTCATGACCCACTGGACCAGCCTGCGGCGCAATGGCGGGATTCCCCGGCGCGCCGATCTGGACCCGCAGGCACTGGCCCCGGCATTGCCCAATGCCTTCCTGCTGGAACGCCCGCGCCCCGATGCGGTGCGGTTTCGGCTGGCCGGGCAGCATCTGCATCACACGATGGGGATGGATGTTCGGGGCATGCCCTTGCGGGCGTTCTTCGAAATCCCGGACCGTAAGCGATTGATGGAAAAGGTCTCTCAGGTCTTTTCCGACCCCGCTGTTCTGGATCTGGAGCTTGTGTCCGACGCGCAGGGCCGGGCGGTTCTGGAAGGCCGCATGTGCCTCATGCCGCTCACTGGACCGGAGGGGAAGATCAACCGCGCGCTAGGCGTTCTGGTCACCGACGGGCTGGTTGGCCTCCCGCCACGCCGCTTCCGCATTCGTCATCTGAGCCAGACACGTCTGGCCGGCGGCCCTGACAGCACGGGCGCGATCCCGAGCCAACCCGGTCAATCCGCCGAACCAGCCCGCCCGTTTCAGGAGCGCCCGGCCTTGCGGCTGGTCCAGGGTGGGCTGAGCTGAGCCAATACCAGGTTCGTTAACCTCGATCCGAGCCAGCTCCAGGTGACATGGTTAACGACAACGCCCCGGAACCGATCAGGCTCCGGGGCGTTTCAATTCAGGCGTTAACCTTGTCTCAACCCGCCGCTGCGGCTGCCTTGCGGCCATCGCGGCTCAGTTCCTCGGCGACAAGGAAGGCCAGTTCCAGCGATTGCGAGGCGTTGAGACGCGGATCGCAGGCGGTGTGGTAGCGGTCGGACAGATCTTCGTCCGTCACCGCCCGCACACCGCCGGTGCATTCGGTCACGTCCTTGCCAGTCATCTCGAAATGTACGCCGCCCGGAACGGTGCCCTCGGCGCGGTGGATCGCGAAGAACTCCTGCACCTCGCGCAGCACCGAATCGAAGGGCCGGGTCTTGTAGCCAGAGGCCGCCTTGATCGTGTTGCCGTGCATCGGGTCGCAGGACCAGACCACATTCGCGCCCTCGGACTGAACCGTCTTGATCAGGCGCGGCAAGTGATCACCCACATTGCCCGCGCCGAACCGCGCAATCAGGGTCAGGCGACCGGCCTCGTTCTTGGGGTTCAGCTTGGCCATAAGAACCTTGAGGTCGTCCTCGGTCGTGGTGGGGCCGCATTTCAGGCCAATGGGGTTTTGCACGCCGCTGGCAAATTCCACATGCGCGCCTTCGGGCTGGCGGGTGCGGTCCCCGATCCAGATCATGTGACCCGACCCCGCGACCGGCAGGCCAGAGGTCGAATCGATCCGGCACAGCGCCTCTTCGTATTCCAGCAGCAGCGCCTCGTGGCTGGTGTAGAAATCCACCGTGCCAAGCTGATGCGCGGTTTCGGAATTCAGACCGGCGGCGGTCATGAAGTCGAGCGCATCGGAAATCCGGTTCGCCATATCCCGATACCGGTCCGCGTCATCGGCATCGGTAAAACCGAGCGTCCAGCTATGCACCCGGTGGATATCCGCAAACCCGCCCTGGCTGAATGCGCGCAGCAGGTTCAGCGTGGCGGCTGCCTGCGTATAGGCCTGCAGCATCTTCTGCGGGTTCGGCAGGCGGGCGGCTTCGGTGAAGTCCAGCTCGTTGATAATGTCACCGCGGTAGGAGGGCAGCTCCACCCCATCCTTGACCTCGGTCGGCGCGGAACGGGGCTTGGCGAACTGGCCTGCCATGCGGCCCACCTTGACCACGGGCACCTTGGCGCCGAAGGTCAGCACCACGGCCATCTGCAGCATGACCTTGTAGGTGTCGCGGATGGAATCAGCGGAAAATTCGGCAAAGCTTTCGGCACAATCGCCACCTTGCAGCAGAAACGCCTCGCCGCGCGACACGGCGGCCAACTGACTGCGCAGTTTGCGGGCCTCACCGGCAAAGACAAGCGGCGGATAGCTGGCAAGCTGAGCCTCGACCGCTGCCAATGCTTCCGCATCGGGATAGTCGGGCATCTGAATCCGCGGCTTCGCGCGCCAATCCGATTTCGTCCATGCCTGTGCCATAACGCAACTCCTGTCAGTGTCAGACCTTGCTTATAGGGCGGAGAAAAGCGGGGGCCAATGCGAAATTCATCCCCTCGGGGGATTGCGAAACGCAAAAAATGGTGGTTTCGCTAGAAAAAGCGGCAAAACCAATCCGGCCGCAAAGGAGAAATAGCGCAATGGTCACTCTGCTTCATGGCGTCCCCCGCCAACCCCGGCGCTTTATCTTCGTTTTGCTCGATCAATTCACCCTGCTCAGCTTCGCCGGGGCGGTCGATACGTTGCGGATCGCCAACCGGCTTGGGGGGGCTGACCTGTACAAGATCCTCTATGCAGGCGAAGAAGGCGACGAAGTGCAATGCAGTTCCTATGCGCGGATCAAGCTGCATATGAATTTCGAAGAGCTCAACCGCGAGGACACGATTGTCATCTGCGGTGGCATCGACGTGCAGAAGGCCACCACCAAGAAGCTGATCAACTGGCTGCGCCGCGAGGCCCGGCGCGGGGTGACCATCGCAGCGCTTTGCACCGGGGCCTATGCCATGGGCAAGGCCGGGCTGCTCGATGGCAAGCGCGCAACGATCCACTGGGAAAACCAGGACAGCTTTTCCGAGGAATTCGAAGAGGTGAAGCTGACCAAATCGGTCTTCGTGATTGATGGCAACCGGATGACCACGGCGGGCGGGACGGCCTCGATCGACCTTATGCTGACGATCGTGGCCAATGACCATGGCGAGGAATTGGCCAGCCAGATCGCCGACCAGCAGATCTACACCTCGATCCGCACCGACCAGGACTCGCAGCGCTTGTCGATTCCGACCCGGATCGGCGTGCGACATCCCAAACTGAGCCAGGTCATCCGGATGATGGAACAGAATCTGGAGGAACCAATCAGCCCGTCAACGCTGGCCCACGAGGTCGGCATGTCGACGCGGCAGTTGGAACGGCTGTTCCGCCGGTATCTGAACCGCAGCCCCAAGCGCTATTACATGGAACTGCGTCTGCAGAAGGCGCGCAACCTGCTGATGCAGACGGATATGAGCGTGATCAACGTGGCACTGTCCTGCGGCTTTGCCTCGCCCTCGCATTTCTCCAAATGCTACCGGGCGCATTACGACACCACCCCCTACCGCGAACGCGGGGCGCAATCGACGCGGGTGAAGGACTGATCGCTCAGCCCTGCCCGATCCGTCCGGCACGCCCGCCCCTGCGTTTTGCAGCGGGGGGATTGGCCAACCCCAGTTCAAGGACTGCCGTCATCGGATGATCCGGCGCATCGGTCCGGTAGCGGTCCAGCAGCGCCCGGATATGCGGCAGCGGGTCGGGGTCCGCGAGGCTCAGCGCCCAATCCATGAAGATCGAACGGCATTCGCCATCGGTGATTCCCTCGATCCGGTAGGCTTCCCGGATCAGGTTCTTGGGGTCGCTTGCGTCTTTCATCAGGTTTCCTCACTGGATGGCGGATGTGCCAGCGCCGTGTTGATGATAGCCTCACAACGGGTACGCAGGCTCTCGGCTTTCGCGGCCAATTCAGCGCCATCTGCGACACCGGCTTCGCGGGCGATGAAGCTGCGCCCGCCCGATCCGATCTCGTCCAGATCGAGGCGCCGGTCGGTCAAGAGCCGGGTCGCGTGATTCAGGCGGCCATAGAGGTGATGGGCCGCGGCAAGGGTGCGGGCGTCATCCGCACTGATCCAGCCGATGGACACACCGGCCTCCAACTGGCCTTCCACGTCACGGGCGGGCACACCGGCAATCAGCGCGGCGGTTTCTGCCAGCAGTTCCACGTCCTTCATCCGTCCGGGGCCTTCCTTGGCATCCAGCCCCTCGCCCACACGCCCCGCTGCCGCCAGCCGGTCGCGCATGTCCTGTGCATCCGCGACGATCTTCACCGGATCGCGGGGCGTGGTCAGAACCTCCATCCGGATCGCCTCAATATCGGCGCAGAGGCTGGCATCGCCTGCCACGGGCCGCGCGCGGGTCAGCGCCAGATGTTCCCAGGTCCAGGCCTCTGTCATCTGGTAGTGCCGGAAGCCTTCCAGCGCCGTTGCCACCGGCCCCTGACGGCCAGAGGGGCGCAACCGCATATCCACGTCATAGAGCTTGCCCTCACCCGTCGGCGCGGTCAGGGCGGTGATCAGAGTCTTCGTCGCCTTGGCGAACCAGCCGCGCGGGTCCAGTGGGCGGCGGCCCTCGGTAAACTCGACCCCGCCGGGATCGTAGATCACCAGAAGGTCGAGGTCAGACCCCGCCGTCAGCCGCCCCGCGCCAAGGCTGCCCATGGCCACAACCGCGCCACCGCGCCCCGGTGCGGGACCATGACGGCGCGCGACCTCGTCACAGACACGCGGCCAGAGCGCCCGCAGGATCACCTGCGCCAGCATGGAATACTCAGCGCCTGCTTCCTCGGCATGGATCAGCCCGCGCAGATGATGCACGCCAACGCGGAAATGCCATTCCTTCAGCCAGCGGCGGGCAGTGTTCAGGACCCCTTCATAGTCCAGCCCCTCAAGCTGCGCCTCCAGATGCGCAGAGAGGGTGTCCCGATCCGGCCAGCCCGCAAAGAAATCGCCGCCGATCACCGCGTCCAGCACCCCGGAATTGCGCGACAGGTAGCGCGACAGGCCCGGCGCGGTGCCGCAGATATCCACGATCAGATCGACAAGCGGCGGGTTGGCCTCGAACAGCGAGAAGAGCTGCACCCCGGCAGGCAGGCCCCTGAGGAACCCGTCAAAGTTGCCAAGCGCCTCTTCGGGTCGCGGGGTGGCCGCGAAGCGCGCCAGAAGATCGGGTTTGAGCCGCGCAAAAATCGCCTGGCCACGGGCAGAGCGGAGCGCAGGGTAGCCGGGCCAGCGGGCAACGATCTCTTCGGCGGTTTCCGACAGGTCGGGCAGATCGGTTTCGGTCTTCTCGGGCTTGAAAAAGGGCTCGCACAGCCGGTCGACCTCGGCCAGACGGTCGCGCAGCATTGTGCGAAGGGCTGCTGTATCGCCCTCGCCACAGAACCGTGCCAGCCTGTCGAACCCTTCGTCCGAGTTGGGCAGCAAATGGGTTTGCGCATCATTGACCATCTGAACGCGATGCTCGATTTCCCGGTGCAGCCGGTAATGCCGGGTCAGCCGGTCGCGCACATCCGCCTCGATCCAGCCTTTTTCCGCCAAGGCAGCCAAGGCTGGAACCGTGCCACGACAGCGCAAATCCGGGTCGCGCCCGCCCGAGACGATCTGGCGGGTCTGGGCAAAGAACTCTATCTCTCGGATGCCCCCCGCACCGAGCTTCATATTATGACCTTCCAGCGTGATCGGCCCGTGCAACCCCTTGTGACGGCGGATCTTCTCGCGCATCTCGTGGGTGTCCTGAATGGCGGCAAAATCCAGATGCTTGCGCCAGACGAACGGGGTGAGGGTGTTCAGAAACCGCTCCCCCGCCGCGATATCGCCCGCACAGGGCCGCGCCTTGATATAGGCCGCGCGCTCCCAGTTTCGCCCCTCGGCCTCGTAATAGCGTTCGGCGGCCGCCATAGAGATGCAGACCGGCGTGACCGAGGCATCGGGGCGCAACCGCAGATCGGTGCGGAAGACATAGCCATCGCGGGTCACATCGGCGAGGGCCGCCGTCATGCGGCGGGTCACCTTGATGAAGCTCGCCCGTGCCTCCATCTCGTCGCCCGGCTCAAACCGGGTTTCGTCAAACAGCACGATGAGGTCGATGTCGGAGGAATAGTTCAGCTCGCCCGCGCCCATCTTGCCCATGGCCAGCGCCACCATCCCCGCGCCGGTTTCCGCGTCTTCCTCGGTCATGCCGGGGATTTTGCCGCGTTTGGCCTCCGCCGCCACCAATCGACGGATCGCAACATCGACGGCGGCATCCGCGAAATCGGTCAGCAAGCCCGTCACCTGTTCTAGAGGCCAAACGCCCCCCAGATCGGCCAGTGCTGCATAAATCGCCACGCGGCGTTTCAGGCGCCGCAATTCCGGGGCCAGATCGCTCAGGGCAACCGCGCCGGTTTCCAGCAGCAGCCCCCGGCGCACTTCGTCAGGGTCTTGCGTCAGCGCCTCGGCCAGCCAGTCCTTTTCCTTGCCGATAAGGCTCAGCAGGTAAGGGCTGCACCCGCCGGTGCCTTCGATCAGCGGGCGCAGCTCCGGGGCCATATCGGGCAGATGCGCCAGCGCGTCGGCACCGCGATCGGGATCGAAGGGAATGGGATGGCGGGTCAGTCGGGATGCAAAGCTCATGGCTTCCGTGATGGCGGGCGGCTTCGGTTTCGTCAATTGCTTGCACGTCGCAGGGGGACCGGGCAACAAGGGGTCGGAAAACGGAGTGAAGAATATGAGCAAGAGCCTCAAGCGCGTGATCAGGGCATTGCAAGAGGCCGGCCTGCCCGCCGATGTGATGGAAATGGATGGCAGCACCAGAACGGCGGTTGAGGCGGCAGATCAGGCGGGCTGCGAGATCGACCAGATCTGCAAATCGGTGATTTTCCGGGGCGACGACAGCGGCGCGGCGCTGCTCTTCATCACGGCGGGCGGCAATCAGGTGGATGCGGCCAAGGCCAGCGATTTGGCGGGGGAGCCACTGGGCAAAGCGGATGCGGCCTTGATCCGGACGCAGACGGGGTTTGCCATTGGGGGCGTTTCGCCCGTGGGGCACCTGAACCCGATCCGCGCCTGGTTCGATCCGCGTCTCTCTGCCTTTGACAAGGTCTATGCGGCGGCAGGCACCCCGCGCCATATCGTGCCGGTCGCACCGGAGGACCTGCTGCGCCTGACAGGGGCGGTCCCCGCCGATTTCACCGCCTAGAGATGCGCCAGAACCGAACGGGCCGCGCGGAGGCCCGGTGCCTCGCCCCCTGCCCCGATGCGGTCCATGGTCAGGGCCATTGCCTCGATCTGCGCCGCGCGCGTGCCTGTGTCGGTCAACAGCTTTTCCAGAGCCGGAACGATCAGGTCAGGACGGCAGTCCGGTGACAGGAAGTCGGGCACATGGCGGGTGTCGGACACCAGATTGACAAGTGTCACCGTGTCGATCAGCGCTGCCCGCTTCATCAGGAAAAACGACAGCCGGTTCATGTCATAGGCCACGACCATCGGCGTCGCATTGGCGGCCAGTTCCAGCGACACGGTGCCAGAGGCCGCAAGCGCCACGTCGGCGGCGCGGAAGGCCGCGCGCTTGTCGGAGGCGTAGCTGTCGGGGGCGTCGCTCGGGTCCAGCAGGATCGGCCTGATGGGCCAGCTTTCAAGGGCGTCCCGCAAGGCCGGTGCCACATGGGCCACCGTCGGCACTACGGCCTGCACCCCCGGCACACGCGCGGAAAGCTGCGCCAGAACCTCGCCAAAGACCGGGGCCAGCCGCGCCACTTCGCTGCGCCGCGAACCGGGCAGCATCAGCAGCAAGGGCGCGTCGGGGGCAATGTCATACCGGGCGCGGAAGGCGGCGGCCTCGGCCTCGGTCGCCACCGGTTCGTTCACCACCGGATGGCCGACGAAATCGCAGGTCATGCCTGCGGCCTCCATATAGGGCGGCTCGAAGGGCAGCAGGGCCAGTACGTGATCCACATGCCGCGCCATTTTGGCCGCGCGACCGGGACGCCAGGCCCAGACAGAGGGCGCGACGTAATGCATGGTGCGGATAAGCGGTGCGGTTTCTCGCACCTGCCGGGCCACGCGAAGGCAGAAATCGGGGCTGTCGATGGTGATCAGCGCATCGGGGTTCAGCGCCACGACCGCTTCTGCCGCCTGACGTTTCAACGCAAAGAGATGGCGCAGCTTGGGCAGCACCTCTGCAATGCCCATGACCGCCAGTTCCTCCATCGGGAACAGGCTATCGAGCCCTTCGGCCTGCATCAGCGGCCCGCCAACCCCGTGAAAAATCACATCCGGATGAAGCTCCTTGACCCCCCGCATCAGTGCGGCCCCAAGCCTGTCGCCGGACGACTCTCCCGCAATCAGGAAGAGCGTCAGGGTCATGGCGCGGCCCACAGTGCGATGCCGGACGCCTCGCAGGCCGCTTCCACCGCGTCGCGATCCAGGATCAGAACCGATCCGGCGGCGATCTCTATCCCCGACAGCCCGGCCTCTGCGGCCTTCATCACGGTCGCGGGGCCGATCACGGGCGTGTCCATGCGCAGATCCTGCCCCGGCTTCGGCCGTTTGACCAGCACTCCGCCCGAACCGGGCTGCGACATGCCGACAAAGCGCAGCATGGCATCGGTGCCTTGCAGCGTTTCAATGCCGATGACCTGTCCCTTAGCCGCAACAGCGCCCTGCCCCACATCGAGCGGTCCGAGCGCATCCAGCACGGACCGGGCCCGCGCGGCATCGCGCAGGTGCGCGTCCGACGCGTCGCCGCTGATTGGACCCTCTGCCGCAACAAGATCGGGGCGCAGGTCCAGCGCCCCCACCACGCGAAATCCCTGTTCCTCGAAGATTGCTGCAATGGTGCGCAGAAGCGTATCGTCCCCCTGCGCCATCGCCCCGGCCACGCGCGGCATCAGCGCCATGGTTTCCGGGTCCATCAGGGACGGATCGAACGCCGGACGGCTCAGCGCCCCGGCAAAGGCCAGTTCCTCGACGCCCGCCGCGCGCAGATCCGCGAACAGCGCCCCGAACTGTTCGAACCGCGCAGGGATGTCGGGCGCGTCGAGCGGTTCGCTTTCAACGCCTGCCAAGCGCACGACATGGGCAGGCCCCGCCTGTAGCAAAAGCCCCGGAAGCACGCCCGATCCTGCGATGATTGCCCGCGCCAAGCCGATCACCTCGGCGTCAGGAAAGACCGGTCGGTCTGACCCATGATGAAGTCGACGATCTGGGTGACATGGGGCGAATCCGGGTTGTCCTCGGACAGCCGCCGGGCGCGATCCATGAAGGTGCCCTCGCCCTGCGCCAGTTGCTGAAAGGCGGCACGCAGCGCGGTGATCTCGGCCCTATCGACGCCGCGGCGTTTCAGGCCGACAAGGTTCAACCCGTCCAGTTCCCCGCGCGGGCCTTGCACCAGCCCATGGGGGATCACATCATTCGTGACCATGGACAGCGCGCCGATGATGGCGCCCTTGCCGATCCGCACCCACTGATGAATGCCGCACAGCCCGCCGATGATCACATCATCCTCGATCACGCAATGGCCCGCGACGGCAGCAGAGTTCACCACGATCACCCGGTCGCCCACCTGGGCGTCATGGGCGATATGGCAACCCGCCATGAACAGCCCGTCATCCCCGATCCGCGTGACGCCGCCACCGCCTTCGGTGCCGCAATTCATCGTCACATGCTCGCGGATGCGGTTGCGTCGGCCGATGATCAGCCGGGTATTCTCACCCTTGAATTTCAGATCCTGCGGGATCTCTCCGATAACAGCGAAGGAAAAGACGGTGGTCTCATCCCCGATCTCGGTCTGGCCGGTCACGACGACATGGGGTTTCAGCACCACGCCACGCCCCAGAACAGCTTGCGAGCCGACCACGCAGAACGGGCCGATCTGACAATCGGGACCGATACTGGCACCCGGTTCGATCACGGCCGAGCTGTGAATCTCGGCACTGGCATCAATGGCCATGGGGCGCTCTCCTAGGCGGGCAGATCCATCATCGCGGTAAATTCGGCCTCACAGGCCAGTTCGCCCTCAACCTCGGCGCGGCCCGAGAATTTCCAGACCTTGCCGCCGGGCTTGCCGCGAATGACCGAGACATGCAGTTCCAGCACGTCGCCGGGGCCAACCTTGCGGCGAAACTTCACCCCGTCGATGCCCATGAAATAGACCAGCATGTTCTTGTCCGCGAGGTCGGCGGACACACCTACCATGATCGCCGCGGCCTGCGCCATCGCTTCGATGATCGTGACGCCAGGCATGATCGGCACACCAGGAAAATGGCCCTGAAAATGCGGCTCGTTCATGGTGACGTTCTTGATGCCCACGGCGCTTTTGAACGGAACGATGTCGCGCACCTTGTCCACCAGAAGGAACGGGTAGCGATGCGGGATGATCCGCTGGATCAGGTCGATATCGGCGGTGGTGGGCGTGTCGGCCGTCATGGGGCTGCGATCCTTCTTGTTTACCTGACTTGGTGGTAGCAATTCGGGCCGGGGCCGACAAGCAGCGCTTACGGGGCGCTTGAGTTGACCCGGTCGAGGATCGGCTCTTCTCCGCCATCGCCAAGCTCGGCATTGACGCGCTGTAGCGCCATATCCGTGACATCACCGCCTTCGGCCACATAGATGACCACGCGCGAATCGAGAACGGCCGCTGCGCCGATATCGTTGAGCAGACCGCTCAGAATGGGGGTGATCAGCTCGAAGAAGAGTTGCTCTGCCCCGTCGGCCTGCGCCCGAAGGCGGCGCAGACGTTCGGCCTGAACCGCGCGGATTTCCTCGGCCCGCCTGTCGAAATCCTCGGCCAGCGGGCGGAATTCCTCGGCGCTCATGGTGGCGCGCTGTTCGGTCAGGGATTGTTCTTCTTCCAGAAGCGCCGTTTCCAGTTCGCGGTTCTGGCGCGACAGGGCGCTGGAGGCCTCCGCCAGTTCTTCCTGAACGCGCTGCCCAAAGAGAGAGTCCGAGAACAGCCGTTCCTGGTTGAGAATGACGATCGGCGGCCCGTCAACCCTGCCAATGGACAGCGGCTGCGCGAAAACTGGCCCAGAGAGGGCCAGCATCGCAAGACTTATCAGGATCAGGCGCATGGCCTGGCTTCAGAACCGCGCTTCGACGGTAAAGTCAAAGCTGCGGGTCCGGTCGTATTCCTGCGCGTCCAGAACGTGGCTGAAGTTGAAGCGCAGCGGTCCGATCTGGGTGTCCCAGAAGATCGAGACCCCAACCGTCTGACGGATATGCATGTCGTCATCGACCACGCCACCAAGGGTGTTGTCGAGCCCCCAGACAGAACCGATGTCGTAGTACAGACCACCGGTGATGCCGTATTCCTCGGGCAGGCCGATCGGGAAGGCGGTCTCGAAACGGGCAGCGAAGTAGTAGTTGCCGCCCAAAGCATCCGCCGCAGTTCCGGCATCGGTCAGGTCACGCGGACCAACCCCATTGCCCTCGAACCCGCGCAGCTGGCGCGAATTCAGGCCAAAACGGTCGATCCGGCGGCTGTTGCCGGACAGCATGTTCAGCGCGCCGCCTTCCAAAGTGGCCCGCAGTGACACCTCTTCGCGCATGATCGTGGTTTCCGCCACCATCGCGGCCGTTGTGCGGATATATTCGTTATCCCCGCCAAGCCCTGCAAAGTCCTGTCCGAAGCTGAAGCTGAAGCCGGCATTCGGGTTCAGGCCGGTGCCAAGCGTGCTGTAGCTGTAGGTATAGCCCACGGAGGATGTCAGGCGAGAGCCTTCCTCGGCCTGAAGGATCGCAGACGAAGTCGCCGGTACATCGAAAATGCCATCATCGGAGATCCGGTAGTTCAACGCCAAGCGGCTGTTTTCGGTCAGCGGGAAGGACACCGAAGGGCTGAACCCGACGCTGCGCGTGTTGTAACTCGCGTTCTGTTGGCTGGTTGTTGTGTAGTACGCAGCCAGGCCAAGTTGCAGATCGCGGCCCAGGAAAGCCGGTTCCGTGAAGGAGAAGTTGAAGCTCCGGGAACCCTCGGACGTATCGAACCCGAAGCGCAGTGCCTGACCACGTCCAAGGAAATTGCTTTCAGAGAAGTTGACGGCCAGACCCACACCGGTATCGGTCGCGAAGTTCACACCAAATCCGAGCGATCCCGTCGGCTGTTCAACCACATCCACGTCAAGGATCACCTGATCGGGGGTAGACCCCGGACGGCTCTGCACCGTCGCATCCGAGAAGAACCCGAGGGCACGGATACGCTCTGCGCTTTGACGGATCTCGCGCGGGTCGAGCGGATCGCCTTCGGCGCTGCGGAACTGACGGCGGATCACGCGGTCGAGCGTCGTCGCGTTGCCCTCAATGTCGATGCGCTCGACGAAAACACGGTCTCCTCGGGTGATGACGAACTCGATATCGAGGGTCAGGTCCGCATCGTTGCGGGTGACACGCGGCTCCACCCGGACAAACCGCAGCCCCATGCTGGAGGCGAGATTTTCCATCCGCGTGATCGTGTTGTCCACCAGCCGGGGCGAATAGGTCACCCCCGGGCGCACGGCGATCGTGTCCTGGAAGGGCTGTGCATCCACGTCAGCAATCTCGCTAACGGTGGTGATCTCGCCGAACGAGAAGCTTTGCCCTTCGCGGATGTTGAAGGTGATGAAATAGGCGTTGCGTTCGCGCGCCAGTTCCGACGTCACGCTTTGAACGGTGAAGTCGATATAGCCCCGCTCGCGGTAGAAATCGGTCAGCAATTGCTGGTCAAAGGCCACGCGGTCGGCCACGAAAGTGTCAGACCCGATCAGCTGCCGGAAGATTCCAGCCTGCGTGCTTTCCATGACCCTGCGCAGACGGCGGTCGCTGAAGTCACGGTTGCCGACGAAGGTAATGCGCTCGGTTTCCACGACGCGGCCCTCGGTCACTTCGAAGACCAGATCGACGCGGTTTTCATCACGGCGGATGATGACAGGGGTCACGGTGGCAGTCAGGCGGCCCTGCAACCGATAGGCTTCGGTGATGGACGCGGCATCCTGCTCCGCCTGCGAGGGCGAATAGACGCGGCGTGGCTGCGAAGTGACAACCGTCATCAGCATATCGTCTTCGAGCCGGCGGTTGCCCTCGATATTGATGCGGTTGATCGTCGGGTATTCCTGCACGATGGCCACCAGACGCGATCCGCGCGGATCAAGCTCCGCACTCTCGAACAGGCCCGAGTTCTGGAGGCGCTGATAGGCATCGTTCAGCTGCGCGGCCGTGATCGTCTGCCCTGCCGGGATGTCGAGAAAGGCAAGGATCGTGGCAGGATCGACACGGTCATTTCCTTCGACGGCGAAAGACGTGAACCGGTAGGTCTGCGCATTGGCGTTGCCGGGCAGCAGAATCATCCCTGCCATCAGCACCGCAAGAACGGCAGCAAAATGCCTGAATCTACCGGAAAATCCCGTTTTCACATACATCGAATCCGCCCCGCCAAGTATCTAAGCTACCGAAAGCTCTATCGCGCGCGGGTAGGCTTGTCAAAACGCGTTAACCCACGGTGTAGGAGTAATTTCCGACCGTGGCACAAGATATACATAATTCGGGCTGGAATCGCCAAACCGGCAGCCAGTCGGGATGCCGGTTTACAGATGTTCGGCAGGGCAAAAGCCCTGAAAGCGAGACGATCAGAGCGTGACCAGCCAACCGGCCACGGTCAGCGCGCCGACGATCATCACCGGCACAAGGAAGCGGTCGATATTGACTTCCACAAAGAAGCTGAAGCTGCGGTAGCTTTCGTTGATCATTCTCATTGGTCTCGCCTCGGTCTGCTTCTTGGGGCGCATGGCCCCTTGCAGATCCAAGACTCGCGCTCAATTTGGGCGCGAATGCGGCACCGCCTTGACGCTTTTGCGAATTGTTAAGCTTTTGCAGCCATATACCTGCGACAGCCTGTCCCGCCCTGCCCGCTTACGGGCAAAACAGGTCGTTCGTCAGCGCAAACAGCATCAGCGACAGGATCAGCGTCAGCCCAACCGTCATGAAGATGCGCATCGCCTTGTCCGAGGGCGGGCGTCCTGTAACGGCCTCAAACGCGTGGAACAGAAGATGTCCGCCATCCAGCACCGGGATCGGGAACAGGTTCAGCAGGCCAACGGCGGTCGACAGCACCGCCACGAACCAGAAGAAGCTTTCCAGCCCCTGACTGGCCGCCGCGCCGGAGGTTTCGGCGATACCGATCGGGCCTTGCAGGTTGCAGCTGGAAATCGCGCCGGTGATCATGTGCCACAGACCCGACAGCGAGGTCTGGATCACGTTCACGACCGTGGCCGCGCCGCCGGTTATGGCCGGGCCAAGACCCACGCGGGTGATTTCGGGGTCGAAGAACAACCCGCCGGTGACGCCGATCAGCCAGCGGGTTTCAAAGCCCCCTTCGGGCGACGGCAAATCCATGCGGCGCGGGGCAAGGGTGATGTCGATCATCTCGCCATCGCGCCAGACCTCCAGCGCCAATTCCGCCCCTTGCGACGCTTCCACAGCGGTGCGCAACTGTTCAAAGGCATAGACCGGATCGCCATTGATGGTGCGGATCACGTCGCCGCGTTCCAACCCGGCATCCATCGCGGCAGATCGTGGCGTGACGCTGTCCACCACGGGAATCAGCGGGAAACTGGCCTCTAGGCTCAGATCGGAGCCATTGCGCTGAATGTCATATGTCAGGGTTTCTGCGGGCGGCAGCGTACGACCGAGCTCGAACACATCGGCCAGATTATCCACCGTCTCCCCCTCGATGGCGGTGATCAGATCGCCCTGCTGCAAAAGCTGCATTTCGGACGGCATCGGGCGCAGATCGCCCACCACCGGATCCTCTGACGCCTGACCGGACAGCATCATCACGCCCGCAAAGATCAGGATCGACAGGATGAAATTGAACACCGGCCCCGCCGCCACGGTCGCCGCCCGCGCCCACAGGGGCGCGCCATGCATCGATCGGCGGCGTTCCTCGGCATCCAGCGCATCGACCGCCGCAGCATCCTTGCCCGAGGCCGCATCCGCATCGCCCAGGAATTTCACGTAGCCGCCGAAGGGCAGCGCCGCGACCTGCCACTTTGTGCCATGCCGGTCGACCCGCGAAAACAGGACCGGCCCGAAGCCAAGCGAGAACACCTCCGCATGAATACCCGACCAGCGCCCCACGATGTAATGGCCATATTCATGGATCGCGACGATGATCGACAACGCCGCCACGAAGGCCACAAGGGTAAAGGCAAAGCCACCGAAGGTGGGGATTAGGTCGGTCACGCGGTCTGCTCCTGTCTGCTGTTGGCCAGGTCTTCTGCCCGTACCCTCGTCAGATGGTCGGTTTGCAGCACTGTCTCAAGGCTGTCCATGGCATCGGTAAGGCAAATTTCGCGCGACATCGCGTCAAGTGTCGCCTCGACCAGCCCGGCCATGTCGGTAAAGCGGAGGCGCCCGGCGATGAAATGATCCAGCGCCACCTCTTTCGCGGCATTGAACACGGCCCCTGCCCGGCCGCCCGTCGCCATCACCTGCCGCGCCAGTGTCAGCGCGGGAAAGCGGGCCTCGTCGGCGGTGCGGAATTCCAGCGTGGCAAGCTTGGCGAGGTCGATCCGCTCCACCGGCAGATCGCGCCGTTCGGGCCAATGCAGCGCGTAGCCGATGGCGTGGCGCATGTCGGGCGCGCCCAGATGGGCCATCAGCGCCCCGTCAGAGAAGCCCACCAGAGCATGCACGATGCTTTGCGGATGAATGACGGTGTCGATCTTTTCCGGTGCGATCCCGAAGAATTCGCGCGTTTCGATCAGCTCCAGTGCCTTGTTGAACATGGAGGCCGAGTCGATTGTGATCCGCTGGCCCATGTCCCAATTGGGATGCGCGCAAGCGTCGGCGACGGTGGCCTGGGCCAGCCGGTCAAGCGGCCAATCGCGCAACGCGCCACCCGAAGCGGTGATGATGACGCGTTCGACCGCTGCCATATCCTCGCCTACGAGGGCCTGAAACACGGCGGAATGCTCACTGTCCACGGGCAGGATCCGGGCGCCATGGGCACGAGCCTCCGCCATCAGAAGCGGCCCGGCGGTGACAAGGCTTTCCTTGTTGGCCAGCGCCAGCGTGCGGCCATGGCGCAGCGCGTGAAAGCCGGGTGCCAGACCCGCCGCGCCGACAATCGCGGACATGGTCCAGTCGGCGGGCCGGTCGGCGGCCTCGATTAGTGCCTCGGCCCCGGCGGCCACGGCAATGCCTGTGCCTGACAGCGCCTCTCGCAGCGCGGGCAGGCAGTCGTCGAAGCAGGTCACGGCGATTTCGGCGTTGAACTCCCGCGCATCAGCAGCCAGCTGCGCCACATTGCGCCCGCCGGTCAGCGCCACGACGCGATAAGCCCCCCGGTCGCGCCGGATGAGGTCGAGCGTGCTTTGCCCGATCGACCCGGTGGCCCCGAAGATGCTGACCGACCGGCTCACATCAACAGGCCCCCAACCGTGGCCATGGCCAGCGTCGCAACCGCGCCCGCGCCGGTCATGCCGTCGAACCGGTCCAGCACCCCGCCATGGCCGGGAATGAGGTTCGAGGCGTCCTTGACGCCCACATGCCGCTTGATCGCGCTTTCCACCACATCGCCCATCTGCGAGGCGAGCGACAAAAGCGGCGCGATGATCAGAACCATCACGGGTTCGAATCCCAGTAGGCCCCAGGCGACAGCGGCGGAGGCAATCCAGCCCGCAACGGTGCCCGACCACGTCTTCTTTGGGCTGACCTGCGGCCAGAATTTCGGCCCGCCAATGATGCGGCCCGCGAAATAGCCCGCGATATCCGTGGCCACCACGACGCCGACAAGGAAGGCCACGAAGATCAGCCCATACATGACGCGCAGATAGAACATGCCCGCCACGGCGAAGAGGAAGAACATGCCGTAAAGGACGAAGATCCAGCGGTTTTGCGCCTCGACCGTCTGCACCCCTCCCCAGATCGCCAACCCCAGGAAGGGAACGATCCACGGCGTCAGGAAGATGGAGTCGAGGAATCCTTCGCCGGTGGCAAAGGTGAAGATCTGCGCGACGCAGGTGGCCAGCACAGCCGTCGCCGCCAGCCCGCCCGCCCGGATCGGGGTCTCGCCGCCAAGCAGGCGATGCAACTCCCAGATGCCGAAGCCGCCAAGAGCCACCAGCCCGAGGAGCAACGGATAGCTGCCAACATAGATCAGGCCGAAACCGACAGCAGCCAGCACCACGCCAGAAACCACGCGCGGCCCCAGATCGCCCCATTTGCCAGCAGCGCTCATGCCTTCACCGCACCGAAACGGCGGTCACGCTGGCCGTAGCGGGCCAGAACCCTGGCAAATTCCTCGGACGAGAAATCGGGCCAGAGCGTGTCGATGAATTCATATTCCGCATAGGCCGACTGCCAGAGCAGGAAGTTGGAGATCCGCGCCTCTCCGCTGGTGCGGATCACCAGATCGGGGTCGGGCAGGTAACACGTATCGAGGTAGCGCGGCAGGGTTTCGCCATCGACATCCTCGGGCTTCAGCTTACCCGCCGCCACATCCTGCGCCAGCCGTTTTGTAGCGCGCGCCACCTCGTCCCGGCCGCCATAGTTCAGCGCAATGGTCAGGTTCACCCCGGTGTTTTCGGCGGTCAGCAGTTCCAGGTTGTCCATCATGTCCTGAAGCCGCGGCTCCAGCCGGACCCGGTCGCCGATGAAGCGAACGCGCACGTTCTTGGCGTGCAATTCCTGCGCCTTGTTGGTGATGAAGCGCTTGAACAGCCGCATCAGCCCGGCAACTTCGGTCTGGGTGCGTTTCCAGTTCTCGGTCGAAAAGGCAAAGATCGTCAGGTACTTGACGCCAAGAGGTGTGCAGGCTTCAACAATTTCCTGCACGCGGCGCGCCCCGGCATGGTGGCCCACCAGACGCGGGCGACCGCGCTGCTTGGCCCACCGTCCGTTGCCATCCATGATGATCGCCACATGGCGCGGGGTGTTGCTTGACTGGTCCTTCGGGGCCATCGGCCTTCCCCACCGGGCGATCACACAGGTCCTCAGACCTGCATGATCTCTTCCTGTTTCGTCGCGAGAAAGGCGTCAACCTTGGCGATATGGGCGTCGGTGAGATCCTGCACTTCGCTTTCCCATAGCTTCTGGTCATCCTCGGACATGCCGTCGGCCTTGGCCTTCTTGATCTGATCCATGCCGTCGCGGCGCACATTGCGGATCGCAACGCGGGCGTGCTCGGCATAGTTTCCGGCCACCTTGGTCAGTTCGCGGCGACGTTCCTCGTTCAATTCCGGGATCGGCAGCATGATGATGGTGCCGTTCATCTGCGGATTGATGCCAAGGCCGCTTTCGCGAATGGCCTTTTCCACCTTGTTCACCATCGACTTGTCCCAGACATTGATGGTGACCATGCGCGGTTCGGGCACGTTCACCGTGCCCACCTGGTTGATCGGGGTCATCTGGCCATAGGCCTCGACCTGCACCGGCTCCAGCATCGAGGCCGAGGCCCGGCCCGTGCGCAGCGATGCGAATTCCGTTCTGAGGGACGCCAGCGCGCCGTCCATCCGGCGGCTCAGATCGTCCAGATCAATCTCGATATCGTCCTCGGACATGCCCGTTACTCCGTCAGGTCTTGATCGTTAAGGGGGTTCTACCGCGTTCACTGCACCTTTGTATAGGTGCCTTCCCCGGCGAGGATGCCTTTGAAGCCGCCGGGCTCATCGAGGCTGAAGACGATGATCGGCATGTCATTCTCGCGCGCGAGCGCGATGGCCGAGGCATCCATGACCCCCAGATGCTGCGCCAGCACGTCGTCATAAGAGATCGTGTCGTAGCGCGTGGCGTCGTCATGCTTGACCGGGTCCTTGTCATAGACGCCGTCCACCTTGGTGCCCTTGAAAATCGCCTGGCAGTTCATCTCGTTGGCGCGCAGCGTCGCGGCGGTATCCGTCGTGAAATAGGGGTTGCCGGTGCCGGCGGCGAAGATCACCACGCGCTTTTTCTCAAGGTGGCGCACGGCGCGGCGGCGGATGTAAGGCTCGCAGACCTGATCCATGGGAATGGCGCTGATCACACGGGTATGGATGCCGAGTTTCTCCAACGCGCCCTGCATGGCCAGCGCGTTCATGACCGTGGCCAGCATCCCCATGTAGTCGGCCGTTGCCCGCTCCATCCCCTGGGCGCTGCCCTGCAGGCCCCGAAAGATATTGCCGCCACCGATGACCATGCAGATCTCGACCCCCATGGAATGCACCGACTGCACTTCCTTGGCGATGCGTTCGACGGTTGGCGGGTGCAGCCCGTATCCCTGATCGCCCATCAGCGCCTCTCCCGAGATTTTTAGCATGACGCGGGAATAGGCGGGTGCGTGCGCGGTATCGGAGGGCATGGCGAATCCTTGATTGGTCTGGGCATGGCTGGCGCAAGGGGCAGCACCAGTTTGGGCTGCTTTGCGACCGGGGGCAACATGGCCTAAATAACAGGCAGGTTCAACGGGCAATCAGCCCTGCCTTGAAACCGGAAAGCGACATCAGGAACGGCGTGTAGAGCATTGATAAACATAAATTCCCTCTCCGCTGAAAAGCCGATTCTGATTGCCGGACCAACCGCATCGGGCAAAACCGCGCTGGCGCTGGAAATCGCTGCGCGTCAAGGCGGACGGATTATCAATGCCGATGCGTTGCAGGTCTATGACGGCTGGCGTGTCCTGACCGCACGCCCTTCCCCCGAAGAGGAAGCCGCCGCACCGCATGCCCTGTTCGGTCATGTGCCGTTCGATGCCGAGTACTCGACAGGCCATTGGCTGCGCGAGGCGGCTGCGCTGCTGTGGCAGGGGCCGCGCCCGATCATCGTGGGCGGCACCGGGCTTTATTTCACCGCCCTGACCGAAGGGCTGGCCGATATTCCCGCCACCCCGCCCGAGATCAGGGCAGAGGCCGACGCAATGACGGCAGAGGCCATGCTGGCGGAGCTTGACCGCGAGGACCCAGAGATTGCCAACCGGATCGACCGGCAAAACCCGATGCGCATTCAACGGGCCTGGGAAGTGCTGCGCGCCACCGGGCGGCCGCTCTCCGCCTGGCAAGCCGAGACACCGGCGCCCGTGCTACCGCTTTCAAGGACGCAGCCCCTGCTGCTGGACGCAGACCGCGATTGGCTGGCAGAGCGAATCGAGCGGCGCTTCGACCTGATGCTGGCGGGCGGTGCACTGGAGGAGGCCCGCGCGCTTGAACCGGTCTGGCACCGCGCGGCGGGCGCAAAGAAGGCCATTGGCGGGCCAGAGCTGATTGCCGTCCTTCGCGGAGAGATGACTCTGCAACAGGCACGCGAAGCCGCCATCATCGGCAGTCGCCAATACGCCAAGCGGCAGCGCACCTGGTTCCGGGCCCGGATGGGCAACTGGCAGGCGATCCCCCTGCCCTGACCCGGGCCAGAAGCGATTTCACCACGAGATCACTTTCCTTGCTGCGCTTCTGCGCCTAGGCTCCGCGCCATGACACAGGTGTATCGCGTCACATCGCTGGCCAAACTGCGCAGCGCTGCTCCTTGGCGGCATGCGACCCTGCATTCGCATCCGCGACCGCAGCTTTTCTGGTTCACGCGCGGCCAGGGCCGGTTTTCCATCGGGGCGGTGACGCGGGGCTACGGGCCAAATACAGCGGTCTTCATCCCGGCCTCGACGATCTTGTCGCTGGAGATTTCCGGCCAGGTCCAGGGCGAGCTTCTGGAATTGCCGCTGGACCCGTCTCTGAACCTGCCGACCGTTCCGTTCCACATCCGGGTGACGAGCGTCGAGGCGCAGTCACAGTTTTCGGGCTATCTCGACAAGATCGAGCAGGAAATCGCGGCCCATGCGGCTGCACGGGACGAAGCCCTTCGCGCCTATGGGTTGTTGGTATCGGTCTGGATCGCCCGTCAGTTGACCATCCATGACGGCAGCATCCTGCGCGACCGGACCCATGTTCTGGCCGAGAAATATGCAGCCCTCGTCGAACGCGGGTTTCGCAGTGGCAAAGGGGTCGCGGATTACGCGGAACAGCTCGGGGTGACGCCGACACATCTGTCGCGCATCTGCCGCGATGCTTCGGGCCGCCCGGCCCTGGCCATTCTGCAGGAACGCATTGTCCACGAAGCCTGCAAGATGCTGGTCGATTCCGACATGGCCGCGCGCGATATCGCCTCGGAACTCGGGTTTTCCTCCGCCGCATATTTCACGCGCGCGTTCTCGAAACTGACCGGGCGAACCCCGTCGGAGTTCCGAAAGCTTCCCCCGGCTCAACAGATTCTCGTGACCGGCTGACCTGTCGCCCTTTCGGCAATGCTGCAGGTGCATGCGGGCGATCGCAAAGCATATGTCGCATTTCAACATTCCGCATGTCGCAAAATGACAAAAAAAGTCATGGCCGCACCATTGACGGGTGGCAGGGAAAGGTGCGGTAATGATCGCTGTAACTCATCTTCGGGATCGGCTGCTCTCCGACCTGAAGACGGGCAAAGAAGATAAGAGTGTGTCACAGGGAGACGACAATGACGCAACAATCCACCTCTTTCCTCAAAACGCATCCCGCAGCGGAAATGTATGCAGAGGAATACAAAAAAGGCCAGATGAGCCGCCGCGAATTCCTGACCCGTGCCTCGGCACTCGGGGTCGGAACCGTCGCCGCCTATTCGATGATCGGCCTGTCGCCGGCTCAGGCCGACGGCCATATGGCAACCCCGTCCATGGGCGGCACCCTGCGTATCCAGCAGACCGTGCGTCCGGGCAAGGACCCGCGTTCCTACGACTGGTCGGAACTGGGCAACATGTCCCGCGGCCTGACCGAGTACCTCGTGGAATACAACCGCGACGGGTCCTTCACCGGCCGCCTGCTGGAAAGCTGGGAAGCCAACGCAGACGCAACCCAGTACACCCTGCATGTGCGTCAGGGCGTGACCTGGAATAACGGCGATGCTTTCGACGCTGAAGACGTGGCCGCGAACTTCCGCGGCTGGTGCGACAGCTCGGTCGAGGGTAACTCGATGGCATCCCGCATGGGCGGCCTGGTCGACCCCGACACCGGCATGGCCCGCGAGGGCGGCATCGTTGTCGTCGACAGCCACACCGTGCAGCTCAACCTGCCCTCGGGCGACATCTCGATCATCGCAGGCGTGGCGGACTACCCTTCGGCCGTTCAGCACCGCGACCTGATCGGTCAGGACCCGCTGGTTCACGGCGTGGGCACCGGCGCTTACATGCTGGAAAGCCACGAAGTGGGCGTGGGCGCTGTCTGGGTCAAGAACCCCAACCACACCTACTGGGGCAATGCCTATCTCGACCGCGTCGAATTCGTTGACCTCGGCACCGATCCGGCGGCCTGGCTGTCCGGCGCGGAAGCCGAAGAATTCGACATGACCTACGAGACCACCGGTGACTTCATCGACATCTTCCAGGCCATCGGCTGGGAAACCTCGGAAGCCACCACAGCGGCCACGCTGGTCATCCGCATGAACCAGGACAACGCCCCCTATGACAACGCGATGGTGCGTCAGGCCGTGAACATGGCTGTCGATCCGTCCGTGGTTCTGGAACTGGGTTATGCTGGTCGCGGGACGCTTGCGGAAAACCATCATGTCTGCCCGATCCACCCGGAATATGCGGAACTGCCCGCACGCACCGTGGACAAGGACGCCGCATATGCGCTGCTCCAGGAATCGGGCCACGCGGACCACGTGTTCGAGATCGTGTCGCTTGACGCGGGCTTCGAGCGGGACTCGACCGACGCCCTCGCCGCGCAGCTGCGGGACGCAGGCTTCAACGTCGATCGCCGCGTGATCCCGGGCTCGACCTTCTGGAACGATTGGGCAAGCTACCCGTTCTCCTCCACCACCTGGAACCACCGCGAACTGGGTGTCATGGTGCTGAACCTGGCCTATCGCTCGGGTGTGCCGTGGAACGAGACCGCCTATTCGAACCCGACCTTCGATGACCTGCTGACCCAGGCCAGCGGTATCCCGGACGCCGATGCGCGCCGTGAAATCATGGCCCAGATCGAGCAGATCATGCAGGACGATGCGGTTGTGAACCAGTCCTACTGGCGCTCGCTCTATCGCAGCTACGTGCCGGGTCTGGTCAATGCAGACATGCATCCCAAGTTCGAGATCAACATCCACCACATCGGTTGGGCGTAATGTGATCTTTGGGGCGGCGATGTGAATCGCCGCCCTTTTTGCCTGCTGATACGGGGGTGGTCAGCACGACCATGCCTGTGCCCAACGGTTCACCAAGAAACCGGCCAACCCGCCTCAGGCGGCACTAGCGACAGGGAAACCCATGGGACTCTTCATTCTACGCCGGCTCGGCGTCATGATCCTGACCGCGCTTTGCCTCACATTCGTGGTCTTCTTCCTCACCAATCTCGGCCCCAACCTCGAAAAGCTTGCCAAGACGCAGGGCAACGCCCGTATGACGGACGCAGAGGTTGTGCAGTGGCTCGACAATCGCGGCTACAGCCGCCCGCTGCTGGTGCGCTATGGCGAATGGCTCGGCGTGGCGCCGGGCTGGACGCGGGTTGCCCCCGACGGAACCGAGACCGGGCGCTGTGTCGAACCGGGTGGAACCATCGCGGAATCGCCCACTTTCTGCGGGGTGTTCCAGGGGGATCTTGGCTATTCCACCGTCTCCGCCGATGATGTGTCCAATGTTGTTGGCGGTCGCCTGGCGCTGACCGGCTGGCTGATGTTGCTGGCCTTCTCGGTCATGGTGCCCGCCGCGCTGATTGTCGGCATCCTCGCCGGGATGCGCGAAGGCAGTCGACTTGACCGTAGCCTTTCCACCTTCTCCATCGCGTCAACCGCGACGCCTGAATACGTGTCCGGGGTGATCTTCATCATCCTTCTTGCCTCCTCCACCTCGGGCCTGTCGCCGTGGCTGGCGGAAAACGGCTGGATCGACGGGCGCACCTTGTTCCTTGGCTCGGCCCGGTCGGCAATGAATGACATCACCTTCTGGAACTTCACCCTGCCGGTGATCACCATCGCGCTTTACGGCATGGGCTACATCGCCCGGATGACCCGCGCCTCGATGGCCGAGGTCATGACGGCGCAATACATCCGTACCGCGCGCCTCAAGGGTGTCAGCTTCCGCAACATCGTGCTGAAGCATGCGCTTCGGAACGCGCTGATCGCGCCCTTCACCGTCATCATGTTGCAGATCCCATGGCTGCTGACCGGTGTGGTGATCGTCGAGACGCTCTTCAACTACAATGGCTTCGGCTGGACGCTGGTTGAAGCGGCGGGGAACAATGACATCGAAATGCTGCTGACCTGCTCGGTCGTGGCTGTCTTCGTGGTTCTGCTGACGCAGCTGATTTCAGATATCGGCTATGTCTACCTGAACCCGCGTATCCGCATCTCGTAAGGAGGACCGAGCAATGGAACAGCTTACCTGGACCGGGACCCTCGGGACCTTCCTGAACCCCATCATGCTGTGGGCGGTCTATGCCTTCTTCGCAGCTTTCGTCATCAACCTCGGCATGTCCCTGATCGGCATGCGGCAGGCCGACCCGATCGTGAATCCCGATCACACGATCAGCTACCAGTATGGGCCTGTCGATTATGCGCTGCTGGTCATGAAATACGCGGTCTTCGTGTTCCTCGGGGCGTTCGTCGTGCATATCATCGGCGGCATCGTCCAGCCGAGTCACGAAGCACGGGGCATCATCGGCGGACTTGGCGCGCGCTTCCTGCCCGTCTGGATCGCGCTGATCGTGTCTTTCGTGCTGTCGATCCGCTTCAAGCGGCGGCTTGGCCTTTATGGCAAGCTCTTCGACAACCTCATTGGCATGATCGGCTTTGGCCTGGCGATGTTCTGGCTGTTTACCGCCATCTTCGCCCCGATGATCGCCACTCATGGCGCCATCGACCAGGTGGCATCCATGCGCAACGCGGTGCCCGGATCGGCCGTGTCCGGCGGGGATGAGGGCCTGTTTGCCTACTACCTTCTGGGCGGTGACAACCTGGGCCGCGACGTGTTCAGCCGGATGATCTTCGGGGCGCGCGAGGTTCTGACCATCGCCCCTGCCGCGACGCTCTTCGCCTTCATGGTGGGGATCACGCTCGGCCTGCCTGCAGGCTATATGGGTGGTCGGTTCGACACGCTGATCACCTTCGTGGCCAACCTCGTTCTGGCCTTCCCGGTGATCCTGCTCTTCTACCTGCTGGTGACACCCGAGATCGTCGAGGCCGGGGTGCCGGTCTATATGGCGGCGGTGCTGTTCATCCTGCCGGTGGCCTTTGTCTGGGTGCTGCTCTATTCGCGCTACCGCGCGCAGCCGAGCATCATCAAATGGGTTGCGGTCCCGATCACGCTGGTGCTGCTGCTGCTCTATCTGGGCACGGTGTTCCAGTTCGATCCCTTCGTGTGGCTTGCCACGTCGTTCATCGGCTATCTCAATCAGGGCAACCCGGTTGCGGAGTGGATGGCAACGACGCAGGGCGAATATGAGCCACTGATCGGCATCCCGATCGACGGCAACCTGCTGATCGTCTTCGTGTCGGTGGTCTTCGTGAACAGCCCCACGGTGTTCCGTATCGTTCGCGGCCTCGTTCTGGATATCAAGACGCGGGACTACGTGGCTGCGGCCCAGACCCGTGGTGAAGGCCCGTGGTACATCATGCTGTGGGAGATTCTGCCCAATGCGCGGGGTCCGCTGATCGTCGATTTCTGTCTGCGCATCGGCTACACCACGATCCTTCTGGGGACCCTGGGTTTCTTCGGCCTCGGTGTTGACCCGGAAAGCGCCAACTGGGGCTCGACGATCAACGAGGGCCGGGCGCTTCTGCGGCTCTACCCACATCCGCCCCTGCCCCCGGCGCTGGCCCTTATGACGCTGGTGCTTGGCCTTAACCTGCTGGCCGATGGCCTGCGTGAAGAAAGCCTGAAGGACTGATCCCATGACCGAGACATATGACGGACCGATCCTGGAAATCGAAAACCTCTCCATCAGCTTCTTCACGCGCCTGCGCGAGATTCCGGCGGTGATGGATTTCTCCTGCACGGTGATGCCGGGCGAGGCCATGGGTCTCGTCGGTGAATCCGGCTGCGGGAAATCCACCGTGGCGCTTGGGGTCATGCAGGACCTTGGCGTGAACGGGCGCATCGTGGGCGGCTCGATCAAGTTCAAGGGAAAGAACCTGAACGAGATGTCATTGCAGGAACTTGCCAAGATCCGCGGCAAGGAAATCGCGATGATCTATCAGGAGCCGATGGCCTCGCTGAACCCTGCGATGAAAATCGGCAAACAGCTGATGGAAGTGCCCATGATCCACGAGGGCGTGTCGGAAAAGGAGGCCTACAAGCGCGCCCTGGAAGTGGTCACCGATGTGCGCCTGCCGGACCCGGAACGGATGCTGGATGCCTATCCGCACCAGCTCTCTGGTGGTCAGCAGCAGCGGATTGTCATCGCGCTGGCGCTGATGGCAAACCCCTCGCTTCTGATCCTCGACGAGCCCACCACCGCGCTTGACGTGACGGTGGAGGCCGCGGTGGTCGAGATCGTCAAGGATCTGGGCAAGAAATACGGCACCTCGATGCTGTTCATCTCGCACAACCTGGGCCTGATCCTGGAAACCTGCGACCGGCTTTGCGTGATGTATTCGGGCGAAGCGGTGGAAACCGGGTCTATCAAGGACGTGTTCGACAAGATGCGCCACCCCTATACACAGGCGCTGTTCCGCTCGATCCCTCTGCCAGGGGCCGACAAGAACAGCCGCCCGCTGGTGGCCATTCCGGGCAACTTCCCCCTGCCCCATGAACGCCCGCCGGGCTGCAATTTCGGCCCCCGCTGCGACTATTTCGAGGGCGGTCGATGTGACGCCGGTGATATCAAGATGGACGGGATCGAGGGCGATGACCGACACGAGTCCCGCTGTCTGAAATTCCGGGAAATCGACTGGGAAGCGCCGATCATCGCCGGGGCCCAGACCGAAAAGGCGCAAGTGGGCGAGGTGGTGCTGAAGGTCGACAACCTCAAGAAATACTACGAGGTCGCGGCCAGTGCGCTGTTCAGCCATGGCGAGAAGAAAGTGGTGAAGGCCAACGAGACGCTCAGTTTCGAGGCCCGCGAATCCGAAACGCTCGCCATCGTGGGGGAATCGGGCTGCGGCAAGTCCACGCTCGCCAAGGTGCTGATGGGGCTGGAAACGGCCACCGACGGCCATGTGGTGCTGGACAACAAGGGCATCGAAGCGGTGCCGATTGAGGAACGCGACACCAAGACGGTGTCATCCATCCAGATGGTGTTCCAGAACCCGTTCGACACGCTGAACCCTTCAATGACCGTCGGCCGGCAGATCATCCGCGCGCTGGAGATCTTCAAGATCGGCAAGAACGAGGCCGAGCGGCGTCAGCGCATGCTGGAACTGCTGGACCTGGTGAAACTGCCCCGCGCCTTTGCCGAGCGGATGCCACGGCAGCTGTCGGGTGGCCAGAAACAGCGCGTCGGCATCGCCCGCGCCTTTGCCGGTGATGCTCAGATCGTGGTGGCGGACGAACCCGTCTCGGCGCTTGACGTGTCTGTACAGGCCGCGGTGACCGATCTGCTGATGGAGATTCAGCGCGAACAGAAAACGACGCTTCTTTTCATCAGCCACGACCTGTCCATCGTCCGCTACCTGTCGGATCGGGTGATGGTGATGTATCTGGGCCATGTGGTTGAAATCGGGACGACCGATCAGGTCTTCAGCCCGCCCTACCACCCCTATACCGAGGCCCTGCTGTCGGCTGTTCCGATTGCCGATACCTCGGTCGAAAAGGAACATATCGTTCTGGAAGGTGACATCCCCTCTGCCATGAATCCGCCGACCGGATGCCCGTTCCAGACGCGCTGCCGCTGGAAGAAGGACGTGCCGGGCGGGCTGTGTGAACGGGATGTGCCGCCGATGAAGAAACTGGCGGATGGGCACCAGATCAAGTGCCATCTGGCGGATGATGTTCTTGCCAAGATGCGGCCCGTCATCAAGATCGCTGCGGAGTAACTCCCGTCCATAGAACGACGTTGAAAGGCCCTCCTCTCGGGGGGCCTTTTCACATGAAAACTACCGTGCAGAGCGCTGCTTTTCATGGAAAAAAGGGGGCCCGAAGGCCCCCTTGAGTCTCGCTGTTCAGGCTCACTGTTTATACCGCCCGGAGTTTTCTGCCTGCGGCCTGAACCGCGTCAGGGGCGAGCGCACCCGCCCCGTGTTTCAGAACCCGCGCCGGGGCAATTGGCGCGAATCCCGATCGTGTTGCGCGGGGAAAACTCTTCGAAGAGTTTTCAGAAAGGCCCTTCGAAGGGCCTTCCCCCGCGCTTAGCTGCACCCGCTTGTCGCCCCGCAGGTGTTGCACTTCATGCAGGTGCCGTTGCGCACCAGCGTGTAGTTTCCGCAATCGCCGCAGGCCTCGCCCTCATAGCCCTGCATCTTCGCCTTGGTGCGTGCATCCATCCCAACGGTGCCAGAGGCCACGGCGGTGGTCGTCGTGGAGCTGACAGCGACGGTGTTGCGGGCCACTTCCGGCACCAGCGTTTCCAGCGTCGCCACCGGATCGCCCGCGCCATTCAGCGCCGTGATCGCCCCGGCCCCGCCTTGCAGGACCACCAGTTCCTGCGGCACCCGCTTGCGCAGATAGCCGGTCGAGGAAATCTGGCGCAGCACGTCAATCGGCGACGCCCCATGGCTGTCCGGTACTTCCTCGAAATTGCGCACGCCCTCTTCCTGGCCCCGGCCGAGGCTGTCGAAAGTCGCGCCTTCCGGCTTCACATGCGCGAGGTCCGTGCGGTCCAGGTAGGACACCGCCAGTTCGCGGAAGATGTAGTCGAGGATCGAGGTGGCGTTCTTGATCGAGTCATTGCCCTGCACCATGCCCGCCGGTTCGAACTTGGTGAAGGTGAAGGCATCGACAAACTCCTCCAGCGGCACGCCGTATTGCAGGCCCACGGACACGGCGATTGCGAAGTTGTTCATCATCGCGCGGAAGCCGGCGCCTTCCTTGTGCATGTCGATGAAGATCTCACCAAGCGAACCATCGGCATATTCGCCGGTCCGCAGATAGACCTTGTGACCGCCAACAACCGCCTTTTGGGTATAGCCCTTGCGGCGTTCCGGCATCTTCTCGCGGTGGCTGCGGATGAGTTCCTTCACCACCACCTTCTCGATGATCTTTTCGGCAAGAACCTGCGCCTTTTCAGCAGGGGTGCCGGTTTCCAGCACCTCGGCAGCTTCGTCATCATCCTCGACAAGCGCGGCTGCGAGCGGCTGGCTGAGTTTCGACCCGTCGCGATAGAGCGCATTGGCCTTCACGCCGAGCGACCAGCTGAGCTCATAGGCCTTCTGGCAATCCTCGATGGTCGCGTCATTGGGCATGTTGATCGTCTTGGAGATCGCGCCCGAGATGAAGCTCTGCGCCGCCGCCATCATCGTGATGTGGCTGTTGACGCTGAGGAAGCGCTTACCCTTCTTGCCGCAGGGATTGGCGCAGTCGAAGACGTGGTAATGCTCTTCCTTCAGATGCGGCGCGCCTTCCAGCGTCATCGTCCCGCAGACATGGTCATTCGCGGCTTCGATATCCTTCCGGGCGAAGCCGAAATGGCGCAGCATGTCGAAGGTTGGGTCATTGAGCTTCGCTGCCGGAATGCCGAGCACCTTGGTGCAGAACTCCTCGCCCAGGGTCCACTGGTTGAACACGAAGCGGATGTCGAAGGCGGACGGCAGTGCTGCCTCGATTTTCTCAATCTCTGCATCGCCAAAGCCATGGCCTCGCAACGCGGTGTGGTTGATGATGGGCGCATTGCCCAGGGTGCCGTGACCGACCGCGTGCGAGGTGATTTCCTCGATCTGCGAGGTGGAATAGCCCAGTTTTTCAAGCGCCGCAGGCACCGACTGGTTGATGATCTTGAAGTAGCCACCACCGGCCAGCTTCTTGAACTTCACAAGCGCGAAATCGGGCTCGATCCCGGTCGTGTCGCAATCCATGACCAGACCGATGGTCCCGGTCGGGGCAATCACCGACACCTGCGCGTTGCGGTAACCGTGCTTCTCACCAAGCGCCAACGCCTCGTCCCAGGCCTGTTCGGACAGGGCAATCAGCGTCTGGTCGGGGCAGCTGGCGTGATCCAGCGGGACCGGCTTCACGGCCAGGTCCTCATAGCCATCCGCAGCGCCTTGGGCCGCGCGGCGGTGGTTGCGGATCACGCGGAGCATGTGCTCACGGTTGCGCTCAAAGCCCGAGAACGGCCCAAGCTCGCCTGCAATCTCGGCCGAGGTCGCGTAGGCCACACCGGTCATGATCGCGGTCAGGGCGCCGCCCATGGCCCGGCCCTCGTCCGAGTCATAGCCGAGACCCATATTCATCAGCAGACCGCCGATATTGGCGTAGCCAAGGCCAAGGGTGCGGAAGTCGTAGCTGAGCTGCGCGATTTCCTTGGACGGGAACTGCGCCATCATCACCGAGATTTCCAGCGTCAGCGTCCACAGCCGCGTGGCGTGCATATAGCTTTCCGCGTCGAACTTGCCGTCGCTGTAAAAAGTCAGCAGGTTCATCGAGGCGAGGTTACAGGCCGTGTCATCAAGGAACATGTATTCCGAACACGGGTTCGAGCCCCGGATCGCGCCATCTTCCGGGCAGGTGTGCCAGGAATTCACGGTATCATGGAACTGGATGCCCGGATCGGCGCAGGCCCAGGCCGCGTGGCCGATCGTATCCCACAGCTCGCGCGCCTTGACCGTCTTGGACACCTTGCCATTGGTGCGGTTGATCAGGTCCCAATCGCCATCTTCGTCCACGGCCTTCAGGAAGGCATCTGTGACGCGGATGGAGTTGTTGGAGTTCTGGCCGGAAACCGAGTTATAGGCTTCCGAATCCCAATCCGTGTCATAGGTCGGGAATTCGATGCTGGTGTGACCCTGCTTCGCGTAATCCAGCACCCGCTTGATGTAAGTCTCGGGGATCGCGCATTTTTTCGCGCTACGGATGGCGGCTTTCAGGGTCTCGTTCTTGGCCGGGTCAACCGCGTCTTCCAGCTTGCCGTCCCACGCGGCGATGGCCGAGAAGATATTGTTCAGCTCGCGCTCATGCATCTTGGAACCGGCGACGATGGAGGCAACTTTCTGCTCCTCCAACACCTTCCAGTTGATGAACTCCTCGATATCGGGGTGGTCGGCATCAACGATGACCATCTTGGCCGCGCGCCGCGTGGTGCCGCCCGACTTGATCGCGCCCGCTGCCCGGTCGCCGATCTTGAGGAAGCCCATAAGGCCCGAGGACTTGCCGCCACCCGACAGCGCCTCGCCTTCGGCCCGCAGGGAGGAGAAATTGGTGCCAGTGCCGGAGCCGTATTTGAACAGACGCGCCTCACGCACCCACAGGTCCATGATGCCGCCTTCATTCACCAGATCATCGCTGACCGACTGGATGAAACAGGCATGGGGCTGCGGATGTTCGTAGGACGAGGTGGATTTGGTCAGTTTGCCGGTCTTGTGGTCCACGTAGTGGTGGCCCTGCGCGGGACCGTCGATGCCATAGGCCCAATGCAGGCCAGTGTTAAACCACTGAGGAGAGTTCGGCGCCGCCATCTGGCGGGCCAACATCAGCTGCATCTCATCGAAATAGGCGCGGGCATCTTCTTCGGTGGTGAAGTAGCCCCCTTTCCAGCCCCAGTAGCACCAGGCCCCGGCCAGACGGCGGAAGACCTGCTTGGCCGAGGTTTCCCCGCCGAACCGCTGATCCTCCGGCAGATCCGCCAGCGCGACCTCATCAGGCACATGACGCCACAGGAAGGACGGCACGCCCTTTTCCTTGACCGGTTTCAGGATCGCGGCGACCCCGGCCTTGCGGAAGTATTTCTGCGCCAGAACATCAGACGCGACCTGGCTCCAGCCGACGGGTACTTCAACGCCATCCAGCTTGAACACGGTGGTGCCATCAGGATTGCGAATCTCGGAAGATGTCAGGCTGAATTCCAGGTCCGCATAGGTGTCCTGGTCCGCTTTGGTGAAACGGCGTTCGATCTTCATGGTCTGCCTCTAGTCCCTGTGCGTGCGCGGCGTGCCAGCGTGTCCCCGCTCTTGCCGTCGTGGTTCCCTTCATGTCGGGCAGCAAGTCGACGTGCCGTGGCCCCCCAGAACCCGGTTACGGCTGCAAAGCCGTTCTGTCTTAGATGTGAAGACCATCTGCCCCTTGGTGCCTGCGGCCACTACATTTAGTGCTGCCCCGCTCGACAGCTACAAACTGACGTATCCACGCATAGGGCGTCAACGGGTTTTTTTTACTTTACCGTTACAAATATCCCTTGCATTGAGGGCAATCCACAGCCCCGCCTGCGGCCATCCGATTCACGCGTATCCTTTTGGACAGGTTTTCCGCTGACAACAGCGGCAGTTACGCGGTGAAGGGAAAGTGTCGCCTTGGATCGCGTTAGGAAACACTAATTGTGGGGGTGTCAAATCGGCCACATCTATATCTGGTGGCAGATGCGATTCCCCGCCGTCCTGCGGGCTGCAATGTCACGGTTTCCGCGAATCCCGCACCGTCGGGCTATAGCCGCCCGAGGGACACCGCGAGCCACAGGGCGGCCTGCCCGGCGCGGCCCTGTCGATAGATGCCCAATTCCCGAAAGCTGCGCAGGCGGGACACCATATCTTGTGTCCGGATACAGGTGAACCGATCCAGCAGCGCGCGGTTCTCTGGCGTCAGGCGATGCGCGGACACCGACAAAGCGCGGGCATTGCAGGCGGTCCAGACGGCCAGATCGCCCGAGGTGACCATCCTCAACCTCTTCAGCGCTGCACGCGTTCCAAGGTTCGTGCCGAAGAGGTTGTCGCCATGCTGCCGGTAAAGCACTGTGGGCTGCTCGCCGCGGATGACCTGCCCGCCTGCACCACTGATCAACTGGTAGAGCCACCAGTCATGGGTCACCGGCAGGCAATCCGCCGCCAGCGCCTCTGCCGCCGCGGCGCGGGCCAGATCCACTCCGGCCCGGTTCAGAAGCATCGTGTTGCCACCGGCGATGCTTTGCACCAGGGCATTGCGAAATCCGGGCGGGCGAGAGAACCGCGGAGACTGACGGCGATCGCTCAGATCCTCTTTGACAATCCAGGTGGCGCTGCCAAAGAGCGCCGGCACCTCTGGCGGGATTCCCGACAGCGCCTCCTGGCCCCGTTCCAGCCGGTCGGGCAACCAGACATCGTCCTGATCGGACAGGGCCGCCCAGTCAGTGCCTTCGGTCAGTCCCGCCAGCAGCGACAGGAAATTCGCGGCAACACCCCGGCCCGGCCCGGCGATCAGGGCTACGGAGCGTCCCTTTTCGTGCTGCGCGCGAGCAAAATCCGTCACCATCCGCGGCCCCATATCCTGCGATCCATCGTCGCTGACGATCAGATCCCAATCCGGCACGGTCTGATTGGCGAAACTGGTCAACTGGTCATCCAGAAAGGGGGCTCCGTCGAACAGCCCCATGAGAATCGCGGTGCGGCCCGTCCCGCCAGCCATGTTCCTGCTTTTCCGGGTTTCCATCACATCACCAGCCGTTCAAACGTCGCCGCACCTACCTGCCCTCAGGGATCACCCGGTGCAAGCCTCGTGCCGCTTTGTGTGGAGAATGGTCGGGGAGGCGAGATTCGAACTCACGGCCTTCTGTACCCAAAACAGACGCGCTACCAGGCTGCGCTACACCCCGACTGGCGCTTCCTCTACCGCGCTCTGCGCGAGGATGGAAGCCCGATTATTCGCACGGCCACACCGCAAGGGTCTGATCAATGCCGGGATGACGCATTTCCGAGCCGACGGTGATGCCAAGGGTCTCTGTCATGCCGCCATTCACCTCCAGCACATACTGGATGTCATTGCCGCCGGGAATCGGCGTGCGATCCAGCGGCACGGCGTTTTCATGAATATGCTGAACCGTACCGCTCTCATCCATGAAGATCATGTCGAGCGGAATAAGCGTGTTTTCCATCCAGAAGCTGACCCGTTGCGGCCGTTCATAGATGAACAACATCCCGGCAGCGGAAGCCATGTGTTCGCGGTGCATCAGGCCAATGCTGCGCTCTTCGGGGGTGTCCGCGATCTCAACCCGGAACCGGGCCGTCCCCCAGTCCCCCCGCAGTTCAAGGCGTCCCTCATTGCATGCGGCCGCTGCGGCCCCTGCTATGAAACTTGCCGCAATCGCCAGATGCAAGACGCGCATCCTAATCCTCCTGAACGTAGTCCCACGGGCGCACTTCACCGGCCATCTGACCGCGCGGCCCCTGCACCACCCGCAAGACCACGGCTTCGCCGGGTTGCAGATCGGCAAGGCCAAAGCGGCGCAGCACCTCGATATGCACGAACACATCGGCAGGATGCCCGAAGACATTGGCAAAGCCAAAGCCTTTCGCCTTGTCGAACCATTTGACGCGGGCCGGCACGAAGGGCGTGCCCTCCGGTATCTCGATCATCATGCCCGAAGCATCCGGGGCTTCCTCGGGATCGGGCGGATCAATGGACAGGATTTCCTGCGCCTGGATTCCGCGTTCGGTCTTTTGGACGACCACGGAAATACGGGAATGATCCGCCACCGAACCTTGCCCAAAATTGCGCAAGACATTGGCGTGCAACAGAATATCGGGACCGCCTTCATCAGAGATGATGAACCCGAATCCCTTGGCATTGTCGAACCACTTGACCGTTCCGGCCACAACAGGCGCAGCCTGTCGCTCGTCTTCCATCATGACGCCCCAACCTCAGCACGTGCAGCTAGTCTTATTGTCCCCGTAAACTAACCTGACGGTTAGTCTGGTCAGGTGCAAGGATAATAAAGTGATAAGTATCAATATGTTATCAGGCGGGTATCAATTGATCCACAGATTCTGTTAACCATTGTTAACCATCACGGCCCCTGCAAGGGGCAAGGCTTCAGGGGTTCAGGCGCGTAATCTCCCAGTTCGACGAGACATCCGGCCGTTGCCAGCGAAACCGGTCATGCAACCGGAAGGCACCGTCAGCCCAGAACTCGATCTCCAACGGGGTGATCCGATAGCCTCCCCAGAATGGCGGGCGTTCGGGATTCGGGCCATGCTGAGCCGTGATTCTGGCGACCTCGGCCATTAGTGCCCCCCGAGACGCCAGTGGCCGCGACTGCTGCGACGCCCATGCCCCGAGCCGGCTTTTGAGAGACCGGGATTTGTAATAGGCATCCGCCTGCGGCCCTTCCTCCTTGCTGACAAGACCGCGCACACGGATCTGCCGACGCAGGCTTTTCCAGTGCATCACGAAGCCCGCCTTGCCTGCCTGGCCGATCTCTTGCGCCTTGGCGGACTCGTAATTGGTGTAAAAGACAAAAGCCCCGGCCTCGATCTCCTTCAGCAACACCATGCGGGCATTGGGCAACCCGTTGGCATCGACGGTAGCCAGGGCGATGGCGTTCGGGTCGTTGGGTTCGGTCTGCTCTGCCTCTGCCAGCCAGGCTCGCGCGATGGCGAAGGGATCGTCGCCCGCAAATAGTCCGCTTCTGTCGCTCATGGCACTCTCCGCCTCAATGGGTTGCCGCCACGCTACCCGCGGACCCGATCCGCCGCAAGGCGATGCGCCTGCCGTCTTGATGCAGGCGCGACTATGCCCTAAAGGGTTGCCGATACGCGCAAAGAGCCGCCAAAGGGGAGCTGACATGGGTTTGATGACGGGCAAGCGGGGTCTCATCATGGGGCTCGCCAATGACAAATCCATCGCGTGGGGCATAGCAAAGGCCTGCGCCGATCAGGGCGCCGAACTGGCCTTTTCCTATCAGGGGGAACAGTTGCTCAAGCGGGTCTCGCCCTTGGCCGCCCAGATCGGCTGCGACACGATGCTGGAATGCGACGTGACGGATGAGGCCTCGATGGATGCGCTCTTCGCCGCGCTGGAGGCCAAATGGGGCAAGCTCGATTTCGTCGTTCACGCCATCGGCTTTTCCGACAAGTCGGAACTGCGCGGCCGCTATGTGGACACGAGCGCCGGCAATTTCGCCATGACCATGAATATCTCGGTCTATTCCTTCACCTCGGTATGCCGACGCGCTGCGGCGATCATGCCCGATGGCGGGTCGCTGCTGACGCTGACCTATTACGGCGCCGAACAGGTCATGCCGCATTACAACGTCATGGGCGTGGCCAAGGCGGCGCTGGAAGCGTCGGTGAAGTACATTGCCGAGGATCTGGGCAAGGACGGCATCCGCTGCAACGCCATTTCGGCGGGCCCGATCAAGACGCTGGCAGCCTCGGGCATCGGCGATTTCCGCTATATCATGAAGTGGAACGAGTTGAACTCGCCTTTGCGCCGTAATGTGACGCAGGAAGAGGTCGGCAAGGCCGCGCTCTACCTGCTCTCCGATCTCGGCTCTGGCACGACAGGCGAGAACCTGCATGTGGATGCGGGCTATCACGTGGTCGGCATGAAGGCAATCGATGCGCCCGACATGACCCTTGAGAAGAAGGAGGGTTGAGCGATGACCGGCGCACAGCTGCCCCATGAAAAGGGCTTCCACATCTCCTGGGACCAGATTCACCGAGACTCCCGCGCGCTGGCCTGGCGTCTCGACAAGCGCGGCCCCGGCGAAGACGGGGCCTGGCGCGCTGTGGTGGCCATCACCCGCGGCGGCATGGCCCCCGCGATGATCATTGCGCGCGAGCTGGACATCCGCACGGTCGATACAATTTCAATCAAATCCTACAATCACCAGACGCAGTCCGAACCGGTCGTGTTGAGCAAACCCGATGCGGAGCTGATGGGCGATGGCGAGGGCGTTCTCGTGATCGACGATCTGGTCGATAGCGGCAAGACGCTGGAAGTGGTGCGCGCGATGTATCCCAAGGCGCATTTTGCGACGGTCTATGCCAAGCCCAAGGGTGAACCGATGGTCGATACCTTCATCACAGGGGTCAGCCAGGACACCTGGATTTTCTTCCCCTGGGATATGGCCCTGCAATACGTGGAACCCTATCGCGGCACAGACTGAAGAATTTTCCCGAAAATTCTTCGACTTAGACTGCATAAAAATCTTCCAGAAGATTTTTCAGGCTGCTGAAAACCTTTCCTGAAAGGTTTTCTATGCACGTGCGATCAACGCCTCTGACAACAGTTCGCGCACCGCATCCCTGGGGACATCTGCCGTCACGAAGGCCTCGCCGATCTGCCGTGCGAGGATGAAGCGCAACTGACCGTCCACGACCTTTTTATCCTGTCCCATCAGCTCCAGCAGCGCCTCCGCATCGGGCAGATCGCCGGGAATGTCTGCCAGATCCTTTTTCATTCCCATGGCCGCCAGATGCTCCCGCACGCGGCTTGGCTCTTCCTGGCTGACCAGCCCGAGCCGAGAGGACAGTTCAAAGGCCAAGGCGCAGCCAATGGCCACGCCCTCCCCGTGCAACAGCCGGTCGGAATAGCCCGTGGCCGCCTCCAGCGCGTGGCAGAACGTGTGGCCGAGATTGAGCAGCGCGCGGTCCCCCTGCTCCGTCTCGTCCCGTTCCACGATATCGGCCTTCATCTGGACAGAACGGCGCACCGCCTCCAGCCGCAAATCATCCTCGCCTGCCGCCATCGCGGGGCCATGCCGTTCCAGCCACTCAAAGAAACCGGCATCCCCGAGCAGCCCGTATTTCTGCACCTCGCCATAGCCCGCCAGGAAGTCGCGCGGGGTCAGCGTCCCCAGAACCGAGATATCGGCCAGAACCAGCGAGGGCTGATGAAAGGCCCCAATGAGGTTCTTGCCATGTGCCGAATTGATCCCTGTCTTGCCGCCCACAGAACTGTCCACCTGCGCCAGCAGGCTCGTCGGGATCTGCACGAAGCGAACCCCGCGCCGCAGAACGGCGGCGGCAAACCCTGCAAGGTCTCCTATGACGCCGCCCCCGAAGGCCACCACGATATCCTTGCGCTCAACCCGCTCTGCCAGCAGCCATTCCACCGTGCGGGTAAATTCCGGCCAGCCCTTGGTGGCCTCTCCGGGGGGCAGCACCAGCGCCTCCATCCCGATACCCTCAGCCGCAAGCCCGGTGCGAAGCGTCTCCAGATGAAGGCCCGCCACGCGCTCCTCCGTCACCACAAATACACGCGGGCGGTTCAGCAATGGCGCAATCTCGGCCCCCGCGCGGGCCAGCAGGCCCGGCCCGATGCGGACATCATAGGCCCTCTCGCCAAGCGGCACGTGAACGGTGGCAAGGGTCATGTCCGGGTCTCCAAGATACCCGCCTCCGTCAGTGTCTTGAGCACCGAGGCGGTGGTCTGTTCAATCGACCACTCCGGTCGCGTCTCAACAGTGAACTCGGCCTGTTCATAAGCCGGGGTGCGCGCCTCCAGCAACTGGGCCAATGTCGCACGGGGGTTCGCGGTGCGCAGCAGGGGCCGGGTGCTTTTGTGTTTCACGCGGGTCCACAGCAGGTCGAGATCGGCTTTCAACCAAACCACGGCGGCCCTTTCGGCCATAAAGGCGCGGTTTTCCGGCGACAGCCAAGCGCCGCCGCCTGTCGATAGCACGCAAGGCGGCCCGTCCAGCAGTCGCGCGATCACCTGGCTTTCCTTATCGCGGAAGAACGGCTCGCCGTAGCGGTCGAAAATCTCGGCAATCGTCAGCTTCGACGCCGCCTCGATCTCCGCATCCGAATCCTCGAAGGGAACCCCCAAATGCGCCGACAAAGCCTTGCCGATGGCGGTCTTTCCGGCCCCCATCATGCCAACCAGCACCACCGTCCGGGTCAGTTTCGCCTGATTATCTGGCGTGGTTTCGCCCATCTTCAAAAAAATCGTCCCCCTACTGGCGAAATTCCCTCGCAAGTGGCTTATAATGAAAAGATAGCGGCGGCAAACGCCGAAAATACCGGCAGGCTGGGGTCTCATGATTGGGCGCATTTTCAAGGTTTTCTTTTTTCTCGCGCTGCTCGGGGTGATCGGGCTCGTGGGTTATGCCTATTCCGGGTTGATGCAGCCTCAGACGCGCGAAATCACACGGCCGGTGGATCTGGATGTGGACTAGGGCGGCGCTGATCGCGGCGGCATTGGCAGGCCCGGCCGCCGCACAGGAGGCGGTGGAGCAAACCGCCCCGCCGGAATGGCTGTCGGAAACGCTGCTCAGCCCGCATGGCAACATCGCCACATCCGCGACACCGGCAGAAATCACAGTCATGCCGATTGGCGCGGTCAATCTCGATGCGGTCGGGCTGCTTTCTCCGAATCAGACCGGGTTGCCAGCAGACCTCTGGGCCGGGTCCGAGTCCGCGACACTGGCCAACCTCTTCCGCGCGCAGACCGATCTGGCGCTGCCCTCGATCCAGCGCTTCACCACCATGCTGGCCCTGGCCGAACTGAACCCGCCCCCCGACAGCACGGCCGAGGCAGAGCTGTTTCTCGCCCGTCTCGACATGCTGCTGTCACGGGGCGCCATCGACGCCGCCCGCGCGATGATGGAGCGCGCGGGACCAAGCGCGCCGCAGGTTTTCCGCCGCTGGTTCGACGTGACCCTGCTGACCGACCAGCCCGATCGCGCCTGCGCCACCATGCGTGCCAACCCCGATATCGCGCCGTCCTTTCCGGCGCGCATTTTTTGCCTTGCCCGCAATGGCGACTGGTCCGCCGCGGCGCTGACCCTTGGCACCGGCGAGGCACTCGGCTTTATCGACGAGGCCGAGGGCGAATTGATCGCCCGTTTCCTCGACCCGGAGCTCTTCGAAGGCGAGCCTCCCCTGCCGCTCGATCTCTCACCCTCGCCCCTGCATTACGTGATGCGGGTGGCCATCGGCGAACGCCCCGGTGCCGGTCAACTCCCCCTGCCCTTTGCCCATGCGGACATGGCCGACGTGGCCGGCTGGCGAGCGCAGCTTGACGCCGCTGAACGGCTGGCCCGGGCGGGGGCGATCACCCCCGATCAATGGCAGCTGATCGCCACCAGCCGCGTGCCGTCGGCCTCTGGCGGGGTCTGGGACCGGATCGACGCCTTGCAGGAATTCGACGTGGCCCTTCTGGCGCAAGATCCCGCCTTGGTGGCCGAAACGCTACCCGATGCCTGGGCGGCCATGCAGGAGGCGCATCTGGAAGTGCCCTTTGCCGAGCTTTATGCCCAAAGGCTGCTACGTCTGCCCCTGACCGGCGACCCCGCGATGCTGGCCCGCCGGGTGGCGCTATTGTCGGGCGAATATGAATCCGTCGCGCAGCTTGCCGTGCCGCAGTCTCCCGAGGAACGGTTCCTCTTTGCCGTGGCGCGCGGCCAGACCGCCCCGCCTGCGCCGGCAGGCGGCCTGCCCCGCGCCATCGCAGCTGTCTTTTCCACGACCGCCATGCCGGACCGCTACGCGCGGCTCTATTCTGAGGGCCGGATCGGCGAGGCCATGCTGCGTGCCGCGCTGGTGCTTGGAGACGGGTCGGGCGATTTCGACGACATGCAGGATGCCCTGTCACTGTTCCGGGCCCTGGGATTGGAAACCGTGGCTAGGCGCACGGCGCTTGAATTGCTGATCCTGGAACGTCGGGGATGACCGCCGCCTGGATTTCCCCGTTTCTGGAGGCGCAGGCGGCTGAGCTGAACGCGGCCGAAAACACCCTGCTGGCCTATGGGCGCGACCTGAGGGATGCCTGCGACTGGCTGGCCGCGCGCGGGATTGGCTTTGACATTGCCACGCGGGCCGATCTGGAGGCCTATCTGATCGCGCTCGACGCCGAGGGACTGGCCCGATCCACCCGCGCACGGCGGCTGTCGTCGATCAAGCAGCTCTATCGCTTTGCCTATGAGGACGGGTTGCGCACCGACAACCCGGCGCTTCAGATCAAGGGACCGGGGCGCGACAAGGCACTGCCCAAGACCCTGACGATGGAAGAAGTCGATCGCCTGCTTGCCGCCGCTGAAACCCATGGCCGCAGCGCGGGGGACCGGCTGCGCAACACCTGCCTGATGCAACTGCTTTACGCCACTGGCATGCGCGTCAGCGAGTTGGTCGGCCTGCCCGTTTCCGCTGCGCGGGGCGATCCGCAGCTGCTGCTGATCCGGGGCAAGGGCGGCAAGGAACGGATGGTGCCGCTGTCCCCCCCCGCGCGCGCGGCGCTGGCCGCGTGGCTGGTCCATCGCGATGAGGCCGAGGACATGGCGCGGATCGAAAAGGGGACCCCACCCTCCCGCTTTCTCTTTCCCTCACGTGGCAAGGCCGGGCACCTGACGCGCGTCAGGTTCTTTACGCTTATCAAGGAGTTGGCCGTAGCGGGCGGGGTCTCTCCCGATTCTGTCACCCCTCATACGCTGCGCCATGCCTTCGCCACCCATCTGTTGCAGAACGGGGCTGATCTGCGGGCCATCCAGACGCTTCTGGGCCATGCCGACATCGCCACGACCGAGATCTACACGCATGTGCTGGACGAACGGCTGAAGGCGCTGGTGCTGGAAAAACACCCCTTGGCAAAATCCTGATTTCCCACGGGTTTCGCCCCGAACTGGCCCCATTTTGCCGCTAGACACGCTGCAAAAGGCGAAGAGCACAGATGCAGGTACAGCTTTCCGATATCCGGGACACCCACTGGGACGCGATCGTGATCGGCACGGGCGTTGGCGGCGGTGTTGCGGGCCGCGCGCTGGCAGAGGCCGGGATGAAGGTGCTGTTTCTGGAGAAGGGACGCGCCGGTTTCCGGACGGAAGAAACCGCGCTGAACCTCGATATGCCCGATCCGGTCGCCCGCGCGATCCGTGGCTTCTGGCCCGATCCGATCTCGGTCACTCTTGACGGGCGCCCGCAGGAGCTTTTCGCCCCTATTGGCGCAGGCCCCGGCGGCTCTTCGGTCTTCTATGCGGCCACGCTGGAACGTCCCGAACCACATGATCTGGACGACCTGCCAGACCGTCCTCACCCCACCGGCGGCTGGCCCGTGGGGTTCGCCGCCATGCGGCCATGGTTCGACGCCGCCCAAACCATGTTCCACATTCATGGGGAGCCCGACCCGCTATCCTCTGTGCCAAGCCCCGCCGTTGCCGCCCCCCACCCGAGCGCCCCCGGCGATGCGATGATCATGGACCGGCTGCGCGGCAATGGCCTGCACCCGTACCGGCTGCACACGGCGGTCAAGCGGCTGGACGGGTGCCGTGACTGCCTTGGCCACAAATGCCCCCGCGCCTGCAAGATGGATGGGCGCTCTGCGGGGCTGGAACCGGCATTGGTGACCGGACAGGCCGTGCTGCTGACGGGGTGTGCGGTGACACGGTTTGTTCGAAACGCCGACAATTCGGTAAGCGTCGAAGCGTGCCTTGATGGACAGGTTGAATCGCTCAATGCCCGCCATATCGTGCTGGCTGCGGGGGCCCTGTCGTCGCCGCGCCTGTTGCTTGCGTCACGCTCGGAGCGGGACCCTAAGGGACTGGGAAACAGCGCCGACCTGGTCGGACGCAATCTGATGTTCCACCTGAATGAAATCTTCGCGCTCTGGCCCGGTAAATCTGCGGGTTTCGCAGGGCCATCCAAGTCCGTGGGCTTCCGCGATCACTATTTTGCCGAGGGCCAGCGGCTTGGCATGGTGCAGGCCATGGGCATCGACGTGGGCTATGGCGAGATCGTGCATCATCTGCGCGGGCGCGTCGCCCGATCTTGGCTGCGGCATATGCCCGGCGCGATGGACCTGACACGCATTCCAGCTGCGATCGGGGCCAAGGTTATGGGCACCGCCAAGGTCTTCGTCGGCCTGCTGGAGGATCTACCCTATGCCGAAAATCGTGTGGTTCTGGATGCAGGCAATCCCGGCCGGATCACGCTGGAATATCGCGTGTCGGAGGAACTTCTGGCGCGGCGCAAGCTGTTCCGGCGGCTGATCCGAAACTCATTCAAAGGCACCCGCACCGCCTTTCTAACACATGAGCCGGAACCGAATTTTGGACATCCCTGCGGGACGTTACGGATGGGCGTTGATGTTGGTGAATCGGTGGTAAACGCCGAGTGCCGCGTCCATGATGTGCCCAATCTCTGGGTCACAGATGCCTCGGTCTTCCCGACATCCATGGGCGTCAACCCAAGCCTGACCATCGCCGCGAATGCGCTGCGCGTGGCCGACAGGATAAAGGACAGCAAATGACCGATCTGACCGAAGGCATTGCGGTAGTGACAGGGGCTGGCGGCGGGCTTGGCCGGGCGCTGGCGGTGGAGCTTTCGCAACACATGACAGTGGTTGGCCTTGGCCGCGACGCGACCGCGTTGGAGGGCACCGCGCAATTGTCCTCTGAGGGCAGGTTTCACGGCATCGAAGCGGATGTATCCTGCTTCAACTCCACCTCGCAGGCATTTGAAAAAACGAGAATACATGGGGCCATAACGCTTCTTATCAACAACGCGGCCCAATACCCGCGCCGGGACTTCACCGAGGAAACCGCCGAGAGCTTCATGGAGGTTGTCGCCACAAACCTGGGTGGCACCGTCGCCTGCACCCGAGCAGCACTGAACGACATGCTGGACACTGGATTTGGCCGCATAATGAACGTGGCGACCTTCGCCGATATCGCGCCGCTGCCTGCCTCCTCCGCCTATTCGGTGTCGAAGGGGGCCGCACGGATCTTCACCCGCGCGCTCATCGCCGATATCGGCGACCGTTTTCCGGGGATCGTGGTCAATGACTGGATGCCGGGCATGCTGGCCACGAAGATGGGCATTCCCGACGGGCTGGAACCGGAACAGGCGGCGAAATGGGGGGCGCAACTGGCGCTGTGGCATGATCCCAGCCTGACCGGCACCACATGGGAGATGGACCGCGAAATCCCGCCGCCGCGATCCCTGAAACGCCGCATCGCCGACCGGGTTCTCATGAAACCCCGCGTTGCCGCGCGCCGTTTGGGTTAACGCATCCGCCAGGACCGCCACAGATGCCCCGGCAGGTCGCGGAACGCCGCGCCATAGCGGGCCGCCATCCGGCGCGGGCTGCCAAGCAATCGCCACAGCCATTCCAGCGCCAACCGCCGCACCCATGCAGGCGCGCGGGTTTGCTGGCCCGACAGAAAATCCAGCCCCGCCCCGATGGAGGCAAAGCCGATCTCCGGCGCGATCTGACGGCCTCGGGCAGCGAGGATTTCCTGCTTGGGGGCGCCAAGTGCCAGAAAACACAGGCGAACGCCCACCTCACTCAATCCGCGCAATATCTCATCCGCCGCCGGGCCAGCAGGATCGAACCCCATCGGCGGGGCCACCTTTGCCACGACCCGCAGCCCCGGCACCTGCGCCTCCAAAGCCTTTGCCGCCCCCGCGAGGCTTTCATCCGTGCTGCCCACCAGCCCGAGCGGCACGTCCATCTCGGCAGCGATCCGGCAGATCGGCAGGATCATGTCCGACCCCGGCAACAGCGCCACCGGCTGCCCCGCAAGGCGCGAACACCAGACGATCGGATTGCCATCGGCGGTGACCAGATCCTGCGCGTCATACGCGGCGCGAAACGGCCCCGGATGGCGCAGCTTGGTCAGGTGATCGAGGTTCAGCGTCGCCAGCGCAAAGCCCTCACCCACCGCAAACCGGGTTCTCAATTCACGCTCCAGCGCGGGCCAGCCGTCGATAGTGACGGTCACGTCGTGATCACCAGCCCGGAATTTCATCGCTGCCCTCTGCCTTTGCACCACTTTGCCCGAAACGCCGCTTGCACAAAAGAGCACCCGGCAGGACAAACTGTTGCCATGCTTTTGAGGTCAAAGTGACGTCAAGACAAGAAGAAGAGCAGGCACATGACCCAGACCCGACCGGCCAACGGCACCGCGCCGCAGGGCACGCATCGCGTGGCCCTTGTGGGCTGTGGCTTTGTGGCCGATCTTTATATGCGCTCTTTCGCCAAGCACCCGGAGGTGCAGATCGTGGCCGTGCATGACCGTGATCCGCAGCGTCTCGCGGCGTTTTGCGCGCATTGGTCCCTGCCTGCCTGCGACAGCCTCGACGCGGCTTTCGACACCACGCCAGACCTGATCCTGAACCTCACCAATCCGTCCTCGCACGCCGAAATCACCCGCGCTTGCCTAAACGCCGGGCACCATGTGTTTAGCGAAAAGCCCATGGTGCTGTCTCTGGAAGACGCGACGGCGCTGCATGGGCTGGCCCGCGATAAGGGCCTGCAACTGGGCAGTTCGCCATCCTCGGTTCTGGGCGAGGCCGCGCAGACGCTGGCCAAGGCCCTGCGCGATGGCATCGCGGGCACGCCCCGGCTGATCTATGCGGAGCTTGACGACGGCTTCATCCCGCAGGCGCCCGTGGAGGGTTGGGTCAGCGCCTCCGGCGCACCCTGGCCCTTTGCCGATGAATTCCGCACTGGCTGCACACTGGAACATGCGGGCTATTACCTCAGCTGGCTGATTGCCTGTTTCGGGGCGGTCGATAAGGTCGTGACCGCTACTGCCGAAGTCCTTCCCGATAAGCGCGGCGTCAGCGGCTGCGCCCCCGATTTCTCGGTCGCGACCCTGCATTTCGCGCAAGGCCCGGTGGCCCGGCTGACCTGTTCCATCACCGCCCCCCATGACCACCGCCTGCGGGTTGTGGGCGACAAAGGCGTGCTGGAGCTGGAGCAGGCCTGGGACAACGCCGCGCCGGTCCGGTTCCGCAAGCGGCTGCGCATTCGGCGGCGGCTGATGGAAAGCCCGGTCGCGAAACGCCTGCGCCTGCGGGGACCGACCCATCCGAAAGTCACCCGCGAAGGGGCCGCCGCGATGAATTTCGCGCTTGGCCCCGTGGAGATGCTGGAGGCGATTGCCGCCGGACGTCCCTCGCGCATTGCCGGTGACTACGCGCTGCACCTGACCGAGGTGACGCTGGCCTGTCAGACCGAGGGCGTGCACCGGATGACCACCCGCTGCGAACAAATGGAGCCGATGCCATGGGCGCGCTGAGGGTCTTCATCTCTGGTACCGGCAGCTATGTGGGCCGGGCCGTTGCGGATTACGCCATGCGCAAAGGGTACGAGGTGGTTCTGCATTCGCGCTACGGACACCGGGCCAACTGGCCGGACGTGCCCGAGGTTTTCCCAGTCGAAGGCCCGCTGGATGGCCCGGATATGCCAGGGCTGCTGACCGGCTGCGCGGCGGTGATCCATGTGGCGGGGCGGATGAGCGGCACCGAGGACGAATTCCGCAAGGACGTGGTGGAGGACAGCGCCGCCCTGATGCGCGCGGCTGGTAAAGCCGGGGTGCCGCGCGTTGTGCTGGCCGGGTCCGTTTCGGTCTATGGCGCGGGGAATCCGGGCGAGGTCATCACCGAGGACAGCCCGCTTGAGCCGCGCCCCGATCTGCGCGACGCCTATATGCGCGCCAAGCTGGCACAAGAGGAGGTCATGCGGGCTGAGGCCATCAAGGCCGGAATGGACTTGTCCATTCTGCGGCTCGGGGCGATCTGGGGGCCGGGGCGGCTTTGGTCCGCGCATTTCGGGCCCACCAAAGGCGCGGTGCTGATCCGCATCGGACGCGACGGGCAAGTCCCGCTCTGCGAAATCGACCGTGCGGGAGAGGCCCTGGTGTCTGCCGTGACGGCAACGCCCTGCACCGTGAATGTGCTGGATGACGACCTGCCCGACCGGGTTCGGTTCCTGAACGCGCTGTCGGTCTCGGGCTGGCCCCGTGTGATCCTGCCGGTTCACTGGCGGCTGCTCGACAGGATTGCAGGGGACAACCCTAACCGCCCCGGCCTGCTGTGCCGCCCGACCCTGCGCGCGCGGATGATGCCCTTGGGCTGGGACGGCAGCCGCGCGGTGGCGGCACTTGGCCTCGCCCCACAGCACGAGTTCGAGGCGCTGATGGCCGCCAACCTGATCGCGGGGGTCGAGGCATGAAGATCGCGTACCTGACCGGCGAATACCCCCGCGCCACTGACACGTTCATTCAGCGTGAAGTCGCGGCGCTGCGGGCCGAGGGGCTGGAGGTTCTAACCTGTTCCATCCGCCGCACGGGCGACGAACATCTGGTGGGCGAGGAACAGCGGCAGGAGGCCGCGCGCACCTTCCACGTGCTGCCCGCCGTGGCGAACCCTCTGACCATGGCGCGGGCGGAACTGGCCATGCTGCCCCGGTTCGGGCGTTACCTTCGGGCGCTGGCGCTGGCCTGGCGGACGGCCCCCAAGGGGATCAAGGGCCGCGCCTATAACCTGATCTATTTCACCGAGGCCGTGGTTCTGGCCCATCACCTGCGCCGGAATGGCGTTCAGCATCTGCACAACCATATCGCCAAGTCGAGCTGCACCGTGGCGATGCTGGCCTCGGAACTGTCGGGTATACCCTACAGTTTCACCCTGCACGGGCCGGATATCTTCTTTGCGCCTGAGCATTGGCGGCTGGATGAAAAGATCGCCCGCGCCCGGTTCGTGGCCTGCATCAGCGAGTTCTGCCGGTCGCAGGCGATGTTCTTTTCGGCCCAGGATCACTGGGGCAAGATGAAGATCATCCATTGCGGGGTGGAGCCAGATCGCTATGCGCCGGGTGACCGCAATGGCACTAAGCTGATGTTCGTAGGGCGTTTGGCGGCGGTCAAGGGCGTGCCGGTGCTGCTGGAGGCTTTGGCCAAGGCGCGAGAGGTTCGGCCCGACCTGACGCTGACGCTCGTGGGCGACGGGCCGGACCGTGCCGCCTTGGAAGCGCAGGCAAAGGCAATGGACCTTGGCGGGGCCGTCACCTTCGCGGGCTACAGATCCCAATCCGAGGTCGCGGACCTGCTGGCCAGCCATGATGCCCTCGTGCTGCCCAGTTTTGCCGAAGGCGTGCCGGTGGTGTTGATGGAAGCGATGGCCGCCCGGATGCCCGCCATTGCAACGGCGGTCGGCGGCGTGTCGGAACTGGTGGAAGACGGGAAAACCGGATGTCTGGTGGCGCCGGGAGATGCCGCAGCGCTCTGCTCGGCGATCCTGTCCCTCATGGTTGATGACGCATCGCGCGCCCGGATGGGCACAGCCGGACGCCGCAAGGTCGAGGCCCATTTCACCGCCCGAACAGAGGCCGCCCGCCTCGCCCACCTGTTCCGCTCTGGCCCCGACCTGCCCCCCGAAAAACGGCCGGAGGTGACCCCATGAATACAGCTATCGCCATCATCCTCATTGGCCGCAACGAAGGCGACCGGCTGAAACGTGCGCTCGACAGCGTTACGGGGCTGGTGGACCGGATCGTCTATGTCGACAGCGGGTCCACCGATGCCAGCGTGTCCTATGCGCAGTCGAAAGGCGTTCAGGTGGTGGAACTGGACATGTCCATCCCCTTTACGGCCGCCCGCGCCCGCAATGCAGGCGTCGATGCGCTGCGCGACGAAGGCCTGCCGGAGTTTCTGCAATTCATCGACGGGGATTGCGCCCTGATGCGCGACTGGCTGTCGATCGCGCTCTCCGTCATGCGGGCCGATACCGGGCTTGGCATCGTCACCGGCTGGCGGCGAGAGATTCATCCCGATGCCAGCATCTACAACGCCATGTGCGATCATGAATGGTATCGCCCTGCCGGTCCCATCGTCGCCTGCGGGGGCGATATGCTGGTTCGAAGCGAGGCCTTCGAGGCGGCGGGCGGCTTCAACCCGGATGTCATCGCCGCCGAGGATGACGAGTTCTGCCTGCGGGTGCGCATGGCGGGGTATCGGCTCATGCGCATTCCCCGCAACATGACCGCCCATGACGCAGACATGCACCGGTTTTCGCAATGGTGGAAACGGTCGGTCAGGAATGGCCATGGCTTTGCGCAACTGGGTGCGCTGCACGGATCGCACCTGTCACGGGAACGCGCGCGGGTCTATGTGTTCGGCCTTATGCTGCCCGCCGTGGCGCTGGCCGGACTGGCAACCAATCTCTGGGTCGTGGCAGGGGTTCTGGCACTTTACGCGGGATCCTATGCCAGTGCTCTGAGGGGGCTCCTGCGGGACGGGATCGCACCGGGTGTTGCCTGGCGGTTTGCCGGGTTCCTGACCCTGTCGAAAATCCCCAATCTCATCGGTATGGCCACCTTTGCTCTGCGCCGGCTCCGCGGGCGGTCCATGCGGATCATTGAATATAAATAAAGGCTTATGAACGTGAGTGCATCTCCCCCCATTCGAATTGGCCTTATTGGCGCGGGCTATATCGCAAGCTGGCATGCTGACGCGCTGAAGGCGACACCGGGCGTGCAGATCACGGCCATCTGTGACAGAAGCCGGGGCGCGGCAGAAGGATTGGCCGCCACCCATGGCGCGCAGGTCTTTACCTCGGTTGCCAACCTTATTGCCGCGCGGGCCTGCGATGCGGTGCATATCCTGACGCCCCCCAATTTGCACCATGCTCTGGCCGTGGAATGCCTTGAGGGTGGCTTGGATGTGCTGGTGGAGAAACCGGTTGCGCTCTCTGCCGCGGAAACCCGTTCGATTGCCGAGACCGCCACGCGCACCGGCAAGCGGTTTTCCCCCGGGCACAACTTCCTTGGCCTGCCGCGCTACGAACGGTTGAATGCACTGGTCACCGATGGTGCGCTTGGCCGCATTGCCGAGGCGCGGATCAACTGGTGTCTGCCGCTTGCCCCCCTGCGGTCTGGTCCCTATGGGCTTTGGCTGCTGCGTGAGCCAAAGAACCTGCTGCTGGAGCTCGGGCCCCATCCGTTTTCCTTCGCGGTCGATCTCTTTGGCCCGCTGGAGATCCTCGCAGCCGTCACCGGCCAGCCCGCGACCTTGCCCGGCGGCGACACCCGCGACCAGAGCTGGCGCATCTTCGCCCGCGCGGGCGATGTGGATGTGACGCTGACGCTTTCCATGGTCGAAACCATTGATGACCGGTCGGTGACCTTGCGCGGTTCCTCTGGCATGGCGCGGCTCGACTATGCTGCCGATACCCTTGCCACGACCCGTGACAACACCGCCGATCTGGTGGTGAACCCCCTGCTGAAGCAACTGGGCGCGGCCAGGGAACACCTGCGCGAGGGTCTGCGCAATGCCGCGATCCAGACGGGTTCTCTCAACCGCCGCAGCCCTTATGGGCAGAGCTTTCAGGGCATGAACCGGGCTATCTATGGCGGTGCGGCTGACCCGCGCTTTTCCCCCGAGGCTGCTATCACCGTCATGCAGGCCATCGACGACACACTGGCCCTGATCCCGGCGCAGCCTGCCCCCGCCATCGTCACCGGCACCCCGCGCCCCGGCGTCATGGTCATCGGCGGCACCGGCTATATCGGGCGCAACCTGACCCGCGCATTGGTGGCGGAAGGTCATGACGTCCGCGTGCTGTCGCGCGGGGCGCATGGCCCCTTCCCCGATATCGCCGATCACGTGGAAACCTGCCCGGTCTCGCTGACCGACAAACCCGCGATCACAGCGGCGATGGAGGGCATCCACACCGTCTATAACCTTGCGAAATCCATGGACGATACATGGGAGGACGCGCTGAAAAATGATGTGGGCACCGCCGTGCGGATCGGGGAAGCTGCGTTGCAGGCGGGCGTGTCGCGGCTGATCTATACGGGCACGATTGCGTCCTACGACATGTCCGACCCCGACGGGATGATCACCGAGGCAACGGGCTTTGGTGATATCGAGGCGCGCAATCTCTATGCACGATCCAAGGCGGAATGCGAGCGGCGGCTGATGCGGATGCACCGGCAGGACGGGCTGCCGCTGGTCATCGCGCGCCCCGGTATCGTGGTGGGCGGCGACGGACCCTTGCAGCATTGGGGCATCGGGCGATGGCACGGGGCGGGCGCAGTCAAGCTCTGGGGCAACGGGCGCAACATCCTACCCTTCGTGCTGGCCGATGACCTGTCGGACGGGCTGATCGCGATGATGGAGCGGGACGGCGCGATCGGGCGCAGCTTCAACCTGACCGGGGAGCATCTGCTGACAGGCCGCGACTATTTCGATGCCATCCATGACCGGCTTGGCGCGCGGATGCGGGTCAGTTCCGGCAACCTGACGGCGATGTGGATGGCCGACGGGGTGAAATACGCGCTGAAACGCTACGCGCTTGGCCGCCGCAACGCGGTGCGCCCCTCGCTTGCCGACTGGAAGTCGCGGGCGCATCTGGCGCGGTTCGACAACAGCCTGCCCAAGCGGGTTCTGGGCTGGCAGCCGGAAGCGGATCGGGAGGCATTCGTGACCCGTGCCCTCGATGCAAAGGCACTGTTCGGTGTCTGACCTGGGCCTGCCCGGGGGCTTAATTGTGCCAAACTTGCCCTATATAACGAGAAGCGCCGGGACACCGGCCAAGAACAGGACCTGAGTGAGAATGAGCAGCAACCGCCTCAATACCGGCCCCGATGACGGGCTGAGCGACAGCGACCGGCGCCGCCGGGCGTTGGAACGGCGGCTGCGTGAGGCGCTGACCGCCGACCGTCCGATGGAGCAGGACAATGAGGCGGATGACTCCGAACCCCAGGCCCCTGCCCCGACGCCGTCTGCCCGCTCGAACAGCAGCGATATATGGGATCGCCTGCCGCGCATTCCCGTAGAACCGGCGCGGCTTGACCGTAACCTTGTGATCACCGCAAGTCGCCACGACCCGGCACACGGGGCCTTTGACGTGCTGCGCACCCGGATCGTGCAGGCCATGCGGGACCACGGCTGGAGCCGGATCGGCATCACCTCGCCCAATCCCGGCAATGGCAAAAGCTTCACCGCCATCAACCTCGCGATCAGCCTGTCACGCCTGTCGGATCTGCGGACCGCGCTGATTGACATGGACCTGCGCCGCCCCGGACTGGCCCGCATCCTCGGGCTGCGCGACATGCCTGCCACGGCGGATTTCCTGCGCGGCGAGATCGACACCGCAACCTACCTGTCAACCTTCGCGCCCAATATGCTCAATATCGGTGACAAGCTGGCGCTTGGCGTCAATGGCCGGACCGATCCCTATGCTGCGGAGCTGTTGCAAAACCCGACGACGACCGAGGTCTTGACGCGCATGCAGGAGGAGCTCGGCGCCGACCTGGTCCTCTACGATCTGCCCCCCGCCCTTGCCATGGATGACGTGCTGGCCTTCCGCCCGCATATCGACTGCGTTCTGCTTGTCGTGGGTGGCGGCGAAACCCGCGCGCGCGATGTGCGCGAGGTGCAGCGTCGTCTCGGCGACGAACTGCCGATATTGGGGGTGGTGATGAACAAGGCCGAGCTCGACGAAGATCCCGGCTATGGCTATGGCGGCTGATCAGTCGCGCGTCGTGCGCCGCATGACAACCGCCAGTTCCTGTCCCTGCGCCTGAGGCAGGCGGTCCGCAATCGCGCGCCACCAGCCTCGCACCAGACCAACCACACCGACCACCGCGGCAGTCAGCAGTCCGATCCAGAGAACGCGGCCCCGGCGCACCTTGCCTTGGCTGCGCAGATTGGGGATCACGACAACCGGTTGCACGCCAAGCTCTCGCTCGAACTGACGGGCGCTGCGCAGACGTCCGTCAAGGATCTCCAGCAAAAGCGCCGCAGCGGCGGCAAGGAACACCACCAGCATCCCCCCGGCCATGGCCAGTTTCTTGCGGCTGGTCGATACCGGGTATTCGGGCGGAATGGCGGTTTCCAGAACTTCGAAACGCTCCGCCTGATTGCGGGTTTCCAGAAGCTGGTTCATGGCCGCCTGCGCGCGGCGTTCGGTGATGACGCTCAATTCGCCCTGAAGCTGTTCAAGCTGGCGGTCGAAAACATGGGTCTGGCGCTCCACTTCCGGGGCGGCAAGCAGAACCGCCTCGATCTCGGCAATAGCGTCATTCACAAGCTGCAAACGTTGGTTGAGCAATTCCTGCTGCCGCAACCGGGCCTCGGCCAGCAACCGCCCGCTTTCGCTTTCCAGCTCGATGATCTGTTCCTCGATATTGATCCGGCTTTCCTCCAACCGGGACAATTGGGTACGCTGCGATGCAATGGCAGCGGGCAGAGCCGCTGAATTGGCCTGCCGGAACTCGGAATAGGCAAACTCCAGCTCTTCGATTTCAGCGGTCAGTCGCGCCTCTTCGGCTTCGAGAAATTCCAGCGTGCGCGCGGTCCGGCCCGAAGTCCGTTCCTGCGCCTCTTCGAGCACCCGGTCGAGGAAGCGATTGGCGATGGCCGCCGCGATATCCGGGTCGGACAGGCGCACCGTGATCACCAGCCCGGAAGGCTGCACCTCGGGACGCCAGGCCTGCTCGGGGTCGATCAGCTCGATGATCTGGACAGACTGGCGCACCAGCGCGACGCGTTCGGTGATCGACGGGATGCCCGAGAAGATGCCGAACTCGTCCAGAACCGTCATGATATGATCGCGCGACATCAGCTGCTGTTCGATCAGCTCCAGCTCGCTATTGGGGTTGAGCGTGCCGCCTGCGGCCCCGCCACCTGTCTGGCTGGTCAGCCGTTCCACAACCTGCGCCGCTTCGATCTGCACGACCGCCGTCGCCTCGTAGACCCGAGGCTGGCTGAGCGCGTAGAGCACAACGGACGGCAACCCCACGACCAAAATCAGCAAGACCACCCAGATGCGGCGAAGCAGGATGCGCGGGATATCCCAGATTGATGTGATCGGACCCATGGGGGGCAGTCCTTTCGGTTCGATTTATCAGGTGCCGGATGGCAGGCTGGAGAGTGCTTCCCGGGAGACCGGGCTTTGCAATTGAGGCGGCAACCGCCCCCGCGTTGCCATATCCTCGCCCCATTCTAGGTGATTTTTCGTCAAATTTCCAAGGACTAGGCCGTTTCGGTCTGGAAACACTCCATTTCCAAATCGGCATTCCGCGCCACATTCCCGCCATATTCCGTTGACAGCGGCAGTGCCATGAGCGTGCAGATCAGCCCGTCACGGCAGAAAAGCTGCCCTTCCAGCCGTCGGCCCGCGCGATGCGGGCCAAAGGGAATGCGCAGCGTGGCGGTAAAACGGTTGCGGGCAAGATCCGGGGCGATGTCCATCGCATCGAATCCCACGATCCGACGAGACAGCGGATAGAGCGCCTTGTAGGTCGCTTCCTTGGCCGAAAAGATCATCTGCGCATAGCCACCTTGCAGGGATTTTTGCTGATCTGACAGCCAGTTACAATCATTGTCAGTCAACACGGTCGGCCACAGATCCTCGGCAAGCGGGTCCAGCGCTGCAAGATCCAGACCAAGCCCGGACAGCGAGGACCGGCGCGCAACAACCGCGATGCAGCGCCCTTCGTGATGGGTGATGGACCCGACCACGCCATTGGGCCAGACCGGCGCACGGTCGGTCCCCATTGGGATCGCATAGGGAACCATGCCGATTACGCGAAGCGCATGACGCGCAGCGGCGCGGCCAGCGGCGAATTCAGCCTGACGGGCCGGGGTCGCACGGACCATGGCGCGGGATTCCCCGGGCCAGAAGTCATGGGCCTCCCCGGCATGGGTCTCGCCATAGCCAAGCGTTCCGCCACGCCAGCCGCTTTCGATGAGATCACGAAACATGGCCTATCCCCTCCCCATCCGGGCCGCGCGCATCTGGCGGCGGCGCGACATGGCCTCGGCGCGATTGATCGCGCGTTCGGGTGACGGGAGCGGACCCTGCGGGTCCGGTTCCTGCTGCTCGCCCCGGGTCAGCCGGTCGACCTCCTCCGCCAATGCCGACAGCACGGGGAAGCGGAAAATATCGGTGATCGAAAGCCGCTCGGCGCCAAGCTCGGCCTTGATTTCTCGATGCGCCTGCACCGCCAGCAGCGAATGCCCGCCAAGGTCGAAGAAATGATCCTGCGGGCCGATGCCCTCGACGCCGAGGATCTTCGTCCAGATCGCGGCGATGCGTCCAGCGGTGCTGGCCTTGGTGTTGATCGGCGTGACGTTTGAGGGCGTGGCCGCGCGCGCGGGGGGAGCGGGCAGCGCCTTTCGGTCGATCTTCTTGTTGGGCGTGAGCGGGAAAGCGTCGAGCCGGACGACATGCGCGGGCACCATATGGGCGGGCAGTTCCGCCGCCAGGTGATCGCGGATCGCCGCCGGATCGACCGGCGCGGTTTCCAGGTAGTAGCCCACCAGTTGCAGGTTGCCCGGCGTATCCTCGCGCGGGATCACCACGGACTGGCGCACGCCCGGAACCGCGTCGATCTGGGTCTCGATCTCTCCCATCTCGATCCGGTAGCCGCGCAGCTTGATCTGGTGATCGGCGCGACCGAGGAAATCGAGCCCGCCATCAGCCCGCCAGCGCACAAGATCGCCCGTGCGGTAGACGCGGTTGCCCGGTTTGAACGGATCGTCAAGGAACCGTTCCGCCGTCAGGTCGGGCCGCTGCCAGTAGCCGCGCGCCACGCCCTCACCGCCGATGAACAACTCGCCCGGCACGCCAATCGGCACCGGCTGCATCGCCTCGTCGAGCACATAGACCTGCGTGTTGGCAATCGGCGTGCCGACGCCGGTGATCCCCTCGCCGCCTGTGGCGGTCTGGGTCGTGGACCAGATCGTGGTTTCCGTGGGGCCGTACATGTTCTCGATATGGGCATCCGTCGCGGCCTGAAGCTCTGCCACCAGCGATCCGGGCAGGGCTTCACCGCCCACCATCAGGTGTTTCACACGGGCCAGCGCCATCTTCGCCTCGTCATTGCCCACCAGCATCCGCGCCATCGATGGCGTGCATTGCAGATGCGTTACCCCGTGGCGGATGATCTGCGCGGCGATCGAGAAATCGTCCTCCGCCAGCGCATCCCCCTGGTTTGCGCGTTTCAGCACCTCGGCAATGGGGCGCAGACCATCCAGAACCTTCTGCCGCTCGATCCCGTAGTCGATCAGGCAGGCGATCTCGTCGACGCCGATACGCTTGAGCTGTTCGACTCGATCCAGCGCGTCTTCCACCGTGCCGAACAGGCCGCTATCGTTGAAATACCGCTCGAAGGCGAAGTCGAGGATCGCCTCCAGCTCCTCCTCCGACAGGATACCGAGGTCGAGCTGCATCGGATTGTTCACGCCCTTGGGCTTCTTGAAAGCGGGGAAGGCCCAGGCAAATTGCTTGATCAGACCCGCCGCCGAGCGCAGGTAATCCTTCATCGGACCACGGGCGACCTCGCGCGCCTGATCGCGGTCACTGGCCAGGTAGGAATGCAGCATCAGCGTGACGGTGTGATTGGCAGGGTCGCGGCCACCGTCGCGCAGGGCGTCGTGGTAGATCTTGATCTTCTCGCCCACCTCGTCAATCGACTGGCCCAGAAGATGGGTCAGCACGTTGGCGCCGATCTCTCCGGCCTCGCGCCAGGTGTCGGGGTTGCCCGCCGTCGTCACCCAGATCGCCAGTTCCTTGGACACCGGGCGCGGTTGCGTCAGCACCTTGTGCTCGGTCCCGTCAGCCATGGGGAAGGCCACCTCCTCGCCACGCCAGAGCGCGCGCAGGGTGTTGATGGCCTCATACATGGCGGGCTTGTTGTTGGGCGGGGTGTTTTCCGGGCGCAGCACGAAATCATGCGGCTGCCATCCGCTGGCGATGCCAAGCGCCGCGCGCCCGTTCGTCAGGTTGTCGATCACCGCCCATTCCTCGGCGATCCGCGCCGGGTGGTGAAGCGGCGCCACGACAGAGCCCGAGCGCACACCGATATTCTTCGTCACCGCAGCCACGGCGGCCCCGGTCACGGAGGGGTTCGGATAGGGCCCGCCAAAGGCGTGGAAATGGCGTTCCGGCGTCCAGACCGCGCAGAACCCGTTCTGATCGGCAAACTTCGCCCCTTCCAGCAGCATCGTGTACTTGTCACGGCCGACGCCATCGTCATTGCCCCAGTAGAAGAGGCTGAACTCCATCCCCCTGCCCGTCTGGCCAATGCGGCCATTGCTGACGAGCGTGCGGTTTTCATCGCCCGAGATGACGACGGTGAAGCCCCGCGCGAGGGTCCAGAAGAGCTCCAGCACCGAGATGTCGAAGGACAGGCTGGTCACGGCCAGCCAGACGCCCCCGGTCTCGTGGTCGATGCGCGCATCCATCCCGGTAAAGAAGTTCGAGACATTGCGATGCTCGATCATCACGCCCTTGGGCCGGCCGGTGGAGCCGGAGGTGTAGATCAAATAGGCCAGATCCTCCGGCGTCACGCCGCTATCGGGGTTGGTCTCCGGCGCGGCGGCAATGCGCGGGTCGCGGTCGATTTCCAGCACTTGCGCCTTGTGGGGCGGCAAATGCGGGGTCAGCGCGGCCTCGGTCAGGATCACCCTGGCGCCGCTGTCCTCGACATAAAGCGCGACCCGATCCGCCGGGTAATCGGGGTCGAGCGGCACATAGGCCCCGCCCGCCTTGTGAATGGCAATGGCCCCGATCAGCAGATCGGCAGAGCGACGGACATGCAGCCCCACCAGATCGCCCCGGCGCACCCCCATCCCGGCCAGCGCATGGGCCACCCGGTTGGCTCGGGCGTTGAGCGCGGCGTAAGACAGGCGTTCGCCCTCGAAGATCAGGGCCGTGGCGTCGGGGGTCTTCGCGGCCTGCACCTCGAACATCTGGTGGATGCAGCAGGCGCGGTCGTAGTCCGCATCCGTCGCGTTCCAGTCATGGATCAGCTTCTGCCGTTCGCAGTCGGGCACGATGGACAGCTCCGCCACCGGCGTGGCGGGATCGGCCTGCAGCACATGCTGTAACCGCGCGGCGATGAGGTCGAGTTCTTGGGCCGTGACGCGGGCGGCATCGGCGGTGAGCGTCTGGCCGTCCTCGGACAGGCAGAGCGCCGCGCCGTGCACATCGCCAATGGCGAAATCGGGGATGGGCAGCCCGGACAGGCCGGGAATGCGCGCGGGAAGGTCAGCCGCGAAAGGCCCCTTGGCGCGGGCTTCGTCAAGGCGGGCGGCAAAGCGCGACTCGGCCTCAGCAACTGGACCCTCTGGGTCGATCGCGACGGGCACCCAGGAAGACAGGAAGCCGGGGCATCCAACCGGCAGGCCAAGCGCGACGTCGACCGCCCCGCCCTCGCCCTTGCGCAGGGCGAGCAGCGCGAACCGGGCCAGAACCTGCACCACGTCGAGCGTGGAGGGGAGCGCGACCCGACGGGCCGCTTTCCCCTCACCCGATCCAGGGTGGAAGGTGAAGGTTGCAGGCTGCATGGCAACGAGCCGCTTGCGCCAGAACCCTTCCGCAGGGGCGGCGGCGGTGATGGCGGCGCTGATGGCGGCGCGGTCCTGTGTCATCGGCAGGCGGGTGCCTGCGGCAAGGTGATCGGAAAGGATCACGGGCGCTCCGTCGACGGAGCGCATCTCGCCCAGCCTCACGGCGCCGCCGGGAACGGCCACGGTCGCGGTGCCGCCGGTGACCTCCAGAACCTCGCCGGGCGCGCCTGTGCCCTCGACCGGCTCCGCGCTGCCGACCAGCAGAATCTCGCTGCCGGTGTCGAGTTTCGGGCAGGCCAGCGGGTTCCAGTATCCGCCATGATCCAGTGCATGGACAATGGCCGCGATCTCATTGGCTGATCTGGAAAAATCCAGAAGGGCCGCCGCTTCGGGCCGTGCGTCGCGGGCAAAGTAGCTGCGGCGCGACAGGTCCTGCGCCGTGCCCTCAGCGCGCCCCTCGGAAAGCGCCGCGATCACCTCGCCGAAACTGTCCAGCGCGGCGGCGTAGCACTTGGTGTTAAGCGTCAGTGCGGTTTCCCCCGGCGCGATGTCGATGCGGCGCTGCGCCAGGATATTGCCCTCGTCCACGCCGCCCGCGATGCGGTGCCAGGTGATGCCATGGGTGGTTTCACCCTTCAGCAACGCCCAGACCGGGGCGTTGAGCCCGGCATAGGCGGGCAGCGGCCCGTCGTGGAAATTGACAGCGCCCTTGGCGGCCATGGACAGCAGGTCAGCGGGGAGGATATCGAGGTTCGCAATGGACAAAATCCATTCGAATTCAACTCCCTGCAGCCGGTCCTTCAACCCGCTACCCGGTGCGATCAGCGTCACGCCTTCCGCCTCGGCCCAGGCCCGGAAGTCGGGGCAGCGCGTGATCACGGCGCGGATTGGGTGGCCTGCACCCGCCAGCATTTTCGCGCAGTTCAGTGCCAGCGTATCATGACCGATGACAATCGAGGAAAACAGGGACATGGATCAACCTCCGGTCAGGCGGGCGGCGCGGTCGCCGCCGCGTGTGGCCCCGGGTCGGGGCGCTGAAAACTCGTGTGAAATCAGGCTGCGCAGGAAGCGCGGCGGGTCGGCGGGCTTGCGGCCCCTCAGCAGGCAACGCAGCCGGTGCAGCAGACCGCCCGCGACATGGGCCGCCGTGGCCAGACGCGCATAGGCGCGGCCATGGGACTTTTCGAAATAGTGGCGGCGCGAGTCGAACCAGTAGCCCGGAACCTCCTGCCATTCCTTCATGCCGGTCGAGGCAGACCCGATATGCGTGACGGAGCTTTCCCGAACGAAATCCGTTGGATACCCTGCGTTCTTCGCGCGACGGCAGAGGTCGGTTTCCTCGAAATAGAGGAAAAACGTCTCATCGAAGAGGCCGATTTCCTCCAGAACCTCCATCCGCATCATCAGGCTCGCGCCCGCCAGCCAGTCGACCCGCGCGGTCTGCTCCGGGATCGGCACCGGCACCGCCCGGTTGCGCAGCCAGCGGCTGATCGGGCCGAGGCGCACGGCCCCTTCGAATTCGCTCGCGATCGAGGGAAAGCGGAAGGTGGTCAGATGCGGCTCGCCCTCGGGCCCGTGGATGTAGCTGCCGGCGAAGCCCGTTTCGGGATGCGTCTGCAGATGATCCAGCAGGGCGCGGATCGCGCCCGTATCGGGGAAAGCGTCGGAGTTCAGGATATAGACATAGTCCGGGCGGCTGCCGTCCGAGAGTCCCGCGCGGATGCCCACGTTGTTGCCCGCTCCGAAGCCGCCATTGCGGCCTGCGTCGATCACGCGGGTGCGGGGCCAAGCGCGGTCCTCGACCACGCGGGTCATGGTCTCGAAGGAACCATCGCGGGAATCGTTGTCGACGAGCAGCAGCTCTCCCCCGATGCCCTCCATTTCCCGCAGAGCGGTCTCGGCGGCGCGCAGGGTCATGTCGGCGGTGCGCCAGTTCAGCACCACGGTCAGCAGTTTCGGGTCACTCGGCGGCATGGCTGCCCTCCCATGCCTGCGCCACCAGTCGCGCACGGTCGGCGGCCTCGATTACCTTGCCCATCCGCGCGGCCAGCACCCGCACATTGGGCTCCAGCACCATGGAATCGTGGTCCCCCGGCACTTCGAAAACCTGCAACTCGGGCGCCCATTCGGTCCAGTCATTGTCATGGGTCACGTAGGCGCGTTCGGAATTGACCAGTCGCCCGTCGCCCACCTGCCACTTGCCCACCAGCGGCGGACGGAACAGCGTCAGCGGCCCGTGCCATGGTTGCAAATGGTAGCTGGCAACCGATTCCAAGAAAGCGGCCTCAATGGCGGCATTGTGGAACACGGGGCTTTCGCCCGCATCGTCCTGCTTCTGGCGACGCTTGGCGACTTCCCACCGGATGCGGCGGGCGAGCCATGTGAACGGGTAGGCAAAGCCGCCCGCTTTCAGCTCCTGCATCTGGATGGCGATGCGGTCGGCGCGCGTCAGCTCCCGGCGTTGCGGCAGGGGCGTGTCGAGCATGATCAACGCGGCCACCTCCTCACCTTCAGCCGTCAGCTGCTGCGCGATCTCATAGGCGGTGATGCCACCGCCCGAGAAACCGCCCAGCATATAGGGTCCATGCGGCTGCACCTGCCGGATCTCGGCGATGTAATCGCGCGCGGCCTCTTTCACCGAGCGGTGCGGTTCGTCCTCACCAAACAGCCCCTTGGCCTGCATCCCGTAGAAGGGCCGGTCATGGCCCAGAAGATGCGCAAGATGGCGCAGGTTCAGCACGTTGCCGAACATGCCCGCGACGAGGAAGAAGGGCGTTTTCGGACCGCCTTCGCCCTGATGCATGGGTACCAGATGTGTGAAGCGGCGGGCAGGTTCTTCACGTTTCGGGGCGTCTTCGCCTGCCTTCGCGCTGATCCCCTGTGCCTCGACCAGACCGGCGATCTTGCGGATCGTAGGGGCCTCGAACAGGACGGAAATGGGGAAGTCCACCGCCCAGGTCTTCTTGACCATGGCAAAGAGCCGAACGGCGATCAGGGAATGCCCGCCGAGGTCGAAGAAACTGTCCTCGGCCCCGACTTGCGCCACGCCCAGAAGGTCGCGCCAGAACCCGGCAAGCGTTTCCTCGATGGGGCCTTCGGGCTCAACGAAGTCGCTGTCAAGTTCCGGTCGCTCGAACCCGTGGCTCGCCTGCGCCTCCTCGGTCTCGGTGCCCGCCTGCGCGATCAGCGCGTCGAGGTCGAGCGAGGAAATCAGCACCTGCGGCAGCGGGCTCGCCAGCCCCTTCAGGAATGCTTCCGCGCCCTCTTCGGGGCGGATGCCCTGAGCGATGTTGTGGCGCAGCCGTTCCTCTGCAGGCGACAGCGGGCGCGGGCCTTCTGCCTCGGCCTGTTTCGCGGGCGCGGCGGCGAAGGCGATGTTGCCCACGAGGCGGCGGATGGTGAAGCCCGCGATCTCCACGCAGACGGTGCCATCCGGGGCCGCGAGGGTGATGTTAAAGCTTGCGGTCTGGTCCGAGGCGCGGTTGTCACCGGCGTTGCGGACGTAAGACACCACGTCGGACGGCAGTGCTTTGAACACCTTCACCGAGGCATAGTTGACCGGCACCCACAGCGCATCGGGGCGGTAGCCCTCGATCAGCTCCATCGCCCATCCGGTGGCCAGATCGACCATCCCCGGCGGCAGGCGCCAGCGGGGATCGTGACTGTCGAGCGACAGGCGCGCCAACCCCTCGCCCTGCCCCATCCGGGTTTCGCGCAGCACCCGCCAGCCGGGACCGAAGCGCAGATGCGCCTCCTGCGGGGAGGTCAGGCTTTGGCCCGCCTCGGCGCGCATCGGTTCACCCATCCGGGCCTCCAGCGCCGGGATATCCAGCCGTGCGGGCGGGTCCATCGGCAGAATGCGGATATCGGCCTCGGCATTCACGTCCCACCCCGCACCTTCCGGCGCGCTTTCGACGCGGAGCCCGTAGCCCTGATCGCTGCGCGGCAGGGTCAGGCGGATGCGCGTGGTCTGGCCATCTTCGGTGCGCAGGGGGCGCAGGAACCACAGGTCGCGGATCTCGAAGGGGCGGTCCTCGCCCTGCCCTTCCAAGGCTTCTGCCACCAGTTCCAGATAACCGGTGCCGGGCAGCAGAGCGTCACCAGCACCTGTGCGGTGCTGGTCCAGCACCCACCGGCTTTCGGGGCGCCAATGGGCCGCGAACCGGCGATTGCCATCGGCGTCGAACCCTGCGGTATCCAGCAAGGGCAGCGTGACGGGCACCGGCGCGGGCGGTTCGGCCTCGCGTGCCTGCATCGCCTCGGCGGCCATGCCCACACCCGACCAGATGCCCCAGTCGATGGCCAGCACCCGCGTCTTGCCACCGCTGCGCGATTTGGCAAAGGCGTTGAGGTAGTCGTTTGCGGCCACGTAATCCACCTGCCCCGCAGGTGCGGTCGCGGTGGAGCTGGAGGAGAAGAGCACCATCCAGTCAAGCGTGCCATCGGGGAAGAGCGTATCCAGAACCTGCGTGCCGTGGATCTTGGGCGTGAAGACCTCTTCGATACTGGTGGGCGTCTTCGCAAGCATGGGCGCGTCGTCGATGACGCCAGCGGCATGAATCACGCCATTGATTGGGCCAAACGTCGCCTCGGCCTTTGCCACGGCGGCGCGCATGTCCTCGACGTTGGAGACATCGGCAGCGAGCGGCAGAACCGCGCCCCCGGCGGCTTCCAGCCTTTCGACGGCCCGGATGCGGGCGGCGGTGCGGTCCGTGGGCGCGGCGTTTTTCAGCAGGCTCTGCCAGCGGTCGCGCGGCGGCAGGCCGGTGCGGGAAACGAGGACAATCCTCGCCTTGTGGCGGCGGATCAGCTCTTCGGCCACGCTTGTGCCGATACCGCCATAACCGCCGGTCAGCAGCACGGTTGCACCTTCGCGGATATCGAGCGTGTCGGCCTCGGGCAGATCCACGCGCTTCCACCCCTGTTCGAACCGCTTGCCCGCGCGGATCGCGGCGATACGGCTATCGGGGTCCGACAGCATCTCCTCCAGCACCGGCGCGGGGTCGGGCCGGTCGACGTCCAGAACGGCCACCGAGACACCGGGGAATTCGCGCGGGATCACGCGGGCAGGCCCCATGATGGTGGCTTTCGACGGGTAAGGCAGCGGTTCGCTGCGGACCTGCGCGGCACCGTTCGTGACCACGTCGATATGCAGCGGCCCCTGCCCTTCATCGGCCCAGGCCTGCGCGAGGTAGAAGAGCGACCAGAACCCCTGTTCCTGCATCCGGTGGAAGAAGCTCGACCCCGGGCGGTGATGTTCGCCTTGGGTCAGCAGCCACAGATGCGTGATGCGGGTGGGCAGGCTGCCCGCCTCGGCCAGCGTGCGCAGCAGTTGGTCATAGCCTTCCCGGCCCCTCTCGGGCGGCAGGACAAAGCCCGATTTGGTGCGTGCGAAGGCGTCGCCGGGGGTGACCAGCGTCACGGGATGGCCCGCTTCGCGCAGCCGGTCGGCCAGAGTGGCGGCGAC